>JAYTVM010000120.1:0-27386 GCA_043743995.1 Pirellula sp. | reverse complement strand
GGGAACCTACTAACTGGATAGCCGTATGCGGGAAAACCGCCCGTACGGTTTGGAGGGAGGGGAGCCGGTCTACCCGGCTTCCCTACCCCTATCAATAGACGCCAACCTTCATTCTACCTACTCTTCTAAGGCGAGGGGCAGTTTGAAATCTACCTAGAAACTGGGTGGCACGCTCTGAGGTACGAAGGGCGTGGAGAATCGCCAGAGTCATTTGCCACACTTCCCACGCCCCTCGCTAATCGCTTTGGACTTGCCACACGTGCCACACGTTGGCCTGGCCCGGTAATCTTCTGTCTGCCGCTCTTCTACACAGTAGAACCGGAGGTCCAATTCCCATCTACCAGCCGCCACGCTTTGCTGGGGTTATCATTCTGCAACACCGGTGGAATTCGGTTCTCGCGAACATTGTCAAAGCACGTTAGCTTGGCAAACCGAATCAAACTAGCTGGGATTCCTACAGCGGTGAAGCCTGGATGTCCGGTCGCGGGAAACGGTCCACCGTGATTCATGGCCGGGCTGACGGCGACACCCGTCGGCATCTTGTCATTGAGAATGCGGCCCACACGCTGCGTTAACGACGCAGCAATCAAACCGTAATCGGATTCGTCGCCGCCTTGGGTGTCCGAGTAGATCGAACCAGTAAGGTTGCCTTCTAAATGCTCAATTGTCTGCAAAAGCTCCACCACATCGGAACAGATCACCATGAGTACCGCATTGCCAAACGCTTCGGTCTGGAAAACATGAGGATCCGCAAGAAACTGCTTTCCCGAAATCTTTAACACCGTATTCGCAACGGCGCATCGGCTCCCTTGGACTTTGCTGCCACCGGACAGCAACTCCGCGCCTGCGTCCTTCAGGATCGAAATACTCTTGATGAGTGACGTTTCCACACTGTGTGAAAGCAACGTCCCAGCACTGCTGGCTTGGTATTTGGTGGTAACTCCTTCGACAAACTTCTTGGTGTCGGCGTTGTCGATCATCAAAAGCATTCCGGGATTGGTGCAAAATTGCCCAGTTCCCATAAGACCGCTGGTCACGTACTCCTCAATGAGCTTGTCCAATCGTTCGCGAACCGCGCCGGGTAGGAACACGACCGGGTTAACGCTCGAAAGTTCTGCATAAAAGGGTTTGCCAACACGGTCGGCAACCGATTTTAGTTGCAAGCCAGCCGATCGGGAACCGGTGTATCCGACCGCCGCCAATCTTGGATCGCCAACCAAACGTTCACCATCCGCATGCGAGGTCCGATAAATTAGTTGCACGAGGCCACTAGGCATGTTGGTTTCTCGAGCGGCTTTCTCTGCAAGTACCGCAAATCGCATGGTAGTCGCGGGATGTGACGAGTTGGCCTTTGCGATGACCGGGTTGCCCGCAGCGATGGCGGCTGCGAAATCACCACCTGCCATGCTGTTGAAGGCGAATGGAAAATTGTTAGGACCGAAGACACAGACAGGACCTATCGCTTGATAACAGGAACGGATATTGGCCTTGGTATCGATGGTTGGGACAGCCCAGCTCTGTTGCCGCGCAGCCGCAGCCGCGAGCCTTAACTGATTGATCGTTCGCGGCAACTCGACATCGGCCAGCCGCGGTGCTTTCGGAAGCCCCGATTCTTGATGCGCGATCCCAACCAACCCTTCTTTGTCCGCTTCGATCAAACTGGCATATTTTTCCAAAAATACCGCGATCGCTTCTGGCGCAATCGTTCGCAGTTTATGGAAGGCGTTGTTCGCTGATGTCAGCGTTTCATCGCAATCGGACCATTGACTGACAGGGAACTCCAATGCGATGGGTTGGCCAAGCGTTGGGTTCGTTGGCGAAAAAACTGCCGATTGCGAACTGGCTCGCCATTGGCCGTTGATCAATACTTGTTGTGATGGATTATTCATGAATACGTACTACGAGACTTCTAACGAAAGCGAAAAACTAACCTTGGACAATGGTATTGCTAAGTGTGCCGATCCCATCGATTGAGATATGCACTGTGTCATCCTTGGCCAACGAAAAGGAACTGTCAGGCACGACGCCTGTCCCGGTCAACATAAAGGCACCGTTGGGCAAGTCGTTGTCGCGAATCAGCCACTGGACCAAGTCCTCAAGCTGACGAGCCATTTGCGATATACCTGTTTCACCTGCGAAGACGGTTTCGTGGTTGCGAATGATTTTGAGATAGATCCCAATTTTGTCGCGAGGCGGCATGGCTTCCGCAAGCGCAATCCAAGGTCCCAAACCGCAACACTGGTTGTAAACTTTGGCTTGTGGCAAATACAAGGGATTATCCCCTTCGATGTCGCGACTGCTCATGTCGTTGCCGACAGTGTAGCCCACGATCTTGCCCGTATTGGACAGCACGAGCGTCAATTCCGGTTCAGGGACGTTCCACGTCGCGTCCGAGCGGATCCGCAGTTTGCCCAGATGGCCACTGCAGCGGTTGGGGGTCGCCTTAAAGAAAAGTTCTGGTCTAGCAGCTGTGTAAACGCGGTCGTAACAACTTGCTGCCGCTTCGCTTTCCTCCATCCGTGCCGTCTGTGAGCGCTTGTAAGTCACTCCAGCCGCCCAGACTTCCTGATCATCGATCGGCGGCAACCACTGGACGTTTTCCAATGGTATCGAAGCGGATGCAGCCGGAAGTTCTCGGGCCAACTCGACGAGTCGATCGCTGGAAAGGAGCTGGCTGAGAGACGGAAGTCCTGACCCTGATAGATCGAGAACCGTTGCGAAATTATTTGCAATGCGAGCGACCGCAGGTCCTTGTTTGGTTTGGATTTTAGCCAAAAACATCTAGTAACTTTCCATGGGAGAGTTGGCGCATTCGATGGTGGACGATCACCACCAACTTGGCACCAAGCAACTATTGAAACACTGAGCGGACCCATTGAACAGCCCAGCGTGAAAATAAGTCGAGCAGCAAATGATAATCCGCCGTGACAAAATTCGTCAGAATTCAGACGTTTCTCGCCTATCCCTGCCAATGATCGGCCCGCTGGGATGAACCCAGCTGTACCGAAACGCGCCAGCGGTATCGAAACAAGAAGGCATTATTTGCTGGTCTCCTTCTTTCCCTGAAAATCGCCGGCGGTGACGATTATCAGCTTCTTTTGATTCAGTAGTTTCTTTAGAACCGCATCGACCGAAGCCTTGGTGAGGGCTTTAACGTTGTTCTGGCGTCGTGCGAGAAACGATTCGTCGCGATCGGCTTCCTGATACTGGTGCAAAGTCGACATGAGCTGGGAATCGTTGCTCAACGTCTCCTCAAGTTGTTTCAAATAGCTAGTTTTAGCCGATTCAATCTCTTCTTGTTTGACTCCGTTCTTCATGAAGTCATTGAACACTTCGTCGATGGTTTTAATCAATTTCTCACGATTGGTCGGATTGGTGATGGCAAACGTCATGAAAACCGCAGATCGGTCCATCGATTTTGCGTTGAACTGGCTCCCAACTCCATAGGACAAGCCCTCTTGCTCGCGAACTCGTTCGCCCAGCCGACTCGATAACGAACCGCCGCCCAGGATATCGTTCGCAATGTAAAGCGCTTCCCAATCCGGGTCGTCGGAACGAATCTCAAGATTCGTGGCGGCCATCAACACCGCATTCTCCTTGTCAGGTGTCTCGATCGAAATCGCCTCAGGCTCGACGGCCAGATATTGCTTGGCGACTCGCTTGAATGGTTCCGCTGATTTCCAATCGCTTGTCATCGCGTTGAGTTGCTTCAAGGCGGGTTCTTTTTCAAATGCGCCCACCACGGTGATTTCACCATACACCCCGGACAAAAATCTTTTGTAAAGTTCACGTACCTCACTCACTTGCACCGAGTCCAGTCGCTCGAGAGCTTCGTCGGTCGTGGGGACGTAATGAATGCTGGTGGCCGGGACCGGTGCCAGCTTACGCGAGAGAGCAACTTGCGCAACGTAGTTTGGATCGGTTCGGGCGGAGTCTATCTCAGATCGTTTGTGTGTAGTAAGAAGTCCGAATTCATCGCTTGGGAACGTTGGGTGACGAAGTATTTCCGTCAACAGCTCTACGGTCTCGGCGAAGTTATTTTTGCGACCCGTCAGTTGAAATGTGACCGCTCCTATTTCGCTCGAAGCCGTGCATTCGGCTTTGAGTTCATCCAGCTTGTCTTGAAGTGCCGCTTCTGTGTATTTGTCGGTTCCCAGCAACCATGCCTCGCCGAGTAACTTGCAGGCTTGAATGTTCTTTACTGAGCCGAGGGATGTCTCGTTGCCAAATCGTAGTGTCAGCTTCAAGAAAAATCGATCACCTCGAACTTGCTTCGGCAACAGAACGTACTTGAGGCCCGAATCTAGCTTGCCCCGAATGGTACGGGCTTTGATATTTTCAGGTGTAGGCTCGAACAGCTCTCCTTTAGAGACCGACTCGCGACCGGTGTAGCCGGAAACGAGAGCATCGATTTTCGGCCTCTGCGCAATCGACGATCGATCGGGATCTGGCGTTGGGACAAAGAAGCCGGTTGTCCGATTGCTATCTTTAAAATAGAGTTCGGCGACTCGCTTTACATCTTCGGGTTTCACCGTTTCAATGCGATCGCGGTCCAGAAAGAACAATCGCCAATCGCCAAAGGCAGCCCAGTTACTAAGTTCATAGGCGAGTTTTGCAGTGTCGGTTTGAGCATTTTCTTTGGCGTTGGTCAAATCGCGAATCGCACGAGTGACTTCCTCTTCGGTAACGCCATCTTTGACGATACTTTGAAGTATTTTACTGAGGGATTCTCGCACCGCGTCGACTTGAACGTCGCGATTGACTTGAATCAAACAACCAAACATGCCTGGGTCATATCCCGCTTGATGCATCGACGTTACGGCGGATGCTTGTCTCGTCTTGACGAGGCTCTGGTAAAGCCGTCCGCTCGGTTCCGTCCCCAAGATGTGTTCCAGTACCGTTAGGGCAGCCGAGTCGGCATGAGCCATGGCAGGAACGTGATAGGCAACGCCAAGCAATGAGACATCGCCGACACGATTGAGATAAACGATCCGCTCGCCATCCTGAGTTGGCTCGATGGTGTACGTCGCTTCCAGCGGAGTACTCCCTTTTTCAAGCGAGCCGAAATGCTTCATGGCAGCGGACATCGCTTTGTCTGGCTCAAATTTTCCGGCAATGATCAAGACAATGTTGTCAACGCGATAGTACTTTTTGTAGAACGCGCGAAGACGATTAACGGGAACCCGTTCGATGTCGGCGCGGTTGCCGATGACGCTCTTTCCATAATTATGCCATTCGTAAGCATTGGCCATAATGCGTTGCATGAGAATAGCGTTCGGCGAATCCTCGCCCGATTCAAATTCATTGCGAACGACGGTCATTTCCGAAAACAGATCTTCACCGCGAATGAAGCAATTGGTCAATCGATCGGCTTCCATGGCGATGGTCCAATCCAAATTCTCGTCGGAAGCAGGCAAGGTTTCGTAGTAATTGGTTCGATCGAAATCGGTCGTTCCATTCATATCGAGAACGCCCCGTTCCTTAAGTTCTTTGTCGATATTTCCGTGGCTCGGCGTCCCTTTGAACAGCATATGCTCAAGCAAATGCGCCATACCGGCTTCGCCATAACCCTCATGGCGCGACCCGACCAAGACCGTCATGTTTACGGTGATGCTATTGGACGATGCATCGGGAACGAGCACTACCCGGCAATTGTTAGGTAGCAAATATTCCAAAACCCCCTCCACCTCGGCTGTCTTTTGGTAAGGAAATTCGGGCTTTTGAGAGAGACCGTATGCCTGCAAAGCCAAACTGGCCAAAGCAAAAAACAAAATATTTCGAATCATGGAAAAATTTCGACATTCGATTGTTAGAAAACGGAAGTAAATGGGCGCCAGCTTATCGTAGTTGTCGAATCAAGTTGCAACAAGAACGGGCACTTGGTTGGTGCTTGCGTGGCCTGCGTGGCACGGGCGGCGTAGGGTGGCACGTCCCTGAGGTACGAAGGGCGTGGTGAATCGCTAGAGACATTTAATACACTTCCCACGCCCACGCTAATCGCTTTGGGCGTGCCACACACACCAAAACACTAAAGCTTGAATGCATCTTCCTTGGATTGTTCATTATAGAGCGGCAGATAGCGATAATAGACTTCAAGCATCATGGTTGCCATGCAGGTCGTATAGAATCGCCCGCCAGAGGAGGTGCTATGACCATCGTCCCAGTACCAACTTCCAGCGGCATGGCCAGTCGTTGTTTGCGTGGTTAGCAATTGATCTCGCATGCGTACGTTCCAGCTTTCCCACTCGCTGCCCCCGACCTGTTTGAGGACCTGCGTTGCATAGTAGTTGTAATAAGTATTCGATTTACTCGGTCCAGCAGCGCTGAATTTCGCAACGGCAGCCTTGATGGAAGGATGGTCTTTAGGCATGCCAGAGTACATTCGGCACAGTACCGCACACGCCGTCGTGCTTTGATTGTACTTGGCGCCGCGTTCTTTTGAGGCAAAGCTATAGTGATAACTGGCCCCGTCATCGAAGGCCATCTGATCTAGAAAGAAGTTGGCCTTGCGTACCACATCCAAATCAACAGCAAATCCGCTCATGGCTGCGCTCTTGAGTGCCATCATTTGCCAACCGACCACAGATGTATCTCCCTGACCTTGTGGCGCGTAATGCCAACCTCCGGTAGACGGATTCTGCGCATAGCCGAGAAAGTTGATACCAGCCTGAGCGGCGTCTCGCAGGGCGGGATCTTTCGTCATGCCGTAAGCTTCACACATGGCGATCGAAGCGATGCCATGCGCATACATGTCGTCGAATCCTTTCCCTCCTGCCCCCACATACCATGAACCTTGCCCCTTCTGGAACTTCATGTTGCTGATCAGGAAGCTAAGACCTTTGAAAACATTCTCTTTGTACTCACCCTCCATGTGCGTTTGGCCAGCCCCCAAGTAGCACATCAGTGCCAATCCAGTGGCGGCGTTGAGACTTGCTCGACGTTCCCCGGAATGATCGCATTGCCCCTTACAGACTGCGCTATGCGCCAAGGTCCATGCTCCGGATTGAGGATCTTGATGCAATGCAAGCCACTTCAGTGCCAACGAAACCGCTTTTTCAGTATCGCTTGAGCCTCCGAACTTATTGAGCAAGTCTCGCCTCGACGCCTTGGATCGGCTACTTAAAGCCGCCCGCATAGATACGTTGGCTTGGGCTGCGATTCCGTTTTTTGGAATCAGACTTTGCGTCATACTTGGCATGGCAACCGCAGGCATATTTGCAGCGATGACATCGGAATAGTTCACGTCGACTATGGCTTCTGCGATCGTGGGATCGACCACGGGCGACTCGGAGGGAGTTCCTTCGCTTTCCGTCGACACGAGTTCGGCCGTCTGATCCATCGAAATCTCCTCCAACGCGTCTGCGTCGCTGGTAGACTCCGTAGCGACCAACATCATGCGAAGCTCATTCTTGATCGGTTCGATATTCCAGGCAGCCAAGGTTAGAATAACGGCGACGTGAACCAACGTGCTGATCAACCAGCTCGGGACAGTCGTCCACAACCACCGCCGAAGAACCGGAACGTTTGCACTGGCCTCAGAAACCTGCAGTCCTGCATCGACCGAGGAAATCGCACCACTGGGCGCTCCGACCGCAGATACAAATTCCGAATCGTCGTGCGACGAAGCGTCGAGTGATGAAGCGTCGAGTGATGAAGCGTCGAGCGACGAAGCGTCCGCCAAAATCGACTCAGGCTGCGAAAAATCCGGAAGCCCAAGTTCGAAGCTACCCAGTTTGTTGCTAATTCCAGACATGACGGGCTGAATAAGTTGTAGATGAGATAACATCAAGGGCGTATCTCTATCGTAGTGCCTACGCCATTTTTTTGTACTCGACAAACTCTGGAATGGAAGCCTTTCCCCCCAAATTCTAAATCTAGGGGGCCAGCGGAAGCGAACCGGTCTTCAACGCTTTTGCCAACGTCGTGAGCTGCCGCATTCCGTCACAATGAGCCGAATACAACATTTTAGGACGAAGCTCGTCCGTTAAGGCACGCCCACCTACCACCAAAACAATGCCTTTCGGGAGTCTTTTGGTGAAATCCGCATACGCCTCAAGAAAAGTTTTTTCATCTTCTATATGAGAAACGCTTATCCAAAATATTTTAGGCATGTGTTTCCGCGCCGCCGAAAGAAGACTTGGGAATGGAATATTGGAACCCAAGCCAGCCGTCCTCCATCCCTGTTCCCGGAACACCATCTCCGTTAACAACGTCCCGAGCTGGTACTGGTCGCCAGACGGTGTCCCCCCCATGGCCAACGGTGCCGTCGCGCTCGGCTCCGCGATTAGCCATCTAAGTTCAAGCACAATCCGTTGACAAATCTCGCAGGCAAGTCTTTCTTGATAAATATCGATCGTTCCTTCCCTCCACAATTTGCCGATGGAACAAAAGGTTGGCCACAGCAAATCGTCGCCTAACGAGGACATTCCACCCTGTGTTGAATACCAGGAACTGATAATCTTACGACAATCGCTCTCCGATCCTAAAAGCAAAGACTTTTCCAATCGAGAGATGGTCGCCTCGGAATCCAGTTCGCTGGTTGAATTTCTTGCTACAGACCGGCCAATTGGCTCTAAGCCGATAGCTAGGGGATCCAAAATTCTACGGTTGGTGGTCTCAAGAAACTCAAGCAAAAAGCCCAAGGGAATTCTGCGATGACCACCTAGAGTTCGATCCGTTCGAATGTCCCCCCGATCGCACCACCGTTTCACTGAGGACTCGCTAACCCGCAGAGCGGATGCTATTTGTTTTGGGGTCAGATTGTCGTTCAAAATCACTCCTAAGGAACTCCTAAAGACGTTCGAAGCAAGCCAAACTGAATGGTTTGACCGTTTTCAAATTGTAGTTCATGAGCAAGGTTTGCGAAGTGTCTACCGTGGCTGAAAACCGAAGCGCGTGGTGTTTTCAATGTCTAAAACCACTTTATCAAACGCTTTGCGCCTGCATTCGCAGGCCTAATGCATCGCCCGCTGCTTGCCCATTCATGTTTTTTCCGGATATTCAAATCAAATGGACGAATTGACCGAATCCAAAAAACCATTTGGAACGAATCCTTCGGTAGATGGGCATTTCCCCGTGTGCTACTCGCCCTTCAAGAACCCTCTTTGAAACCTGTTGGAGTTTGCGATGATCGAAATAATGAAATCAAAAACGCCCCGAGCCAGAAAATCGGCGAGTTCGAAAGCTGAGATTGAAAAATTACCGGCATCCAAGTTGCCCAAGACCTTTCGTCGCAAATCACTCGAAGAAGCATTTGTTCATTTCATGCAATTGACCAGTCCGGAACAACGGTCGATACGAGAAATCGAAAGTGTGGCCAAACACTTGAGAACGGAAAAGATCGAGTTCATTCCGAGTACGTCGTTCGACGTTCCATTATCGGAATCCGAAATCCTAGGGGATTTGTTTTTAGGAACCAGTGTGGAAGTGGTGGTCCCGAAGACAACCAAAACTCCGGTTTTGCCCGCCCATTTGGCACGCTTGTGCGAGGCCAAACTTCTGACCCCGGAAGAAGAAAAAAGCGTCTTCTATCGCATGAATTATTTGCGATTCAGGGCTAATGCTTTAAAGGAAAAAGCGGATTTGAATAACTGTTGGGACGTTCGAAGAATTGAGTGTCTGCTAAAGGCTGCGGACTGGTACCGCGATTGGATCGTAAAATCCAATATGCGTCTGGTCATCTCCATCGTGAAGAAATTTGTCAATCCGCAAAACCGATTCGACGACTTGCTCAGCGACGGAATCATTGCTCTGATTCGAGCCGTGGATAAGTTCGACGTTGGATTGGGATTTCGCTTCAGCACCTATGCGACCCAAGTCGTCCGTCGAAACACTTATCGAAGCGTGATGGAAAAGCAAAACGACAGGCAACGCAACTTCGGAAGCATCCATGAAAACGGGATAGATATTAGCGATGATCAAAAAGAGTCATCGATGAGCGAACAACGATGGCACGAACTCAGGTCTAGGCTCGCGTTAATGCTCGACCATCTGGATCGTCGTGAAAAATTCATTATACGCGCGCGGTTTTCGCTAGGAGGGCACCGTCGCATCCAGACCCTTCAGCGGCTTGCGGATAAGCTAGGGGTCTCGAAAGAGCGAATCCGCCAGCTTGAAAAACGCGCGCTCGATAAGCTGCGAGGCATGACTGAGGCCATAACCCTTCCCGAGACCGAAATGTAGAATGTAGGACATGCCATTATTCGAACGTTCCTCATCCATTGACTGCGATCGTCAAGATCTCTACCAATACCATGCAAATCCAGGCGCGCTGAATCGCCTCATCCCGCCTTGGGAAAAAATCACTATCGAACGCCGAAGCGACTCTTTAGAAGTCGGTTCCGAAGTTGTAATTAGGAATTCGCTTTTCGGCGTGCCCGTTCGGTGGCATGCTCGACACACAGGCCTCCATGCCCCAGAGAGCTTCCAAGACATCCAGCTTTCCGGCCCATTCGAAACCTGGATTCACGACCACGTATTTGAGAGCAGAGAGAAAGGTCGCTCGATTTTGAATGATCGAGTCCAGTTCGAAATGAAATTTGGCAACCTGGGAAAGTTAGGGCTGCCGCTCGTTCGAAGCAAGCTGCAAGCGATGTTCGCTTTTCGCCATCGAACGACTCAAGCGGATTTAAGTCTTCAAAGCTTTTTGAGACAACACACGGCATATCGAAGCCTCCGCATTGGAGTAACTGGCAGCACGGGTATGATCGGTCGGCGTCTGATCGATCTGTTGTCAGTCATGGGACACCAAGCGGTCCGAATTCTTCGACCCACTTCCCTAGATCGAACGCAGGAGTTCCTTTCTTCCAAGGCCGTTTTGTGGCGACCCGGCACCGGCTTTACCGATGAATCGGTTATGCAAAATCTGGATGCGGTGATCCACCTTGCAGGCAAAGGGATCGCGTCAACACGCTGGACGGATTCCTCAAAGCGAGCCATTCGTGAAAGCCGTGTCGAAGGAACACAAGCGCTGGTCAGGGATCTATGCAAGCTGGATTCGCCACCGAAAGCATTTGTTTGTGCTTCGGGAGTCGGTATCTACGGCGATCGAGGGTCGGCAGTACTCGACGAATCGTCACCTACAGGCACGGATTTTCTTTCCGAACTCGCACGCGACTGGGAATCGGCAGCCATGGAATTCAAAGCCGCTGGAAATCGGGTTGCCATCGGTCGCCTGGGTATTGCTTTGCATCCTCGGCAAGGTGCACTTGCAAAATTGCTCGTTCCATTCCAGCTCGGAGTAGGCGGCCCTGTTGGTAGCGGTCGCCAATATTGGAGTTGGATCCACGTCGACGATGCGGCCGCCGCCTTTTTGTATTTGGCGGCCAACCCGAACTGCACAGGTGCGTACAATCTGGTCGCGCCTGAGCAAACGGACAACCGCACTTTTTCAAAGAGTTTAGGGAGGGTTCTCAATAGGCCTTCGCTGCTGCCCGCTCCAGCCTTTGCCCTCCGAATCGTGCTCGGTGAAATGGCAGATGCAATGTTGCTCGCTAGCACGCGAGCCAATTGCCGGCGACTGATCGAAGATGGATTCCCTTTTCGTGCGACACACTTGGAAGATTGCCTTGGGCATATCCTCGGGTCATCCTGACGGTCTGCACAACCCAATCTGCAATCTTTGCGCCTGCCCCCGATTCTTCCATCCGTTTTCCAAAAATAGCCCCAAGCAAAAAAATCGGAAAAAAGTCTTTGACGAGTTGGCCAACACTCCCCATGAAGATCTGCGTATAAGTAGCCAGTAACGGTAAATGCCCATCGAAAACGACCGCTACCATTGCGCACAACGGGGCCAAAACGAGAACGCTGACATCGCGATATGCGAGATAGATCAACAGCAGCAGCGACAAAACGATCCCAGTCACGCCCCACATACAACAAACCCTTCGTTGGATGGGACGGGGCTTGGGGTTGGAAAGTACACTGACCGCGAGTCGCGGAGCGACGTCGCCTACGATTTGCTAACGTAAACCGTGTTGGGTGCTTCGCTCCGGGCAACAACGATATCGGGATACGCGTCATTGTTCAGATCGCCCAATGCAATTCCATATACAGCACCCTTGCCGTCACCAAATCGCAACTGCAGAAAATCTAGGCCTTTGCCCTGGTTATAGAAGACGGAGCCAGGTGCGTTAGCATAGCCGACCACAATGTCACGCATTCCGTCTCGGTTCATGTCACCGATTGCAATCGCGCCCGCGGCCAGGGCTTTGTCCCCGATCAGGAAGCCTTCGCCGAATTCCCCGCGTCCATTGTTCAGATAGACAAACGCACCGCGTCTTTCGTCTCCTACCACCAAATCAAGGTGCCCATCGTTATTCAAATCACCTGCCGCGGCAGCTCGAGAAAACGTTTTGGCTGGACCGAAGGGCTTCGTCTCCGAGAATTCTGCCTTGCCGTCGTTAAAATAGATGGTGCTTTGCCCGCCATCACGATGGGGAATGGCAAGATCAATGAAACCGTCACCATTGAAATCGGCGGGCACAATGGTGGTAGCCGACTCGGAAGGAATTTTCAAAAAGTCTGTCGCGTTGAAACCTCCTTTGCCGTCGTTCATGCAAACGTAGCTTGGACTGTTTCGGTTGGCGGCAATCAAATCCAGAAAGCCGTCACCATTCAGGTCTGCAACCGAAGCATTGCGAGTGTTCCATTTCGGGCTGCCCCATGTGCCAGACACGACGAACTTTGCCTTGCCATCGTTTCGATAGATGAGCTTCTTGTCTGGACTGTCATTGCTGACCACGATATCCAAATCGCCATCCTTGTCCAAATCGGCAAGAACAGTTGAATAAGTCCTGTCTGGCGAGTCTCCTAGATTGCTCCCTTCCAAAAATTTGCCACTTCCGTCATTTAACAAAATACGATTATGCAGTGGCCAATGCCTGCCTTTTGCCAAGACGATATCGAGGTCGCCGTCGCCGTCCAAGTCACCGATACTGGCGTTGGCGGACGTCTCTGAGGAAAGCTCAAGATTGACAGCAAGATTGAATTGGCGAATTTCCAATGGATCGGAAACCACGCAGTTAGCGGTTTCAATCAAGAGGAGGAAGAGTAGTTTTATTATCATGATGTCTGTACTGTACTGTTCTTCATTGTCGCCTTTTGATTTGCAAAAGTGCATTAACGAGGCGCACTTTCGTGGAGCGAATGGCGACACTTGTGGACGAGCGAGGGGCTCGCTCAGCCACACTCTGATAAATTCACAGTCTAGGAGCAAAAGGCGACGACGGAATCGTCTATGCTGCTTCTGGTCCGACGCTTACTGTGACGCTAGTTCTGTCAGCCAACGCTTCGAATGCACGCTGGACCTCGTCTTGTGTCACCTGGCGATAGTGTTCCGAAGCCTCATGAATCGTTTCATACTTGCGTCGTATCGTCCAAGCATTTCCGATCGAGAACAGTCGATTGCTCGGCCGCTCGGAACCTAAAATCATGCCCGAACATATCTTGTTCTTGGCAAGTTCCAATTCGAGTGCGGTAATGGGTACTTCACGCCCTTGACCAAGGACCTCCTGAATGATCTCCCAATTTTCATCGTGCTGCTCGGGAGCACACGCGAGAAAGGTACAGAATAACCCGCACTCTTGAAACTCTTGTGTAAACGTGGCGGCGGTTTCTGCCATGCCGGTATCAACCAATTCCCAAAAGAGGCGGCTGCCTGAATCGTCTCCAAGTATCGTTCCTAAAATGCGAGCGATATACCGAGCATCGTCACAGTAGCTTGGACCCGGCGAATATTGCAGTGTGTACTGCTGAGTCGCTGGAGGGTGAACCATGGCGAGCCTATCTGTGCAGAAAGTCGGAGGTACCAACTGACGTTTGGCTTGCGATGGTGTCCAATGGTTGGTCATGGCTTCCGCGGATTTTAGCAATTGATCGAAGTCAACGGCTCCAGACGCGACCAAAGTCAAATTGTCTGGCGCATAGCGTGCTAAGTGGTAGGCTCGCATCGCCGCGGGCTGAAGCTCGCTGACTGTTTCGCGAGTTCCAAGAACACGGCGCGCCAAGGGATGGTCGCGAAAATAGGCTTCTGCAGCCCGCTCCATCGCGCCGTACGGTGGCTGATCGTCATACATGGCGATCTCTTCCAGAATGACTTGACGTTCTGTTTGAAAGTCTTCATCGCGCAAGGCAGGTCGCATCATGTCGCTGAGCAAGTCCAAAGCTGCATGCTGAAACTCTGGCAAGACACTCATGTAATAGACGGTTTGCTCCTCGCTGGTGTATGCGTTGGACTGCGAGCCGAGGTCATCCAGCTCCTGATTCACGTCCTCTGCGGTGCGACGGGCTGTTCCCTTGAACATCATGTGCTCAAGGAAGTGACTGACGCCGGCCATCTCCGGCGATTCGTCGCGTGAACCTGTTTTGACGAAATAACCAAGCGATAGGCTAAACGCTTCTGGATTAACCTCCGCGATCACTTCCAATCCGTTGGTAAGTTTTTCGCTAAGAAACTGCATCAGAGAACTCCAAAGGATCGGGCCCAATGGTCACCAAGGACCAGCGACGTGGGGGATGATTTCGATAGTGGTTGAGCAAACTCTCGCAGGTCAACGCTTCGATGGTCTGCAACAATTCTTGGCGCGATGGAACCCGTCCTAAATAAGCCCAATCATGTGCCATTTGTGAACTGCGTGATGAACTGCTCTCTTGTTCCATCACCAACGAAGTCCGAACACGGGCCTTAAGTCTCTTCAACTCGGCGGGGTCGATTCCCTTTTCCAGCGACCTAATTGTCTGCACAGTAACCTCAAGCGTTTCTTGGGCTCTCGGTGCCGTCGTGCCTGCGTAACAGAGAACGCTGCCGCAATCGTGCAGCGAATGGGCGGACGCCGAAACGGAGTAGACCAAGCCTCGCTTTTCCCGCACCTCAGCAAACAATCGCGAACTCATTCCGTCGCTCAAAATACCAACTAATCCTCGCCCTTGATAATACTCAGGATGATTGTAAGGTACAGCGTCGTAAGCTAGCGCGATGTGCGTCTGTTGACTGTCATGTTGCAAATGCGAGTTGCCAGGGATCGAACGGACGCTGGTCGGACCCACGTAAGCTGGTCCTTTCCAACTACCAAAAAGCTGTTCCGCAATAACCAAGAATCGATCCCAGTCAAAGTTCCCGGCCAGGCTGATAATGGCCCGATCCGGGTTGTAGTGTTTTCGGTGGAATTCCTTGCAGTCCTCGAGAGTCGTTTCGGTGAGCCCAGATTCACTGCCGAGCGAGGAGCGTCCAAAAACTTCACCAAACCGAAGGCGTTTTAGCTCTTTGAAACACTTTTGGGCAGGGTCGTCGTCGATCGAAGCCAGCTCCAGCAACCCGGATTGCCGTGCCTCCTCAAGTTCATCCTCCGGAAAGTGCGGTTCCAGGACAATGGCGGCTGCGACCTCAAGCGTCGGTTCAAGCACTCTCGACATGGCCGCCATGCTCATGGAAGTGTGGAACGTGGTCACGTTGTTTGAGCGATCGACCCCTAAAAAATCCAGACGCTCAACCAGGTCGCGACTGCTGTAAGGGCCAGCCCCTCGTTGGCACATCTCCAAAGTCATTCCAGCTAGACCTAGTCGGTCACCAGGTTCATTTCGCGTGCCAGCAGGCAACAGCAAGGTAAAAGCCACCGACTCCAACCACGGCATTGGCTCGCCTAGCACGACCATCCCGTTGGATAAACGATGTTCAAAGACTTTTTGCTGCATTCAAATTCCGAGAGGTGACAAACCGAGTTCGAGGAGTGTTTTTACAAAGTATATCAATTATTCGAGTGCGTAGCAGGCGATTTCCTCGGCACTTCGGCAGTAGATGCGATTTTTCACCAGGACGGGATGATTCCAGGTCTTGCCCTGAATTCCCTGCCATGCATGCAAAAGTGCTGGTTCTTTGGGGCCAACTCGAATTAAGCTCAATTCACCCGATTCGCTCAAAACGAGGACGCAATGTTGATTTGGCAACGCTATTAACTGGCCGCTGCCGAATCGGAATTTTTTCCAAAGCATTTCTCCAGTAGCAGAATCCACGCAAGTGAGCAGCCCTTTGGTCAGTCCTAAGATCATCGAGTCGACTACCACCACGTCATTAAAGTCGGGACGAAGCCTAGCGCTTGACCATTTCTTTGATGCTTGCCAATTCTCGCCCGTATGCTTAATTTCCACGAGACTAGTTCCATCCCCTTCGCCGCTTGCAATCAACATCTGGTCTTTGCCAAAACGAATGGGCTGCAACATGGTATTTCCCATACCACCACTCTTGATTCTCCACCGTTCTTTGCCATTCATAACGCTGCGCCCAATGGTGTTTGGACCAACCGAGAGAACGATCTGTTGATCATTGCAAAGTTCGACCAGTTGAGGCGAGCTGTACGTTTCGCCACTCCCCTCGGCTGCCCATCGAATCTCCCCCGTACTAGCATCGTAACAAATAGAGTCTTTGGAATCCGGATTGTTACCGCCACCCAACAAAAAGCAGTTGTTCGCCTGCAAGCTGGGGGACGTTGAGAATCCCCACATCGCAATCGGGGTGGCACAGTCCACGCTCAAGTTACGTTTCCAAATCAGATTGCCATCGTCGGCTTTTAAGCAGGTGACGATCCCTGTTCCGCCGACAGAATAGATTTTTCCGTCGTGAAAAGTAGGAGTGCTTCGAGGACCAGTACCTGACGCTTGAGTCTTGTCTTCGTACCGAGCATCGTAGGAATAGGACCAGACCTCTGCGCCTGTCGCAGCGTCGAAGCAGACGACTGCTTCCTGCGGCCCACGCTGCTCCTGTGTGAAGAGCAAGCCATCGACGACTATCATACTTGACCAAGCGAATCCAACCGGCTGCTTCCAAACCAACTTTGCAGTGGTCTTGTCGGACAAAGTGAGTCCAAGGTCATTCGCATTGCCATCGCTTTGAGTCCCACGAAACCGAGGCCAATCCCCCTCCTTCAGTTGAACGGATCGCAATTCGATTTTCGTTTCATTGATTTCCGTTTTCTGTCTATTGACTTCCTTGCTAAGTCGCAGTTCGGCCCTCGCTTCGGCGTTGGGCTGCCAACGCCATCTCAGCTCCGGTGCAAAGCTGGCCATCATTCCGTCAACGCCAGCCAAAAGCCACAACGACAAGGGCGCAAACCAAGCAGCATAGGCGACCCACTTTCGCTTGGGCCATGGTGTGCTACTTGTTCCAACGAGGGTTAATGCAAGGCAAGTTGCAGCGATGGGAGTACCGAACAAAAGAACCATGATTCCTAACGACTTGTCCTGCATCGAAAAAACTATTGCTAATCCAACGATGCCGAGAATGAGGAATAAGGCGCGGTCGGACCAAGGTACCCTTGACCCAAAAAGGACCCAAATTGCCAACAACAGAAAATGCAATGCGGCTCCGAAAGCAAGCGTCATGAAGCGAAAGGAATCCGCCATCCCAAGCAGAGTTGGTAAGGTCATGCAGGCCAATCCTGTGACCGCGAACACTACCATCGGCCAAATCCGAATGCCTTGTGTGGTTGTCGAAGTTTGTTCAGCCGAACAACCCGTTGCATTTTCCATTATTGTCTCCATTGGCGATGTATTTCATTGAACCCCATTTAACCCCAATGCCGTTCAATGAAGCCCAATTTCGCAAAAATTTCGTTTAGCCGTTAGCCGCAGGCGTACGTTAATGATTTCGAGTACGCCTTCGGCTGACTGTTAAACAAATAATTGAACGATATTGAGGCTAAACGGGGTCAAACGAGTTGAGTTTGGCCGCTATTCATGTCGAGAATGGTCGCAATCGGGAAAGCACTTGTTCATGAACTAAACCATTGCTTCCGACACAATGGCCGGCCCGTATATCAAACTCTCCAGCCCACGAAGAAAATCTGCCGCCCGCTTCCTCGATCACCGGAGCGACTGCTGCGACATCCCACGGGTTTACAATCGGATCCACCATCACTTCGGCTCTGCCCGTTGCAACGAGCAGGTAGCCGTAGCCGTCACCCCAGGTCCTGGATACATAAGCTGCAGCCTCTAGTTCGAGGTAAGCAGACTCGGCCTTGCGATGGGAAAAGTTATCCACCTGCGATGTGACCATCAAACCATCTTCGAGTCGACTTTGTTTCGAGACATGGGCGCGAGCCAGCGGAACACCCGACTGTTGTGTCATGGACTGACCATACCAAGCACCTAAGCCTTTGGCTGCGATGATGATTTCACTCAACGCAGGAATGGTAATCACACCGATCTGGGGCTGGCCAGCCACGGTCATACCCACCAACGTGGAGTAAAGCGGAACACCAGAAATAAAGCTTTTCGTTCCGTCGATTGGATCGATGATCCACTCAAATTCAGATTGCCCAGGCAGGCTGCCAAACTCTTCACCGAGGATCGCGTCGGACGGAAATGACTCTGTCACCATGGCACGAACCACTTGTTCGGCTTGCTTATCTGCTTGAGTTACCGGCGATCGATCGCTTTTTCGTTCGACTTGGAATCCGCTGGTCCGAAAGAATTTTAAGGTTTCCCGACTTGCGGCGACTGCCAAAGACATTGCGAATGCAACTCTGCCATCCATTGCATTGGTAAGGGACGGCGGCAATTGAAAATCTGGGAATGTCATAGTTCGTTTGTGTGGCCGAGCGAGGCCCTCGCTCGGGTTTGGTAGGAACCTGACGAGCGAAGGGCCTCGCTCGTCCACAACAAAAAATCACAGCCATAGAGCCTGTGACACGAACTAACGAGTGAACATCAAAACAACTTTGAGTTCGACTTCGTCTTCGACTTTGCCCTTGCCGTAGGTCATGCCCCACTTGGTACGATCGATTTTAAAATCGGCTGTGAGTTTCAACGACTTCTCGTCCAACGCACTCGTAGTGGGTATCTTGATTTCTACGGTTTTGTCCAACATGGTCATCTTGCCAGTAATCGTTGCGCTGTTTTCGCTGACTTCAACCTTGGTCGACTCGAACTTGATGGTTGGATACTTTTTGACGTCAAAGAAATCAGGGCTCTTGAGGTGACCGGTCAGTTTTTCGTCGTCGGACCAAAGGCTATCCGTCGCGATGTCGATGGTGATAGAACTTTTCTCAGGAGATTCAAGGTCCACTTTCACTTCAGACTTGAAATCCTTGAAACCGCCAGCGTGCTTTCCATCTGACTTCTTGCCTACGAAGTCAATCTTGGATTTTTCTTTGTCCACCTTCAACGCTTGTGCGAACGTTGGAGTAGCGAAAGCAGCGATCAAAGTCAGTGATAAAAACACTCGTCGAAACATCTTAAAACCCTCTGGAGGAAAAGTGATGGCGGATACAAATATTACTGCCGCAACCAAACTTTTGGACGGCAAACCGAATGCAAAGTATAGCAAGAGTTTGTCGATTTGCGATGGAATCTGGGTTTTGGACGCCCCAGGAACGAAAACAGGTCGAGAACTTGTCTCGACCTGTTTAGAATTAACTATTTCTGAACAAAGTGGCGATGCTACGCACCTGCGGCCGCGGCTGGTTCGACGGTTTCGGATTGATCCCGAACTTCGCCCTTGAAATCCAGTCGCGTGATCTTGCCGTCGGAATCCTTGATGGCTTCTACCGTAATCGTATTCTTGCCCTCGAAAGTTCCTCGCAGCAATTCTTCTGCAAGTGGATCTTCGACGCGTTGTTCGATAGCTCGGCGTAGCGGTCGCGCGCCATAATCAAGGTCAGAACCTTGTTTTATGATGAACTCCTTGGCTTCGTCGGTCAGCTTTAGTTCCAAGCCTCGTTCGTGCAAGCGCTGTAGAACCTTGGTCATTTCGAAGTCGATAACCTTCTTGAGATCTTCTTTGTTCAAGTGTCGGAAGATGATCGTGTCATCGAGACGATTCAGGAACTCAGGTCGGAACACGCGTTGGATTGAATCCATCACGCGAGACTTCATGCTTTCGTAGGATGCGTCGCCGTCCGGTTTCGTGAAACCAAAGGCGGACTCATTCTTGATCGCGTCGGCACCCGCATTGGTGGTCAAAATCAAAATCGTATTTCGGAAGTCCACTTGTCGACCGAAGCTGTCCGTCAGACGGCCTTCTTCCATAACCTGCAAGAGCATGTTGAAGACGTCTGGGTGGGCTTTTTCGATTTCGTCGAGCAGGACAACCGCGTAGGGCCGGCGACGAATTTTCTCCGTCAATTGACCCCCTTCTTCGTAGCCAACGTAACCGGGAGGTGCACCGATGAGCCGGCTCACGTTGTGCTTCTCCATGTACTCGCTCATGTCGATATGAATGAGCGCCTCGGCATCTCCGAACAAAGTCTCCGCTAAGGCCTTTGCGAGCAAAGTCTTTCCCACACCGGTCGGTCCAGCAAAAACAAAGCAACCGGTTGGCCGCTTCGGATCTTTGAGTCCGCTTCGGCTGCGTCGAACGGCCTTCGCAACAGCGGTTACCGCTTGCTCTTGGCTGACCACTCGCTTGTGAAGCTCCGCTTCCATGTTCATCAATCGCAACGAATCTTCGGTCGAGAGGCGAGTTAATGGAATGCCGGTCATCTTGGAGACGACTTCGGCAACCACTTCTTCGTCGACGACACCATCGGTTTCGCGGCTCTTTTCACGCCAATCGCGAGTGATCTGTTCTTTCTTGCGACGCAGCTTGTCGGCTTGATCTCGTAGGCTAGCCGCCTTTTCGAAATCTTGATTCGCGACCGCGTCTTCCTTTTCTTTGTTCAAGCGTTCAACTTCATCGTCGATATCCTTCAGATCCGGTGGCTTGCTCATGGTGCGCAAACGCACTCGAGCACCGGCCTCATCGATCACGTCGATGGCTTTATCAGGCAAGCAGCGGGCCGTGATGTAACGCTCGCTCATTTCTACGGCTGCAACGATTGCGTCGTCGGTAATTTGAACGCGGTGATGCTCTTCGTAACGATCTTTGAGTCCCTTAAGGATTTGAATCGTTTCGGTTTTTCCGGTCGGTTCAACCATGATCTCTTGGAAACGGCGAGCTAGCGCATTGTCCTTTTCGATGTACTTGCGGTATTCGTCCAGGGTCGTGGCGCCGATGCATTGAATTTCGCCGCGAGCCAGTGCAGGCTTGAGCACGTTGGCCGCATCGATGGCCCCTTCGGCTCCACCGGCACCAACCAGCGTGTGCAATTCGTCAATGAAGAGAATTGTGTTGCGAGCCCGACGAACTTCGTTCATCACAGCCTTGATTCGCTCTTCGAACTGCCCGCGGTACTTTGTACCAGCCACCATCATTGCAAGATCGAGAACAACGATGCGTTTGTCCGCCAGGATTTCTGGGACTTCGCCATTGATGACTCGTTGGGCAAACCCTTCGACGATCGCAGTCTTGCCAACGCCAGCTTCTCCGAGAAGAACTGGATTGTTTTTGGTGCGTCGGCAAAGAACTTGCGTTGCCCGTTCGATTTCTCGTTCTCGGCCGATGACCGGATCGAGTTTGCCTTGGCGAGCCAATTCGGTAAGGTCACGACCAAAGCTATCCAGGGCCGGAGTCTTGCTCTTGCCCCCTTTGGCTGGCTGTCCTGGTTCGGCCCCGCCGGTTCCTTCGCGTCCGCCACGTTCGCCCACTTCGGCGCTTTCCATACCGTGCCCAAGCAGATTCAAAACTTCTTCGCGGACATCTTCGAGCTTCATGCCCAGATTCATGAGAACTTGAGCTGCGACCCCTTCTTGCTCGCGAAGCAATCCCAAGAGAATGTGTTCCGTACCGACATAGTTGTGGTTGAGATTGCGAGCTTCTTCCATCGAATACTCGATGACCTTCTTGGCTCGCGGCGTTTGCGGCAATTTACCGATGGTGACCATTTCTGGGCCGCTCTGTACCAACTTCTCAACTTCGAGCCGAATCTTCCTCAGGTCGACATCCAGGTTCTTGAGGACATTGGCTGCAACGCCGCTGCCTTCTTTCACCAGGCCTAACAGAATATGTTCGGTTCCGATGTATTCGTGGTTAAATCGCTGCGCTTCTTGGTTTGCCAACTGCATTACTTTGCGCGCGCGGTCTGTGAATCGTTCGTACATTTGCAAACCTTTCTTTCGTGGTCGATCGGGTGTTGTGCCAAAGTGGCGGTGCACCAACTAACCGAGGATTTGTGACCGGGTTCGTATGGTGGTGATCGTTGTCTTTACCTAATTAGTAACATCAAATCGGTTTTGAGCAATGCAAATGATGTTCCAAACTCGACTAGCTGTCATTTTGTCGCTTCGGCGTCAGTCTTCCATAGCTTGGCTCAGCATTGTAACGCCGGTGCAAGGGATGGCATGATTTTGGCGTAGAAGCCATTCCTGGAGCTTCGAACTTTCAACTCTTTCGTCAAATCGGAAAGCGACGACAATTCTAAACAATCCGATCGTACCGCTTTTGTCAGTCGTGTGCAGGGGGTGTTTGGATCTTGATTCGCAAGCATTGTTCTTTTTCAGACCGCAATTCGGCCAACCACGGCATGGCGGCATCTAATTTGTCGACGTTCGAAATTAAATCCAGGGCCTGAGCAATTCGCCTCGTTCGCCGCAGAATCGCGATCCACAGCAACCACGACTCGACATCCTCGACTTCGCCCGAAAGATTCTTTCGGACTAGACGTTCGGCCTCGAAATAATTCGCTTGAAGGTAAAACTCTTGAGCGTTCTCCAGGTTTTCTTGTCGCGCAGCCCCCCCGGAACTCGCGGAACTGGAAAAACTTAGGACAGTGTGAATCGCCGAGCGAACACTAGCGATAACGAGGGCAAGCCACAATCCGCTAACGATTCCTCGGGCAAGCCAATCAGGGCTGAAAAATCCACTAAGCCATTCCGGCCAAACGAACGTTGCAAGCCAAGCAACCATCAAAACCCAGCCGAAAAGCAATGCTACCAATAGGGAATGGAAATCCCCTTTGTGCCAAAGCTTCTGAAACCCCGGCCAAAACTTAAATGCAAAAAAGAATACGGCCCTGGAATCCATTCGCATCGTCGCTGAGGTTTTAAATCTGGGAAGTCTCGCGAGCAGAATACGAAAAAAATGCGAATTTGAGCAAGGGCAATTGGAAGAGGCGATAAGCGGTAAGCCGTATATGGTCAGTTATCAGCCCTACGGACTGCTCGATCAATTATTGTCGCAGCGAAACTCGTCAAAAGTTTCGGCTGCCCACAGATGCGAAAGTCTTCACGTTTTTCGCTACGGTCAACTTATCCCTTATCCCTTAACCCTTAACCCTTACAGCCTACTTCTTTATCGACCAGTTGCTGCAATCGGTCGTTCAATGCATCAATGTCCAAAAGCACCTGGTCGTTTCGTTTCATCAACGAGGTCAAGGTGGCTATTTCCTCTGGTGCAAGTGCAACGTTGGGTTCGTCCGAAACCGAGTCCTCAGACGAAAAATTTGCGATTGATAGCATTTCGATACTTCCGGAAAGAGCAAATGAACTTTCCGAGTTCTCGTCGCAATTGCTGCCGGGAATAGACGCAATTGCTGTTAGGCCTAGTTGTAGTGATTGAGCTGTATTTAGCTACTCGAGTGGGTCTTCCTTGAGCGTCGATCCTAACGCTCCTTGATTCCCGTCCGAATCCATTTTGCTCAATTCCGCACTGGTTCCAAGTCGGCTCCAATTATTTTGGAACCCAGTCGACACCAAGCCAATCACAATCAACTTTTGGAGAATCGGAATGAGAAAACTGTCAACCATCGTGCCAGTGATCCTTGCCATGCTTTTGGTCGGATTTGGCACATATGTCTACGCCGAGCCAAAACTGAACGCGCATCGAGTCAAGCGTGAGCCTGGATGGTCCGGCCCGAGTGTGTTGCGAGGGAACGCAAAAGACGCGAACCAGAACATTCCAATCCTTGAGCGAAACTACCGTCCGATGCATGTTTACGGCAACATGACACGTCGACACCATTACCGAGGGACCGTCATTCCGAGTCACCGCGATCGGGTCGAAATGTTGCAAGCGGTTGTTTCCAAGCAGCCAGTTGGTCAGAAATACGTAAAAAACCGATACCGATAGAGTGTCCACGAAATGCACATGGCGACTTGACGAAGCGACAATTCCGCCTAAACTTCCAGTTCAAGTCCTCGAAAGAAGATATCTGCGGCCGTGGCGAAATTGGCAGACGCGCTAGGTTGAGGGCCTAGAGCCCGCAAGGGTGTGGAGGTTCGAGTCCTCTCGGCCGCATTTTTTGACAACTAACAGTATTTTTGTTCCCACTCCAATATATGTTTTTGTATTGCCTCGTTTTGGGCAATATTTCCCGCTTTCTGACGGGCTTCAAATGCGGCTTCCAAGTCTTGGATTTGCTCTGAAATTGGCCTTCGAATTTCGTCGGTCAATCGATCGATGAACAGGACTCCGTCCAAGTGATCGATTTCGTGTTGTACGATTCGACTCAGAAATCCATCCAATTCGGTCTTAATCTCGTTGCCACTCATATCGTAAGCGTTGATGTGCAGGGATTTGTTTCGCTTTACATGCGCGTTAATTCCCGGCAACGACAAGCAGCCCTCTTCGGCTTCGGCGGAACCTTTGGCTTTGTTGATCACTGGGTTGATAAAAACCAATTCGGGTCCTTCTTCTCGATCGCCGCTCGGATTTGCAATGAACAATCGAATTGGCAGATTCACTTGATTTGCCGCAAGGCCCACGCCACGAAATTCGTACATGATTTCGAACATCTCGTCGACCAATTGCTTGAGCTGTGCGTCTACTCGGACAACGGGTTTAGATCGATGTCTCAGGGTTGGATGCGGATACGTGATCAGTTGAAGCGAAGTCATACGACCTATCGAGAATGGAGAACGCGTGTTACTTTTACGGGGTCTGCGGGACGTGCTGTATTGTGGTCGAGAATGCACCTGTCGTAAACCTACTAATCTATCGATTTGACTGTTCGAATTGACTTATGCAACGACTCGCCGGAAACAGCCTCTTTGCCCTCGCGATCGGCCTGCTCACGTGTTGCATCCATTGCGATAGTCGGGCCCAGTCGCCGACGCCTCAAGAATTGCCCTCCAGTCCAATTGACAAAGCCAGCAAGATTTGGATTGCGGAGCCCGGTGACACGAGCCTCAACCGCTGGGATCCAAGACAGCTTTTTGAGGACACTGGCGTCGTTCTGGAGTGGGATGCGAAAATGACTGTGCTCGTCCGCACATCGGCAACGACTAAAACCACGATTCCTGGTGATTTCGTTGTTCGAATCGAACCCGCGTGGGCAAACGCATCCGGCGAAAAGATTCATCGTTGGTTTTTCGAACGACACTATCAGTCCGTTGTGAAGAACGGAAAAGAGGCCATTAATAGTGGCCTGCCGCGTTGGCAACAGAGAGTCATCCTGGCAGAAATGATCGAATCGTATTCCGCGATGGGAAAGCCGAACCTTGCAGGCATACTCTTCGTGTCGTTGGCCAAGGAAGATTGCCCGCAATTGTTGCTTGCCACCATCCCGCTTCCCTGGGGTGAAATGTCCTTTGCGGAGGCAGATCTATCAAGAATTCAGTCCCTGAGCGAAGATTGGATTGCACACGAGTCGGACGCGGTCCAATTGCTTGGAGCGGCTTGGCTAATAAGTGGAGCGAAACGGTTGAACGCCATCGATACGCTGGAAAGATTGGCGAAGAACGCCAAGAATCCTATCGTTAGTGCCTATGCTCGCGTGCAACTCTGGCGAACGGTTCCGCCCGCCGAAATCCTTTCTGAGCGTTTGCCTCGTTGGCTTGCGGAACGCGATAAACTGCTTCTTCCTCTTCAAGCTGGGCCGACCATGCTATTGGCCGAACGATTGCAGCAAGCCGGGCTCTCGAACCTCGCCATTCCAGAATGGCTACGCATTGCGACCATGCACGGCGATCGATACCATCTGGCTACCAAAGCCATATCCAAAGCGTCGGCGGGGCTTCGATCCGCGGGCCGAATCGAAGAAGCGGATCGAGTGCAGTCGCTGCTTGATCGATACAAAACCGAGAACCAAAGCCCCAAGTAGCGAGTAGCGAGTGGATCCGATGGCAGGAAAAAATCCTAAAACTCAAATGGCAGTCATGTTCCAACGCTTCCAGCGAACAGTCGCGGTCATCGCGATTGCATTTTGTTTATGTTTGCCCAACATCCTAACTAGGTCCACTGTAGCCCAAGGCGTCAATCCAGCCGGGGCTCAGCCGACAGTCGCACCAACCACCGTATCATCCAAGGCCAAGACGGCTGCTGACGAGTCCTTTTTCGCGGTTGTCTTCAGCGGCGGCGTCATGGGAATCGGCATCATGATCGTCTTGATTCTTTTGTCGATCGTTTCGGTTTATTTGGTCGTGGATCAAGCCATGGCATTGCGAAAAAAGGACTTGGTACCGCCCGATTTGGTCGAAAATGTGCGTCAACTGCTGGCTCAAGGCAAACTCAAGGACGCCGACCAAGCGTGTCGAGAAAAACCATGCCCACTTTCGTTCGTTTTGGTCAGTGGCATCTCCGAAATCGAATACGGTTGGCCAGCCGTCGAAAAGGCACTTGAGGACTCGACGGCGGAACAGGCGGCTCGACTTTATCGCAAGTTGGAATACTTGTCGGTTATCGGAAATATCGCCCCGATGATTGGGCTATTAGGTACCGTAACGGGTATGATCCTGGCCTTCCGCGAAGTGGCACTTTCCCAGGGTACCGCCGGTGCAGGAGATCTTGCGGGGGGCATTTACTCCGCTCTCGTAACCACCGTCTGTGGCTTGGTGATTGCTATTCCGTCCCTGGCTGCGTTTGCGATTTTCAGAAACAAGATCGATGAGATCATTTCGGATACTGCCTATTCAGCACAGCATGTCTTTAGCTCGGTCCGCCGAAGAATGCCAGGCGGCACTGTTGTGCGGCCCAATATTGTCCCTCCCCCCCGAAGTTAGCCGCATTCCTACGAAACGTAGTCATCCACTTCGAGTAAATTGCTGATTTCCGCGATTCCATCGATACCTCTCAAAACTTCTTGAACCATCTGCTTTTGGTAGTAGGAGTCCACTTTCCCGCGCAAAGTGATTTTTCCAGGGGTGCTCTCAAGGAAAACGCGGCGATGCAAAACGTAGGGGTTCTTGCGAATTGCCGAGTCGATTCGATGCAATAGTGGACCTGCTGGCATGCTGCTGTACTTTCTGTCAAAAAACTCATTGAAGTGGCTCGAACCATGTCCGTAACTCTTGCCGACAATTTGAAGTGTCCGTCCCGGCATTACTCAAAGCGTTGACAATTTCCATCCAAATCCAATCGCGGTACCGGATTTTCCTTCCAGTTCGATTCGGCAAAGCGGACCGAATAATCCACGATTCGTAGTTGGGCAGTTTTTGAGTAGCTCGTCTCTTGCGACTTCGGAACCACCGAATAGCTCATCCGTTCGGGGCTTGCCGGCTTGCCCCCGACGGATGCGTTTTGGCGTTCTACATATGGGCGTTCCAACTCCCGTTCCCCTCGGCTTTGCCCGCCTCCGGCGGGC
>JAYTVM010000119.1:0-27462 GCA_043743995.1 Pirellula sp. | reverse complement strand
GCAACGACATCGGGCCTGTTGCGAAGAATAACGTGAACATGGTTGACCATGACCGCAAAAGAAAGACAGTCGATACCAAAGCTAAACGCAAGTTCCTCAAGGCGATTTTGTATCCAAGTTCGCCGATGTTCAAATGATTTTCCAGAAACGGGGTCTAGTCCACACAGCCAAGCCCGACGAACCGTTCTTTGCACGGCATGGAAGGCTCCGACTTCATTTGGATCAAAGATATCACGCCGATTTTGTCGAGCCATAAGAAATTCTCCAGCAAAGGACAGTGAAAAGAGGAAGCGGTGTAGCTTTTAATTCTACAACCAACGCATGAAGGGTGCAATAGCTGCATGGATGGCCCCTAAAATCCGCCCCTAAAATCCCCCCCCTGCTAAAATCCCCTAAAATCCCTATAGCTTGAGTAATTTCACAGCAGCTCCTTTGTGTGCAAGCAAAAGCGCACATCAGAGCAACTGATTTAGGCCAGGGAAACTCCGTTTCCCTAAACAGCCCAAATTAACAAGTTTCAATCGTAAAGGTTCGGGTTCTTTAACTCGTAAAAGTTGAGGTTCTGTGACACTTCATCAGCTAGTTCAGCGGCGGTAACCGCAACTATGTCTGATAACAGTCCCGTTGCCCATGCTTCTGCAACTGTTATGGTCGAAGCTGCGGCTATCAGTTCCGTTGACCCTATAACACCTCCCGCAGTTAATGAACCTGCAAGGGAACCACCTTGTCGTATCAGTTGCATCAGATTGTGCCTATTCGCATACGCGGCAATCCCAAACGCACCGATCCCAGCTGAGATACCAACTGACAATGCAAGCGCTGCACCAGCACTCATTCCCTGAATTCCAGTTCCGATCGACATTCCTCCGAGTGACGCTCCATATCCGAACAAACCGGTTGGATCAGTCATCATCACCGGATTACCGTGAAACGCTCCGTACTTATTAAAGCTAAACGGATCGCTTGGATTCCCTGCGAACGGGTCTAGCCTTTCAAATCTACCGTTGCTTGCCGAGTACCATCTGGCTCTGAAGTTATAGAGACCTGTGCGGGAGTCGATAGCTTCGCCGTTGTAGAGCATTGACGTCATCGTAGACGTTAATGCTTGGGCTTGACCCAGGGCGTTGTGCACTGCGAGTAGTTCACCGTAAGCGGAGTAGGTGTAGATTTGAGCTATCGCTGCGGCTGCGCCAAAGAGAACGCGCGTGCTGCCGTGGCCGTCATGACCAAAGGTTAGAGTCTCCGTTGCATTGACGTTGCCGGTCGCTGGATCAAGGTTGCTTACTGTTTGTGTTATCTCGTCGGTGCCGAACGTGTAAGACGTTCGTCTCGTTGATTGGCCTGCGGCGTTTTTGACTGTCTCTATGATTGTTTGTTGATAGCCTGTCAGGCTTGCGTGGTCTATTAGGTATTCGGTGCGACCATTTTCGACGCGGTCGAACGCTGGTGTGCTTGGCGAGCTGTCGGTTGATTCGATTGCGATGAATCGAACGCCCGTGTTGTCGTAGCCGTATTCGACTTGACTTCTAGCCGAGACAACGCCACTGCCGTTGGAGTTGGTTGTGACGACTCGTTCGAGTTGGCCACCTAATCCGTAACTTAGATTTTGAACCACAGAGGACACAGAGGGCACTGAGACTGTTTTCGAAGTTTGCTGGGTTCCGCTCCACGTGTAGGCGGTGTTTTGGGGCGCAGAGCCTGTAGGGGTTCCGGTTGGGAACAATCCCGCGTAGCGATTCTCGGATTGCAAGCGATCGTTTGAATCGTAAGCGTAGATATCTGTGACATCGTTTGTGGTGTTTGGCTTGTCGATCGTGCGGCGGATTCGGTTGCCGACCAAGTCCATGATGCAGGATTCGGTTTGGTCGACGGTGTTGTCGCTACTGTCGAGAACTTCGCTCAAGAGGCGTCCGGCGTTGTCATAGGACCATGAATAGGCTGTAGACTGGAGGCTGGAGGATTCGCTGAATTGCTGGGACTGAAGTATTCGTTTAAGCCGGTGCGTTTGCCGTCGGCGCGATAGCTGTAGTCGAACATGTCCTTGAGGACATTGTCGGCTAGGTTTGCGTTGTTGGAGTCGGATTGGAAATGGCGCATGATGTCCAGGCGGTCCATGTTGTCGAACGTGTAGTCCTCGACGACTGAGTTGGGAAGCTCAGTATAATCCATTCTACCCAACAAATCATAGTTCTGGGTGGTGGTTTCAGGAGTTATCGCGGATCCGTCTCGTTTGACCGTGTTGATGGTTTTGAGGCGGCTTAGAGAATCGTAAGTGTAGGTAGCTTCGGATAACACGGCAGGGACTGTCGTGCCACTTTCGGTTTTGGTTTTGCGACCGAGGAGGTCATATTCGTAGTTGATGAAGCCGGTTGGGGAGGTTTCTTGGGTGTGACGACCTTGAATGTCATAGGAGTTGGTCCACGTGTCGGTTCGCAGAGTTGTTGTTGGTCCGCTTGCGGTTGCACCGGAAGCGTACACGTGCGTGGTGCTGATCATTCGACCGAACGCATCATAAGTCATTCGAACGCGTTCCCATTGGGTCGTTGAGGCGAGAGACGCAGTCGGTCGCCGATTGAGGATTCTGTCTAGAACAACATGAGCCAAGTGCGATCGCTTGACGAAAAGTGATCGCACTTTTTTATGCGCAGAGTCTACAACCAGAATTCGGCCAGCCCTTTTTCGCGTGCGAAGCATGCATTCGTTTTACCTCAAGACTCAAGACCGTTATTGAGAGTCGACTTGGCCAGCACCGTCGCATCAGCGCTAAGTCAAGCACTCCGGACTTTGAAACAATTCGGCCAACATCGGAGAAAAAGACTCGAATCTCTATCGTCTCAATTCGGCCAAAAATGCGACCATAATTCGGCCCGTAACAGCTAATTCTTCGTGCGAAGATCTCGGAATGGTCCGTAGGCGTCATCTTTTTTCTTTTCGATCCGCAAACCGTACGGCTTTCCTGAGGGATACCTACGTTTTTCCGTAATGACAAGGTTCTCGCCACATTCGAATCCCGCACGTTGTCGTTGTGTACAAATTAGAAGGTTCTCGAAGGCTATGTGCAGGAAGTAAGCAAGCTCTTCAAAGGTCGTAATGGGTGAATCAAATTTCACATCCAGTCGAGTTTCGTCCGCGTTAATTCGAAACGCTTGGATTTTTGAAGGGGATTTCTCGAATACTATTGATCGATTGGTGGCTAACTTAGTAATGTCGCGAGTGTTCCCGAAAAATAGCATGGAGTCCAAGGGGTCTTTGCCGACAGAGAATTGGTGCGAATTGAGTGTCGGAATAGCTCCGTGTCTCTGGTAATGATAGAGAGTAGCAGATTGGGCGTTAAAGGTTGGGGAAAGGTAAATCATCGATCCAAGTAGGCGTCGAACATTTTCAATCTGTTGCCGAGCCAATGCAATTCTTGGAATCTGGTACAAAGTTGCCACATCGGGATTGGCATAAAACACTTCTGCGTTCTCCACCTCAATGTAGCCATAGCCCTCTAGTGAAAGCACAAGTCCAATCTTGTGGAATAGATCCCAGTCAGTTGAATCTGCGGTGTTTGAAAATTGCCGCATCCAGTCAGCGGAAAAGAATTCATAACTGAGTTCCATTTTCATTCACCCTCGTCAAATTCTAGGCCAAGTACCAAGAATACACTGGCAGCGAGTGAAAACGACGGCGCTGCGGCAGCTAAACCCGCACCAAACCCACCTGTACGAATTACTTTTTCTGATTGCGAGACTCCTACTAGTGCATGTATAGATGACATGGCGGTTGTGTACGTTGCAGCAGTAGCTAGTCGAGCTACTATGAACGATGCAGCAAAGGCAACTGATCCGACGAAGACCGCTTCCTCGATTAGTGGACGCATCTTATTCGGCACAAAATCGTAAAGTATTACACCTGGAGTCAAGGCATAGTCATTCCATGTCACCAACGTATAACCCTTACTTCCATGCGGAAATGTTGGCCATGTTCGAATTCCAGCATATTGCGTTCTTCCAAAAGTAACTGTTACGCCAGCTGGTACCGTCGACACAAGTGGGAAAAAGTACTTGAGAGTCAATTGAGCTGCTGCGATGAGTCGATCGGAGAGCCACAGGGTTGGCGCTCCCATTACAAGGTCAGATGGCTTGATTTCATATAAGGACAGATTGCGTGTCGCCAAATTGTATTGTGCCAAATCGGGCTTGAATGAGAACGGAGGCCCGGAAAACGGTACAGTGCCTCCAGTTGCAGTGACGATGGTTTCATTTGAGAAATAGTTTGCCCAACGTAAGTTTCCAGGAGTTGCTGTAGCCATGAAATCGGTTCCGATATGTTGATGAACTCGAGCTCCTAACCACATATGGTACCACCAAGATCGAGCCGAAGGAAATAGGCCCAATGGATCCATAAATGTAATCGGATCGCCATGCACGTAGGCATATTTATGGTAACTTTGTGGATCTTGTTGATTTCCGATGAACGGGTCGAGGCGATTGAAGCAGCCGGTTGTTGCATCGTAATACCGGGCTCGGAGATACTGTAGTCCAATGCGGTTGTCAAATTGCTCGCCAGAATAGAGCATCGTCGTGCTGGCTAAGACGGCGTTGGCGAAGGCTGCTGCAGAACCGGAGATGCGAACTCCAGCTTGGTTCGAAATACTGACCATGTTGCCGTAGGCATCATAGACAAACATCTGAGCCATGGCCCCAGCAATGTCCATCAAGACACGAACACTACCGTGACCATCGTGACCGAATACTAGTGTTTCAGTTGAAGTCAAATTACCGTTGGCATCATAGAGCTTGGTAGTTTGGCTGATTTCGTCGTGACCGAACGAGTAGTCGACCTGCTTTATGACCACGCCAGTGATGGCGTTGAACTGCGTTTCACGTAGTACTTGGCTATAGCCAGTTTGATTGTTCGCATCGTTTAAGAATTCGGTCCTTGTCCTCGTTTCAAACGTTCCGTCGTTGTTCGAATCGATCTCTTGCAATGCACTTACGCGAATGCCATTCGCATTGTAATCATAAGTCGTCTTATCGACTCTGGTTACCGCCCCACCTGAGTATGTCTGAGTGGTGGCCACTTCCAAACGACCTTGGAGGTCGTAGGCAAAGCTCATCGAGGTTGTCTGGTTGACCGGGCTGACCGTCGTGCCGGAATAGGTTGCCTTATTGGTTTGCTGAGTCTTAGAGTAACTGTAGTGATTGAGATTGTCAGCTCCCACCAAATTGTCAACAAGCTCGTCGATCAAACGATCGTTGGCGTCGTAGGTATACGATGTGGTGGTGTCGATTGCGCCATCGCAACCTACATCATGCTTCTTCTCAAGCCGATTGCCAGTCAAGTCATATTTGTAGTTGTCTTGATAGTCGAGCGCATTGTCAGATGAATCGAGCTTCTCTTGCACCAACCGATTCAAGCCATCGTAGTTGTACGTGAGAGTGTTAGTGATGAACTCGCCCGCTTGCCCACTCTTCCAGAATTTTTCGATAGACTGCGTCTTGCGACCATCATCGCGCAGAGTGTAATCGTACTGGGCTACTTTCGGATTATCGGACAGGTCTGCGGGAGTTGTATCTGGTCCGTAGTCGATCATCTTCGTCATGCGATTCATCGAATCATAGTTGATCGCTTCAACTGCACCATTCGGCAAGTTAGTCCGCTTTAGATTTCCTAAGATGTCGTATTGGTATGACGTGTTTAGGGTAGGATCAGCCGTGTTGGCTGGAGTCAGATCCTCGGTAACAGTTGCTAACTGCCCCAGTCCGTTGTAAGTATAAGAAGTCTTGCGAGCGGGATTGGCCGCATCGCCAACCATTGTGGCAGTCATTCGTCCCAAAAAATCGTAACTATAATTTACCGTCCCTTCGGCCGATTGAACTTTGGAAAGCCTGCTCTCAGCATCGTAAGTGTTGGTACTGGTGATTGAGGAGTTTGATGGAACGTGAGTACGGGTAATAGACCTTTCCCGACCAAAGGCATCAAAAACATGTACCCATTTTTCTATTGGCGCATTGGGATTACTTTCGTAGGCAGTCTTATTAGAAAAGAACCATTGCTCGGACACTCTGCCAGCACCGACAATCGTATCGTCATAAATGTTCTTAGTAAGAATGCCCTCGAACGACACCGAATAATCAATTCTTCCCTTAGGGTCGTATGTTCGCGTTTCTGCAAAAGTGCCCTCAGGGATAGTCGAGTCATCAATCGTTCCCTGAATACCATCTGGACCTAGGCCTACTGGCAAACGGCGTTCTATTTCGCGTCCCAGTGCATCAAAGGTCCAGCGAGTTTCTCGGCCTAAAGGATCACGCAGAAGGTTCTGATTGCCACGTTCATCATAGCCGTATTCGTAGCGAGGGTTGACCATCGTGCCGGTAGCTGGATTAAGAACAGCAGGCAACCCAACTGTTTTGAGTCGATTCGAGGAATCGTACTCAAAGGTCCTTGTTTGACCAACCTGATTGGTTTCCGTCAGCTTGTTGCCCTTGGAATCATAGGTGGCTGTTACAATAGAATTGTCTGCATAGACTGTCTTGACATTTCTGCCAAACTGATCGAACTCAAATTTGGTTTCGCGCTGCTGAGTTCGGTCGATGTTAAATTGAGAGCCATCAGCATTTTCAATCTGCCAAACGTTGGAGCGTGAAACAGATTGGTTTTCATACGTGTCGTAGGCGATCTCTGTTCGTAGGCGAACTAACTTGCCAGCGTATATTGCATTATTAATACCAACCGATGCCACAGGCACTGCCGAACCCAGGCTGCCAGCTCTTCTCCCACGAGTGTCGAAAAGCGTAATTGATTCTTGACCATCAGCGCTCACCTCCTTGTACGCTCGACCGCGTGTGTCAAACACGGTGGATGATGATGAGACTGTCGTCCCGATTGTTGATCGAACAGTCGAGTAGACGACTGCGGCACCTGCACCCATTGAGCTAATCGAGACCACAGCATCTTTGATTCTTTTCGAGCCAATGCTGCGTCCATGATCGTCGTAAATGGTTTCTGTACCAAAAAGTAGTGGCGAGGGATCTGTTGCCAACGCTGTGCTGGGCATTACGAACGGTTCGGAGAAGAATACAACGCGGCCACGCGAATCGTATACAGTTCGTTGAACCAGCCACACTGGGTTGTTACTTTCGTCGTAGGATCGTGAGCGACTTTGTACCGTATTACCCTTGGCGTCGTAGAGCGATTCGGATACGCGCCCGTAGGAATCAACAGTGCTACTAACTCGGCCAGAAGTATTGGCTTTGTAGTTCGTTGTATTTTGGGAAAGTACCGTTGGCGTTCCAACGAGGGTAGACGTTTGATTCGGCGCTTGGCCGGTGATGTCAATCCGAATTCCATTCAATTGCTTACTGACCGTAACTCTTCCTGCATCATCGTAAATGGACTGATTGCCATAAATTTCGGCAAAAGGGGTCCCTTCGACAAAGCTGGAAGTTGTAAAGGTTGATCGTCCAGCATCATCAAAGATCGAACGAGTAATATTCCAAACAATTCCTCCCGATGAGTTGCGAGTTTGCACGCGAGATTGAATCACTAATCCACGACTATCAAAGGTCGACTCAGTAACTAGGCCATTGACGTCCGTGGTTCGCCAAGCTCGACCGAGATGGTCAAACTCTGTTAATGTCGTTCCTGCAACAGAGGTGTTTCCACTAGGCTTGTCATTGGCATTGACAGCGACCGACGTCGATGCATAGGGTTGGCCAGCGATAGCGCGGAGACTTGGCAAGCGAGAGAACGCGGGCGGTCGATTGTTGGTCGAAGTCGACGTGCTGACCGTCATCTTGAACTCTTGAGCGGCCGAACCGTTGTGGTCATCGGCCACCACGATCTTGAAGCGGAACGTACCGACCGTTTGCGGTTTGAACCGAACGACACCTTTGGCGTCAATGCTAGCGCCTTGAGTGCGCGGATCGAGTTCGCCACCTTGCAACGTTGGGGCCGCAAGCGAGAAGGTCATCGGGTCACCGTCGGGGTCGATGGCGCGCACGCCGTAGGTTGTCAAGTTGCCAACACTGCCGGTCGAGGGGGGCGACGATTCGATGCGCGGTGGACGGTTGGCGATCGGAACGCTGACCGCAAAGACTTGTGGCGTGCTCAGCCGCAAGTCGGTTGCCACGATTTCAAAGCGCTGTGTCAAGCCTGCTTGATGAGGCGCCGGAGTCCACTTTACCAAGCCGGTCATCGGATCGATGGCCGCACCCTCGGGACCGCTGACCATGCGCCACCAGATGGCATCGCCATCTTCGTCGATCGCCGTCCCTTGATACTCGAGTGTTCGTCCAACGGCAGCCGTCATCGGTCCCGGCGAAGTGATAACCGGAGCATGATTGGTGACGATTTGGCTAGTCACTTGCAGCGATTGATTGAGCGTGACGGCATGTCCCTTGCCATCGGACACGATAAACGAGAGTGCGTAGGGACTGCCTGCGATATCGGCATCGGTCGGTTGCCAGCGAATCACGCCATAGCCATCGATCGACATGTTCGTGGGGCCAGCCGTCTTGGTATAGGTCAATGGATCACCGTCGGGATCGGTCGCGTCGATGCGACCGACGAGTGAAGTGCGAGCCATGACTTTGGTGGGCAACGATAATTTGGCAACCGGTGCTCGATTGGCAAAGACGACGCGCAGGTCAAAGCTGTCGGTCGACGAGCCTCCGCGCTGGTCGGTAGCCTTGAGGGTGATGGTGACCGGACCGACGTCGGTATCATTGGGTGTACCCACCAAACGATAAGAATTGGCTTGCCCAGGCGTTGGGCTAAGGGTTAGCCAAGCCGGTAGCTTGCCAACGGGCGTGACTCGAATCAAGTCCCCAACATCCTCATCGGCTACCAATATGGTACCAACATACCGCACGTCGACAGTTGCCAACGTGGCTGGGCCTGAGATGAACACAGGAGCACGATTGATCGGATCGGTATTGGCTGTTGGCAAGACTAGGAGGTTATAGCTCTGCGTGCGCGAGGCGCCGCGCGAATCGGTCACCTGGACCACCACGGCAGTACCTGGCTGGCCCAATGGCGTAATATCGGCAACCGACGGAGTTCCCGAGAGCGTTTGCGTTCCACTGTTGTAAGTCAACCACGCGGGCTTGGTTGGAACGCTGATCGAAACGGTATCGCCAACGTCAGGGTCCGATGCCACCACAGTATACGAGTAGGCTTGAGTTGCTTTGGCTGTCACCGAAGGTTTCGACGTGATGATCGGTGCTTGATTGGGCGCGACCACTGCTAAGCTATAGACTTGATCGGTGGTCACCAAGCCATCGCTGGCTCGAACGGTCACTTGCACCTGCCCGAGCAGCGACACGGCCGGATTCGTCCAAGTCACCGTGCCATCGCCAGGATTGATAGTCATATTGGCTGGGGGCGATACCAACGAATAGGTAATCGTGGCCCCCTCTGGATCGATCGCAGTGGCTCGATACGAATAGGCGCTGCCTGCCGTGGCTGGTGTGATCGGAGTCGAGGTAAAGACAGGTGGGTTGTTGTAGGTGGCGACATTGACCTTGAACGAAGTCGTCCGCACGCCGTTGAACGGATCGGTTACCGCCACGATCACATTCGAGGACTTGCCCGACCAGTCGCGTGACGGGGTCCAGGTAAAGACCCCTGTGTTGGGATCGACTACCATCCCGACTTGACCGTATCGCAGATCGAACTGGAGCGAGTCGCCGTCGGGATCGGTAGCGTTGATGTTGACCGTGAGCGTCTGCTGCGGGTTGATGGTTTGATCGGCGACGGGCGAGATGATCGGCGAACGGTTGATGGCCCCGTCGTTGTAGATCAATTTGAAATCGGCCAAGGCCATGTTGGTGCCAACCACGCCGGGGTTTCCAACAGCCAAGTTGGCGATGTACTGCCCGGTGCTCGGTGTATCGATGATCCATCGCTGGGTGGGTCGATCGACCCGAACCACGTATTGATCTTCGAGTAAACTTCCCAAAGTGTAGGTACCGTTGGCAGCGCTGGTCGTAAAGACTTCGCCAGGGTCACGGCGACCTGAACGGTTGGCGTCGATGTAGACCGTCCAGCTACCGAGGCCCACATTCTGGTTGCCGGTTACATCGCGGACGTTTCCTGTGAAGCTCATGTTGGCCAGAGCCAAGACCAAATTGAGCGATTGCGTCGTCACTCCGCCTCGGCCGTCGCGGACCGTAATGACAACCGGAGTGGTGGGAACAGGTGGCTGTGGGCTGGGCCACGTAATGAGTCCGGTGGTGCCGTCGATGAGCATGCCTGAGGGTGCACCGGTGAGAGAGTATGCAAGCGTATCGCCATCGGGGTCGTCCGCAACGACGTGGTATTGATAGGCTATTCCTTGAGCGACTTTATTCTTGGGTGATGAAGTGATGATCGGGGCAGAATTGCCAACTTCCATGCCTACGTTGACAACGAAGATTTGATCGCTGCTGAGGGTTCCATCGCTGGCGGTGAGAGTGATCGTTTGCGGACCAGCTTGACCTGGCGCAGGAGTCCACACCAGCTTGCCAGCCGTGATCGTCGCTCCGGTAACACCGGCTACCGAGTATTGGACCGTGTCGCCATCGGGGGCGATAGCGTTCATCGGATACTGGTATTCGAGATTGACATTGGCGGTCACGACGGGAGTCGTCTTGAACACGGGGGCTCGGTTGATCGCCGGATCGAGAACGCTCATGACATACGATTGCAGCGTCGCAGATCCGCGCGTATCGGTCGCCTTGATCGTTACGTTATGATTGCCTTTGTGTAGGGTTGATGTACTCCAGTTGATCGTTCCGGTCGCTGAATCGAAGGACATGCCTGCTGGTCCACTGTCGAGTGACAGCGTGACCGCTTGACCTTCGGGGTCAACGGCCGTTGGTTTGTAAGAATAGTTCTGGCCAGCATGCACCGACATCTGAGGGACCGAAGTAAAATTTAGGAGGATCGTTTACTTCGGCTAGGACTACCCATGAGAAGGTGAAGGGCAGCCGGTTGGGGTTGCGGAAGCTGACATTGCGCGAAGCGGTGGTTTGACCGATAGCGAGCTGCGTGCTGGGAACTTGCGATGCGAAGTTCCAATAGTAGGTACCATCGGGAGTCATCCCGTCAAAGTCATTGACGACAATCGATGGATCGGAGAGGTTGCGGACACCGATGTACAGAGGCTTTTCGAGATCGTAGCCGCCGTTGTTGGTGAAACGAACTTCGGTGAACAGGAGTTTTCTATCATCGAAGAACGACGTCCGCAGATACTGAGGTACCACGCCAGCGGCCTCGATCAGCGAACGCGTATCGATACCTCGCTGAGGAGCTACGGTACCGTTGAGGGTATAGTTGACCGAGGTACTTTGGCCATAGGAATCGTAGGCGGTGAACTTCACAGTCGTCTTGCCACTGGGCAATACGATATGGTTGAAGAAATTGCCCAGTTCGTCGACTGCTTCGACTGGCACGTCGTCCATGGTGACGCGTGTAACGCGCACGCCCGATTGACCCGCCCGCGCTTGACCGCTGATCAAGAGGGACTCGCCAGCTTGGAACGACGAGCCATCGCCGGGGCTGGTAACTCGGATCGTTGGTGGAGCCACTTGCCAATCGACTTCGGCTTGGGCAAGCAGTTGCCCGACCGAGGCGGTCAGATTGTCGTGTCCGAGGTTCATACCAACATATTCGAAGGTCGCTTCGCCCCGAATGTCGGTGACCGCGAAACCGATCGACTGATTCGAGCCAGCGGCGCGGAAGTCGACGCGCAAACCGGGTACGCCGGTGCCATCGTTGTTGGTAACCTTGGCCGTCACGCTGTGGGACGTCGTGACTTGCCGTGTGGCCACCGGTGGTGTCAATGCGATACCCGAAGCGGTGGATATGGGGGCCAGGGACAGACCGCCGAGATAGCCATGCGTGTTGTGAAACTCGAAGCCGTAGACACTCACACCGAATGGCAACGTACCGGAGAATCGATGGGACTGGCCCGGCGTGACCTTGATGCGAGCCACCGAGTATTCGGTATTGGCCACCGGCTGGAAGGTAGCCAATTCGGTAGCATTGAGTTCTTGGCTATCATGCCTTAGGCCTGGAATCCCGATGGTAGGTGTGACCAGATTGACATAGCCATCTGGGAAGTAGGAGGGTACGGCGAGGGTGTAGTCCGCCAAAAATTGTTCGTAGGGAGGAATCAAGATCTCGGCGGGCATTGACCAACCAACTGTGCCAGTATGGTTTGGGTTAGACGAGGCGGAAGCGTTGGGAGAACCATCGGTCATTTGCGCGACCATGATCGGCTTGTTGGCCTTGATGACCCCTTGGCCATCCAATTGGAATTCGTGGACCTGACCTGCATCGAGAATGGCCACTACCGAATTGTTCAGTCGAACGACGGTATCGTTTTCGGTGGCCACCACACGGTAGTTGTCTTTGATGGCAGGCTGACTGGCGATCGGATCGCGCTTGGTGTCGACGATGATGAATTCTTTCCCCCACGTATTGATGGGGGGAACCGATTCCATGACGGAGTCTTTATGACTTTGGTCGAGTGGCACTTCGGCGAATTGGTGTCCCGAGATGACCGCAATCGGCTTGTCGGACGTGACCAATGTGCCGCTCAGATCGGCTTGGGGTCGGTCTTTGGCGATGTACTGATAGACTTGTCCGCGCTGGAGTGTCACCGTAAACGGAATGCCAGCCGCGTTCCCCCCGGCGTCGACGGTCGGTGTAATGGTCAGCTTGGTATCGTCGACCGTGGCGATAGCTGCAAACAGGCCACCGGCGATCTGCGAGGTGCCGGAGGGATAGCCCGAAACGCCGCTCGTCGATGAGGTGTTGCGAGGAGCTAGTACCCGATATTCGCCACCCAGCACATCGGTCGGAAAGGCCAGTGCAGAGCTCGAAGTGCCGCAGTCGAAGAACATCAGCGAATAGACGGAAACTTCCTGGTTCGCAGTAATGTTGACGGTGCTACTTTGAAAGGTCGTTGGGAACTGTCCGCCGCCGGTGGTGTTGGTGCTATTGATTATCCCGGTCGCATTGGGCAATAAGACTCGGTCCGCCAGATCTTGCTCGAGCAATCCGTTAGCAGGAATTACCGCGTTGATAACTTGATTGGTAGTATCGCCGTTTTGGCGGTAGGCCGTGATGGTCACGGCTGTGCCTGGTATGCCCGCGACATAGACCATGTAGTCGTTGCTGCTGGTCCCACTACCCCCCGACATGCTGGTATCGAGCGTGTTGGTATAGGCCAACCAGAAGTCTCGCCCTCGCGAATCGCTGGCGTCAACTGGACCATCGTCTCCTAGAATCGTGCCCATGCCGCCTGACTTTTGCAAGATGGCATTGTTCGTCGTCGGTTGCCCCAGGCGTAGGGTCAATCGCTCGTTGCGATCCTTGTTCGCCGTGAGTTCGGAAATCGTATCTTTGAGGACACGCACAGTAACGGTGGCGGATGTGCCGCCGATTGGAATGGTGACCGTACCGGTCTTGGCTTCGTAGTCGCTGCCAGCGGTTGCCTCCAAGTCAATCGTGTTGTAGGGGATCGTGATAGGCGCGATCGACGGTGTGTCGAGCGAGATGATGAAGTTCAGATCGCTGTAGAGTGCCTGACCCACGGGCGCGTCCCCTTCGGTCACGAATGGATCCGAAATTTTTACATAGGGACCATTGTTGATGATCACCATGTCGTTGCTGTCGGTGCCGCTATGGTAGCTGACGTGGAATACATTGCCTAACAACGGCACGGCCCCACCCTCGGGCAAGCCATCAAAACCGCCCAGGATGTAACTGGTGTTGAGGTCCAACGTAACGATCGTATAGGCATCGCCATAGTTGATCGTCGGAGAGCCGGACGGAGTGAGGATCAGCCCGCCATCCAGGTCTGCCGATCCGCGAAGGAGTTTCACACGCCCCCACTGGGCAGTTGCTGGCGCGCCAGCAACTGGCAGGGTCAGGGTTCCGCGATTGGTAAAATCTCCGGCGACGGTAATGGTGTTTATGTCAGTCGCAGTCCAGCCACTAGGTGGGGTTGACGAGAGCGAGAGATTGATCGAACCGCTATTGACCAAGCTACCTGCGAAGTAGTAACCCTGGTAGTACGGGAATGCATCGCCGATGCGAAGCCCGCCTGTTGTGACGGTCGCTCCCGTTTGGTTGACGAGCGAGCCATTGATATCACCATAGAGAATGTCGACGGTGCCTTGGTTGGCCAGCGTTGTATTGACTCCATAGTAATAGTAGAAGTAGGCATAGCCCACGGTAAGCGAGGCTGCCTGCAACTGACCCGTGGCTGCATTGGTGAACGTGGAAGCTGCCTGACCGGAGGACGCTTCGTTCTGTTGGTGGATGGTCAAGTCGCCGCGGACATTGCTTGCGTTCTTGGCCAGAATGATTCCGGCGTTGCTCGACAGGCCGGTCGGAGTTGGATAGCCAGATGAATACGATCTTAGTGAGCCAAGCTGAACGTTGGCACCTTGGACAACACCCGTGCTGGCGTTGTTCAAGCCTTCGCCAAAAACGACCTTGCCCGATAGGAACTGTACCGTTGCTTGATTGACCCACTTCGCGTCAGTCCAAAAATCTTGGATGCCGGTGACGGTTCCAAAATTTTCCCAGTCAGCAATGTGATAAACGGTTCCTGCGGAATAGTACAGTTGAGATGGTCCGACGAGCCCTTGGGGTGTGTTCGAGTTGTCGAACGAGGTTACATTGACCGTGGCACCGCTTAAATTGCGAAAACGAATCGCGGCAGTGGAAGCATTGACCGAATTGGGACCACCACCAAAATAAGTTGAATAGTTATCAGCTTTGATACCTACCAAGACGTTCGCGTTCCAACTGGTAAAGGAAGACGCTGCCGCTCGCATCCAAAATCCACAATCGATCGCCTGCCGCATTGCTCGTCGCTCCGATCGGTTTTGCATTCGAGGATACATTGACGAGCGATGTGCTAACCGGCATCCCGGTTGCACCGTAGTGAAAGACCTCGTCCGCCGATCCATTGGACGAACTGCCATCGTTGGCCACAAAAAACTTCGTCGGATTGGACGCGGGCAGGGATGTGAGTTTGAATTGAAAGACCAAGTCGTTGAAGTCGCCATCGTAACCGGTAGCGCTCACCAACAGGTCTTCCAGTTCGTATTTGATACTGCCATCGGGCTGAGTTACGCTGCGCAGATGAGAGCTGCCATCGGGATTGGCGGCCGAGGTTGCAAAAAATGCGACGTTGGTTGCGGTGCTATTCTCTGGATTATTGGCTTTCCAAAAGGCGGTCGTTTGATCTTGGATCACGAAGAAAGAGATGTACGAGCCCGCTTCGATAAAAGCAGAGTAGGTCCGCGTTGGCTTGCTCCCCGCGGGTGCTTCCTTGAACACTTTAACCCAATCTTTGGGTAGCAACACGTGGGTAGCAGAATGGTTGATTGCCGCAGCCGCGTATCCTTCCGCACCAGGGGAAAGGCCGCCTACGGTTCCAATAGCATCTTTGGAGATAAAAAAGCCTAGCTCGTTGTTGAAACTGGCGGATGAGTCGACGGCGCTCAAATCGATCTGGATGATTGAGTCCGTTGGTACAAAGATAACTTCTTTCGACACCTCGACCTTGAAGGTAGCGCTGCTGTACGCAGTGGAGTCGTCATCCTTGACTCGGATGGTGACGATCTTTTCCCCTTCGGTCGTATAGGTGTGTGGACGCAGTCCAAGCGCACCTATCGTCAAAACGCCTGCACTGCCAACGGTCCAGGTCGGTGTAAAACTCTCGACCGCTGAACTATCGCCCCAATCTACTTGCGCTACGAACGACTCGACGGTAACCGCGCTTGCAAAGGTGAAGCCAGGATCGGTGAAGGTTCCCAAATCGAAGGTGGTGCTGACATTGAGCACGGCCCCTTGGACTTTGACATTGCTACCCACTTTGGCAGCCGCGATACTAGTAACCACGTTCGCGATCGTGGCTGTGCCGGTGCCAGATGCTACGAGCGTCGTCCCTTGTCGCAGCTTTACGGTGACAGTGTAGTTCGCTGTTCGATTGTCAGCGTAGACGTGGTTGCTGGTAATTGTAAGACTGGTGACACCAGTGCCCGTGCTAAAAGGGAGGTTGTTCGAAACAGTGCCATCGCCCCAATCAATGTCAGCGTTGTAGGCGGTGCTGGCAGTCAAACTGCTCACCGTTGCTGACAGTGGAATCGAACTGCCTTCGTTGCCCGACAAGGCCGAGACGGTAATTGGCTTGAGAGTCCCCTGCGTAGTAACAATGATCGATGCCGTTTCAGTGGCTGTGCTGAAGGCAGTTGTCGTTCCATTGGTGGCCGTCGTGACCAAGCTTCCTGTGGAGCCCGATGTTTGGTCCCAGGCTCGGAAGGTAATCGTCGATGTACCCCCTCCGGTTGGAACGAATCGCATGCGATCGTTGGCTCGCAGCAATCTGGACGAGGTACCCGAAACAGTACCTAGGGCAAGCCAGGTGGCTCCGTTGTCAGTCGAATATTGCCAAGCCCCAGCGGTTACCGTACTAGCTGTTACGGCAATGCCTTCGATGGCTCCGATGTCGACGTCGGTGATTCGGTCTAGCGATGCGCTTGCAATTACTTCGGCTACCGTGTTGCCAGGACTGGTGGTGTTGGTCGATACGATCGACGTAAAGAACATATTTCCTGTGTTGTCCAGCAGAGGCGCATCGTTGACCGGCGTCACTGTAATTGTCGCCGTTTCGGTTGCCAGACTGAAGGCCGTTGTTCCACCGTTGCTGGTGACATTGACTTTCGTTCCGAAGGCTCCCGAGGTCTGATCCCAAGCTCGAAAGGTGAAGCTGCCTAGCGTCTGATTCTTGGTATCGGGCAGGAACTTGACCTTGTCGCTCGCTCGCAGCAGTATGGCCGAGGATTGTGAAACTGCACCGATGGCTGTCCAAGTGGTACCGTTGTTGACCGAGTATTGCCAAGTTCCGTTCCCACTCTGCAACGATGTGATGGCAATCCCTTCTAAGGCGGTGCCGGAGTCGGGATCGGTAATGCGATCTCCACCAGCAGACAGGATGATGGCTGAGACTAGGCTTCCCGTATTGGCCGTGTCATCTTCGTTGATGTTTGGCAACGTCATTGTTCCCGATGGATCGAGCACGGGCGCATCGTTGGTCGGGCTGATGGTAATAGTGACGGTGGCAACATTGGAATTGACCAATCCGTCGTTGGCTACATAGGTGAATACATCTTGGCCGGTCGCGTTCAAGTTCGGAAAATAGGCAAAACTACCATCGGAATTGACTACCGCTGTCCCCAAAGTCCCTTGGGCAACAATGGCCGATGTCAATGGGTTGGCATCGGCGTCGGTATCGTTGTTGAGTATGCCCTTGGCCGCAATGGTTAGGCTCGTGTCTTCGTTGGTGGTGTAACTGTCGTTGACGGCTACCGGTGGAGCATTGGCTGCGGTCACGAGAATCGTAGCCGTCTCGAGCGCAACGCTAAAGGCAGTCGTGGTACCGGTTGCTGTGATATTGACTTTGGTACCGTTGACGCCGGTCGTTTGATCCCAGGCTCGGAACGTGATCGTGGAAGTCGTACTGGCCGCCGTGGGGACGAATCGGACTTTGTCGACGTCGCGCAGCAACAGGGCCGAAGTCTCAGCAATGGTTCCTACGGCGGTCCAAGTCGTTCCGTTGTCGATCGAATATTGCCAACTGCCATTGGTACTGACGGATGCCGTAATAGCGATGCCTTCGATGGCTCCGATATCGACGTCGGTAATTCGATCACCCGAGGCGCTCAAGATGATCGATGCTACGGTGTTGCCGGGAGTGTTCGTCTGGTTGGCTGCGATTGAGGTCAGAGACATGTTTCGAGCGTGCCATCGTTGAGCTTGTAGGTAAACGTATCCTGCCCGTTGGCATTGAGATTCGGCGTGTACGTAAAGCTTCCGTCGGCTGCTAACGTGACTGTGCCTTGCGTAGGATTGGTTACCTTAATTGCGCTAACGCTGGCGATCGGATCATCAATGTCGCTGTCGTTGGCCTTGACCCCTATCGCAACTGAGATCACCAGCGGCGTATCTTCGGCGGTGCTATAAATATCGTTGACCGCTAGCGGCGCATCATCGGCTCCTTGAATTGTCACCGTGACTTGCGTAGTACTAGTCAAGCCAGCCGTGTCTCGCATGGTGTAGGTAAACACGTCGGTGAGCGTGTTGGCTGCTGTACGCAGAGCCTGCACCGTTGCATTGTTGTTATCGACCGTGTAGGCAAACGCTCCACCGGCTGCGATATTGATCGCGCCAAAGGTGCCATTGACGCTCACACCGACATTGGTCGAGGCGGACGCGACCACGCCAGCCGCAACACCAGCGACAATCTTGGTATCACCCGCATCTACATCGGTATCATTGGTAAGCACATTGCCAGTTGGGTTCGTTCCAGCCGTGCCATTGTTCACGCCGCCTGCTTCGACGGCTGTGGCTGTATCGATGACAGCGACTGGTGCATCATTGGCTCCTTGGATCGTTACCGTCACTTGCGTGGTGCTGGTCAAAACATATCGACCGCTACCACTTGTCCAACTGGTACGTTGTCAATGGTAAACCCAAAGCTACCAGTAGGGAGCCGTAGTTTTTCTAGTTGAGATTGGGGTGCAATGGCTTCAACGTTTCTCAAAACACCCGAGGATGCCGCTAGCGTATAGAATTCGCCAAAGCGTGAATCGGGTAGCGTTGCCACACCGGGTTGCGTGCTGTCCTGGATACCATCTCGATTTCCGTCTCCTTGATTGGCCATCGATTCCAGTAACTCGCCAATACCGTCAAGGTCAGTATCAAGAGACGGTGATTGAACGGAATGCGTATCTACAGATTGGAAGTAAGGTAGCGAGACCGCGTCCAACGTATCGACGTCCACCAACTTGGCATACAAAATTGTGGTTGCGTCCAGTTTTCCATGGACCACCCCTTGAAACTGGGTAGTCTCGTTGTGCTTCGTTGAAAGCGCGCCAAGTCGTTCAACTTTGTCGCCATTCTTCGAATAGATTTCGATCTTGGAACGCTGGGGCGACGACTCCTTCTGCAAGACTCCTCGGACAAAGATGACACCATCGGCACGCGAGGATAGTTGCGTGGCAACTTGGATGGTTGGCGCTGCCGAACCACCGGTGGCTGCCGTACCGAGTTTTCCACTATTGAACTTTCGACTTTCGGAATGCGATTGACTAGCGTCACTAGACAAATCCGGTTGCGATTGGCTCTTATTACCACTAGACCCGCTATTGCCATTGGTTGACGCAGGTGCCGGTGTCTTTGTTTCGCCGCTGCTGACGCTCGATTGCGTACCGCCTGGAGTCCCGGCCGAGCTATTGCTATTTGCACCTCCACCTCCACCTCCACCATCGTTGTTGCTGGACGCTGACACGCTGGGAGCCGCATCGCGACTGGTGGGGTTCAAGTTGAGTGCATCACCGCCACCCCCGCTGCCACCACCGGAACTTGAATCGGTATCGGCACCTCCGTGCAATCGATCGCTATTGAAATCATCGGTGCCACCGCTATATTCCAGCGAAACGATGAGGGAAGTGTGAAGCGCATCGTCGTTCGAGAGTGGGTGTGGAATGTCAAATTGCGATTGGCCCGCTTGTTTGAGTCGCTCCAGGGCTTCGTGATCGTTGTTCGATGTGAGTGGCGATTGGTATTGGCCGTCGCCTGTTGGATTGCTAGGCAATCGACGAATTTGTAGCTGGTCGTTGCGTGCAAGCGATGTTGCCGGTGTCGATTTTATCGGGGCAGGTGCCTCCGTCCCTGCGCACTGTCTGTATGCAACTTCGATATCAGAGCAAATGTTTTTGCACCTCACAACAAGGGCAGCGAAAAAATTTCGAAAAATATGCCAGCAATTTGTTACCAATCAACCACATGTTGGCGGTAGTCCGGTTTCATTCTGCGATGGCGGCCATCCCACTGAGCACTTACACCCTGCGTCAAACCATCAGGCGACCTAGACTTGCAATAGGCTTCGACGCTTCAGATAGAATAGAATGGAGTCCCTCCACACTCCCACACTCCCACACTCCCACACTCCACCCCATGACACGCCAACTGCTAGTTCTCACTGCTTGTTTTGTCGTTTGCGTCAGCCTGAATGCGTTCGGGGATACAAAACTCGAATACAACCGCGACATACGCCCGATTCTGAGCGAGAATTGTCTGCCATGTCACGGCTTCGATGAGAAGGCTCGCCAAGCGGAGTTGCGTTTGGATGTGATGGATTCTGCCTACGCAGACCGAAACGGCACGACTGCGATCGTTCCGGGCAGCCTTGAAAAAAGTGACGCTTGGACGCGGATCATGAGCCAAGACCCTGAACAAGTCATGCCCCCTTCGAAATCGCATTTTCGATTGACCGACGTCCAAAAAATGAAGTTAAAGACATGGATTGAGCAAGGCGCGCCCTATGCGGGCCATTGGGCCTTTATTGCTCCTAATAAAGCTCTCTTGCCTGCTGGAGCCACCGACAATCCGATCGATATGTTTGTCCGATCGCGACTAGCCGAGGAAGGCTTAAAACTATCTCCAGAGGCCGATCGATCGATGTTGATTCGACGTGTTGCGTTGGATCTGACGGGATTGCCACCGACAGCCGAGGAGGTGGAAGCATTCGTGAACTCCGAGTCCATCGACGCTTATCCGCAATTGGTCGATCGATTGCTGCAAAGCTCGCATTTTGGTGAACGGCTCGCGATCGACTGGCTCGACTCGGCTCGTTATGCCGATACCAACGGCTTCTCTATTGATGGTGGCCGCCACCTCTGGCTTTGGCGAGATTGGGTCATCCAATCCTTCAATGATGATCTTCCGTACGATCGTTTTTTGGTCGAGCAGCTCGCGGGCGATCTGTTGCCGATCCGAACCGACTCACAACTCATCGCGACAGGCTTTCAACGCAACAACATGGTGACCCACGAGGGAGGGACAATCCCTGAAGAAAATCTCACCAACTACAACGCGGATCGCATCAAGACACTGGGCGAATCGATCCTTGGATTAACCCTAGGCTGTGCTCAATGCCACGATCACAAGTACGATCCGATCACCCAACGCGAATACTATCAAATGTTCGCCTTCTACAACTCGCTGAGCGACAAAGGACTCGATGGCAACGCCGGCGTGAATCCCGGACCGAGCATTCAAGCTCGAACCGTTCTACGAACCAACGAGGAAAGCGCACTGCAACAGCAAATTGCGCATCTGCAATCAACTTTGGCCAACGTTGACAAGGAGGTACTCAGTGCCTGGGAAGCCCGTGAGAAGGTTACGCTCGCGCAGCGCGGTAAGGATTTTTCCCTGCATCCTGTCAAGGTAGTAAAAGTTTCTACCCCAAACCGTGGAGCCGGGTTTGAAGTGGAAGGAAAGAGTCGCGTTCGCCTGAAAGAACCTGGTGGAATGGGGGCGTTCGACATATCGACCGAGCTTCCAAAAATCGATCGACCCATTACGGGCTTGCGAGTCATCATGCATCCAGTGGCGGAGTTGCCTGGCGGCGGGTGGGGCAAAGGTATCGCAGGTGGCGGGAAACCGAAGGCCAAGAAGAAAGCGACCGCACCTGAGGTAACTGCCGAGTCGTCTCCAGAGAAATCACCCAAGGGAACGTTTATGTTGACGGCCCTTGCTGCCACGGCGGATAAGATTCCGGGCGATCAAGTTAATCTCTTCAAAATGCTTCCGATCGCACGGGTCACTGCGAACTCCTGGGAGCGCGGTCGAGAGCCTGCTGGCTGTTTAAACCCTCTCAACGACAGCGGCTGGTCACCCGATTTGACCACCGAGGGTCCAGTCCACTTAACGGCAACTTTTCCAGAACCCCTGACAGCCAGTGAAACGCCGTTTCTAACGGTTCAATTGAACTTCGGAAACGGCAACAACCTAGTACCCGAATTGATAGAGTTGCAGGTGACGACTGGGATCGACGACGGAACGGATTTGCCAATTGAGATCGAACGATCATTAGCTACGGTGACGACCAATCGTACGCCCGAACAGGCGTTGCTACTCTGGAAATACTGTGCCGAACATACGGTTGAGCTTGAGTCCATGCGAACGGATCTTTCCAATTTGCAGGAGCGGTTGGATGTGCTTACAAAGCCATTCACCACGATGGTCATGGACGTCGCCGCCAAGCCACGCGAGACCTTTGTATTAAACCGGGGTGACTATTCGCAACCGACCGACAGGGTACAGCCAGGGACACCTGCCGTGTTGCCAGCGTTTCCAGCCGACGCAACGCCCGACCGACTTGGGTTGGCTGGCTGGTTGACAGCAAAGGACCATCCGTTGACCAGTCGCGTGGCCGTGAATCGTTTTTGGAAAATGCTATTTGGTTCCGGCTTAGTTAACTCGTTAGCCGATTTTGGTTCCCAAGGGGAATGGCCGAGCCATCCCGATTTGCTCGATTGGCTAGCAGTTGATTTTGTCGAGAGCGGTTGGGACACGAAGGCACTTATCAGGAAGATCGTCCTTTCCAAAACCTATCGACAGAATTCCGCTACATCACCTGAGTTGTTGGAGCGAGATCCGCAAAATCGGCTTTTGGCCCGCGGTCCTCGCTTTCGATTGCCGGCGGAGATGATTCGGGATTCCGCCTTGAAGATAAGCGGTCTACTCGTCCCACGCATTGGCGGTCCGAGCGTCAACCCTTACACGCCCGGCGATCTCTGGCGGGAGGTTAGCCACTACGGCAGTTCGCCTGCGACGGCGCAGACTTTTGTTCAGGACCATGGCGAAAAGCTTTATCGGCGAAGCCTGTATACCTATTGGAAACGCACTGCACCGCCGCCAAACATGATGGCTTTCGATGCCCCCAATCGCGAAGTCTGTACTGTGGCACGTGGCAACACCACGACGCCTCTCCAAGCTTTGGTGACACTCAACGACACACAGTTCGTCGAAGCCTCGCGGGCCTTTGCGCAACGCATCCTCACGAGAAGCAACGAGTCGGATGACGACCGTTTACGTTGGGCTTTTTTGGAGACGACATCTCGAAAGCCCAACGGCCAAGAGAGCCATGTTTTGAAAAACGCACTAGCTCGCGAACGATCGCGATACGCTGTGCATGTTGACTTGGCGAAGGCGTCTATCGGTGTTGGCGAATCGCCTATCGATTCCAAGTTCGATCCTGTTGAATTGGCAGCTTGGTCACAAGTCGCAGCCATTCTGCTCAACTTGAGTGAAACCGTTACACGCAATTAATTCAGAATCTACTGCCATGAACCCTTTAGAACACTATCAACAACATTTATTGCGACGAACTTTTCTTGGCGATGCGACCCGAGGATTGGGGAGCATTGCTCTCGGTTCGCTTTTGTTTCCAGAATTTTCTTATGCGAGTGAGATAGCCCAGTTCGAAGGCGGCGTTGCTGGTCTTCCGCATTTTGCACCTACGGCCAAACGGGTGGTGTGCCTTTTCCAGAGTGGTGGCTTATCGCATGTCGATTTGTTCGATGACAAGCCGATGTTGCACGAACACGCAGGGAAAGAAATCCCACCGTCGATCAAGGGGACGCAACGCCTGACAGGCATGACCTCTGGGCAATCGGCGTATCCAGTTGTTCCACCGCTCAAACCTGGAAAGCGATGCGGACAAAATGGTACGTGGATCAGCGACCTATTGCCCAACATCCAAGGGATCGCCGACGATATCTGCTTGATCAAAAGTCTTCATACCGAGGCCATCAATCACGATCCAGCCATTACGTTCATGAACACGGGCAACCAGCAACCTGGTTACGCGAGCATGGGTGCGTGGGTCAGTTATGGGCTTGGCACCGAGAACGAGAACTTGCCGGCGTTTATTGCCATGGTTTCTCAAGGGACGGGAAAAAACCCAGGTCAACCCATTTTTTCGCGACTTTGGGGAAGCGGTTTTTTACCTTCTTCGCATCAAGGGGTGGGGCTTCGTCCAGGTGCCAATCCCGTTTTGTACTTAAGCAATCCGCCAGGGGTGGAATCGAGTCAACGTCGCGAGATGTTAAATGATTTATCGGAGCTGAATTCGCTTCGCGCGGCCGAACTTGGCGATCCTGAAACGTTGGCTCGGATCAACGCCTACGAGATGGCATACCGCATGCAAACTTCGGTACCCGATTTGACGGATATTAGCCAAGAATCGGAGGCAACGTTAAGAGCCTACGGCCCGGAAGTGTTGAAGCCGGGGAGTTATGCAGCCAACTGTCTGTTGGCTCGTCGGTTGCTTCAGCGGGACGTTCGGTTTGTTCAGCTTTTTCATCGGGGCTGGGACCAGCATATTGCGCTTGGTCGGCAATTGCCAAACCAATGCCGCGATATCGATCAGCCCACGGCAGCCTTGATAAAAGACCTCAAGCAAAGCGGTCTCTTGGACGATACGTTGGTGGTGTTTGCGACCGAGTTTGGCAGAACGGTATTCAGTCAAGGAAAGATAGGAGACCCCGGAATGGGCCGCGATCACCATGGCCGCAGCTTCACTGTGTGGTTAGCAGGTGGCGGAATACGGGGTGGAATGGAGTACGGGGCAACGGACGATTTTTGCTACAACATCGTTGAGAAGCCCGTCCATCTTCGGGACTTGCATGCGACGATATTGCATTGCATGGGAATTGACCATAGTCGATTCACGTACAAATTCCGGGGATTGAACACACGCTTGACGGGTGTCGAGGAGGCGCACGTGGTGAAAGAGATTCTGGTGTAGCAATACTGACGCTAGCAGCGTCAGCCACGTGGCGGACGCTGCTAGCGTCCGATTGGAAACAAAATGGCAGTCATGAATAGAGCTCAGTTTCTACAATCTTGTAGTTAATGATTCGAAATCCGATGTCGTAACAGCGACTGCCCAATCGTCTGGCACGCACCACTTTCGCCAAAACAATGGCTAAGGGGAGGTAAATCTTAACGACTTGTTCTGGAAACCATTGGCGATCCGCCAGTACGGAGAAGCCTGTGCGAGAAAGATTTCTTACGATGACTTGGGTGGTTGGGAATTGGATTGGCAATCCGCTTGGGGACTCAATCCATTCCAGTACAGCCGGTCCCTTGCATCGAAACCTGGGAGCGACCCTTACGTCCTCGTCGCATGTCGATATCGGGCCACGTTGACGCAGTTCGAGTTGGACTTGCGGTGGTATGGCCAACGAGAGAGGGTGCGCACTGATTAGTTCATTGAAGTTTGGCTCATTTTTTGTTCCAAGCATTTCGTTACCTCCGAATCAAGGGCCGTGTTTCTTTCTGATTCAAGCACGCGGAGTGCCGCCAAGCGGGTCATTGCAGCGCGATGGGAACGCGCACTGGTCAATCCATCAAATCGATTTGCGACCGCACAAATTTTGCTCGCCTCATGGATTTCGTCTCCTAACAAACCAACGGGAAAGCCATTGCCATCAGGACGCTCGTGGTGCTGATAACAAACCATCAAATGGGTTTCTTGGATGTTCGGTTCTCGGCATAACACTCGGAAGCCCACGGTTGGATGCGATTGGCCGTTTCGTTGTGTCCAATCGTGTTGCGACTCCAAATGCAGGTCCGCATCGCAATCCAGGAAACTCTGTTCCAGCTTGCCAATATCATGCAACATCGCGCCGGTACATATTTCCGAGATCGTCTCTTCGCAGTATCCGCGACTCTCCGCGATCAAGTAGGCATAGAATGCAGTATTAATAGCATGAGTGACGAAGCTCGAATCATGCCGGAGTGTCCGCTGCAATTCGCGTCCATTCAGTTGGATATGGTGCCCAAGTTGCGCAAGACATCGACTGCCTGCGATGCAACATTCGAGCCATGGGCGAACCGATTGATGTTCGAAGGCCTTGGTTAGTTGCACTTGTAGTGTTTCCGCAATGACGGCTGTCTTGAGGATGCGGGGAATTCTGGAATCTATCAGCCAGTCTTTTAAATGTTCGATCAAGTAATCTTGGTAGGACCGATGACAGGTGTCCTCAACAAATACTTTTTGGCTTGGATTTGCCAACATAAAACGGAACGTGCTTTCGGTAACAATCTGCTCGCTCGATAGAAACTTGACCGTGGAATCTGTTTTTTCATTCCACAGGTAAACATTCGTGCCAACCTGGAAGTTTGGCACGAGGGTAAGTGGGTGGATGGGAATTAGCCCACGCGTGATCATGGAACGAAACCGAGCAAGTGCGTTGATTGGGAAATGACTACGAAAAAGTACACGTGGAATCGTGCACGGGTCGCCATCCAGTGCGGTTTACCTCAAAAGAATCGTCGACCGGATCGGCACAGCCCGCATATTCGGAAAAAGCGAATGTGTTGTCTTCGTTGAATTACGAAGGTTTCCTGCTTTCTCGGTCAGTCCGCAGCCACGTTCGAGCATGATGCAACTCCACAAGCCTTGTACTTGCATCGCTTCGACCATTGCTATGCAGTTCATCGGTTGCTTCGATTTTGCCAGGACAGCGACTGCCGCTTCGATCTGGCTCATCTTCTTGGTCGCTGGCTTTGAATCCTCGCTGGCTGGCTTCGCGACTGCCGCGTTCTTCTTGGTGGCTTTTGTCGTCGGAGCCTGGATCGAAGTCTTGGCGCTACAGTTATTTTTGGCGGCTGTCTTGGTTTCCATGCTCGTTTTTCCTTTGTGGCAGTTCCCATGTGCCTCGCGTCGGCGAAGTTGCCAACAAGGGATCACACAGCAACCATTGCGTTTCAATCACATCCCGATATTCCTGGTAATGATTCTGGAAGTATTTAATGCGGTGAAACGCATTTACTGGCAACAAGTTGCATTCAGAATATTCAAGCTCCGAAATGTCATTCCGACGCGGGGAAGGTATAGTGAGGTCTGATAAAAACGCCTACCGAGTATTCCCCTATGCACGACATTACCCAAATTCTGCGCCAAATTGAATCTGGCGATCCGCTAGCAGCAGACCAACTGCTGCCGCTGGTCTATGACGAGTTGCGGAAGCTGGCAGCCGCTCGAATGGCTAATGAGAACCCAGGGCAGACGCTACAGGCTACCCAGCCGCAGCGAGCCGTTCGGTTCGGCCAGGTGGCGTGGGCGGTGAGGACTTGTATCAGGCCGAGATCATCTACGTTGATTCGACAAAATTTTACGTGGTCAACGATGGCAGCCCTGACCGCACTTATGAATATAACGCTGGTGGAGGTGTCATAGATAACTATACGATCGACAGCGGCAACACCGCCCCGCGCGGTGCAGCCAGCACCGCCGCCGGCGACAAAGTCTGGGTCGTCGATAACAACAAGAAGGTCTACGTCTATGACTCCAACGGCGGTCTTGCAGGTAACTGGGTCGCTGGTTCGCTTTCGCCCACGGCTCAAGTGGAAGGAATCGCCACCAACGGCACCGATGTTTGGATCGTCGATAACAAGTCCGATAAAATCTTCAAGTATGCTGGAGCCGCGAGCCGTCTGTCGGGCAGCCAGAACGCATCCCCCAACCCTATTCAGCTAGCCGCTGATAACAAGAATCCCAAAGATTTGGTGACGGACGGCACGTACATCTGGGTTGTTGACGACGGCACTTCAACC
>JAYTVM010000118.1:0-2203 GCA_043743995.1 Pirellula sp. | reverse complement strand
GATCGATCGATGCGTTATAGATGTGCAATTGATCTTCCATGATTCGTATTGGCAGCATCTGACCGATCAGTCTCCAAGGCACACTGTATCGATTGTCGGCGTAACTGATAAAGCCTTCGCTATCGACGATTCGATATACAACCTGAGCCGTATCGAAGCGAACTGCAGGTAACAGAATCAAGTGCGGTTTCTCTTGCCCATGCAGTTCCAGTGGTGTGCGCTTGGTCGTCCCATGGATGCGAGTATCGTTGACCTCAGCCAACCACCAGCGAGTCACTTCGTTCAGATGCTCCAGTGAACGAAACGTCCGACCATTGAGCAAGTTTTTTTCCACATAGTCGAATGGCCGTTCCACTTTGCCTTTGGTCTCGGGGCGTGCTGGCTCGCAGGCCCACGGCTTGAAGCCATAGTGAGTCGCCAACGACAAGAAACGTGTGTTGTAAATTGGTTGACCATCTTCCCAGCGCGTGACCACGACTTTCATGTTGTCATATAGACACACGGCAGCTACACCTCCAAGATGCTCGAAGGCCGCGATGTGTTGACGTGCTGTAGTCTCAAAGTCCTGCCGCTCAGTGAAGCAGATATACTGGCGCCTCGAGTAGCCCAGGATGTAGCTGAATAGTTCCACTCGACGGCGACCTTCTTGCTCGAAGTCAATCGTATAAGTTGACCAGTCCATTTGAGCTTGAGCACCGGGAGCGGTTTCGAATCGGACGACCCTGGCTTTGATCTTGGGACGATAAGCTTTGATATACGTGCGAACAGTCGAATAACTGCCGACATATCCCACCTTCTTCAGCTCTTCGAAGGCACGCTGGACGGTAAGTTTCGGGTAACGCTCAAGTAGCTGATGCAGCTCGTCCACGAATAGATCGAGCTTCGTTTTTCGTGTCAAGCGAACGGGGCCGAGTGCAGTGGCAGCAGTGGCAGCAGTGGCTTGCTGACCGGAACCTGTCCGCGCCAGTTGCTGGGCAATGATGCGAGCGATCACATAACGCCCCAGTGATAAGTCTCGTGAGATGGCGCGAATGCCTTGGCCATTCTTCCAGCGCGAGATGATTTCATTCTCTTGATGTGGATCAACCTTCATGGCAACTCAATCTCCTTGATGAAGTCGCGACTAGATTCAGCGAGTAGCGTGCATTCTTGGCTAAGCTTGATAAAGCCAGGCAAGAGAACAGGTCGGTCGCAAGCTTGCAGTTCGCTGCGGCCAGTTAAACGTAGCCAGTGATTCATCTTGGTCGTCGCATCCAGCAGTTGCCCCAAGCGCCGAGCGATTCGATTGCCCGCTGAACTAAGCCGAGGGTCCCATTGATGAACGTAAGAGTCTTGCGATTGGCAAATGGCTTCGCGAGGTTTTTCTAAGACGAATTGTGTTTGCTCATGTGTGCTGGCTGATTGCAGAAGTCTGACCGCATCGCTGAGTTCGCGCGAAGAGAGCGAATGCTGGCTGGCACATTGCATAGCTGCGTTCTGGTTGCCGCGCGGCAACTGGGTTAAGTGTCGTGCTTGAGTGGGCGTGAGCAGGCCCAACCGCAGAGCCTCTCGGGCTTGATCAGTCAAACGCTGGACCAGCGCCAGACGACGATTGACCCATGACTTGTGTCGTCCCAGCATCTCGGCCACTTCGACTTGTTCGAGTCCATCATCGTGTACCAGCGCATAAATGATCCACGATTCCTCAAGTTCATTAGGCCTACTAGTGATTCGATTCAAGTTGAAGATGGCTGCTTTCGCACCATGTTCATCGACTTCCAGTTTTCGTGCTTGAAGCGAAGTAATGCCCTTGAGCGTACGCGCAGCCCGCAGACGCTTGAAGCCATCGACGAGCACTATCGCACCATCCAAGTGGCAGTAGACTACCGGAGCCAACTGACCGTACTTGGATAGCGAACGAGCCAGAAGTTGATCGGCTTTGGGTTGAACGATTCGATAACGCTCTAGTCGCAGATCGAAATCGCATAAGTTCAAACAGCTAGCCGAGTCACTCACTGGAGACGTTTTGGAATGTGGCATCGTCGATGGCCTCTTGCGTTTTGGAACCAGTCATCCCCCAGTGAATTCAGTTCGCAGTCACTTCACTGGGCTCTGTGGTTCAACATCGTAAGACCACTGACTCGAATGCCCTAAGCTGGGCACGCGATCCCGGCTTGGCCAGCAGGACTTGCAGGCGGTTGGAAGAGGTGATTGCCCCAAGGTA
>JAYTVM010000117.1:0-27580 GCA_043743995.1 Pirellula sp. | reverse complement strand
TAAACTGATTGGGCAAGCGAAGCGTGTGGCAAGCCCCGCCCTTCGCGTGTGGCACGCTCTGAGGAACGAAGGGCGTGGTGAATCGCTAGAATCATTTGCCACACTTCCCACGCCCATCGCTAATCGCTCTGGGACGAGCCACACGTCACTATCGCTCTGAGGCGTGTCACCCGGTGGCCTGGACCTTTTTTTTCTCGCGCTCGCCTAATGGCAGTCATTCGTTGGCACTACAACTCCTCAATTCCGTACGCGATGCGGTCGACGATTTCTTCGGTTGTCTTGGGATTGAAAAAGACGGCCTTCCAAGCTGGGATGTGGATACCGTTTGGGCAGTAACCAAAACTGGTTGTAAAGCCCAGCCGGGCATCTAGAGTAGGGTCCATCATTTTGGTTCGCTTGTCGAACAGTTGCCGAACCTCGGGTAAGTAGCGAGCGAGTTGTTCCGATGTCAATTCGTTGCGAACCAATCGCTGATAGATATCTTCCGCATTTCGACCCTTTGGCAGAACCCACCAGTTGACCGATACGCCGCGGGTATCGGCGTTGAGTACCTTGCAGTACTCGATCTTAGCCAACCTATCTTTGAGACGTTGGGTTAGCTCCAACGCACGAGCCGTCAGCATTTGCCAGCCTGTCAGGCCGATTCCATTGAGCGACGCGATGACACTATATGGCCCTAGACCTGGCCGAGAGCATTCCAGTGTGAACAATGCAGGATCGCGACTTGCGTCCGCATCCGAGAAGTAAGGAGTATCGGAAACCGTTCTGGCCAGATACTTCAGGTCCTCGCGTCGGTTCACGATAAACGCGCTGGAAGGGTAGTGACCGCGGCCCAGCTTATGAAAATCGATGGTCACGCTGTCCGCGTAGCGCAACCCCTTGTTCTTCACTTGAACCGTTCGAACAATGTCCAGCAGGCCATCCTCCATTCGCGAGGGATTTTTTGAAGTATCGTAGTCGGTCAGCATCACCATGGCCCAACCGACAGCCGCATCCGCGTGGAGTTGTGGCAACGGTACGGAATACTGCTTGCCTTTGGAAATAAGCAGTTCGCGAATAGCCTGAATGTCATCTATCCCAAAACCGTCCGTAGTTCCGAAGGTTGCACATACGTAGGCAACTTTGATGTTGGTGGAATACAGTTCGTCGAGTTTGGCCTCCAGCAGATCGAGCCGCATGGCTAGTTTTTCATCGGTGGGAATTTCGATCAAGTTTTGAGTACCGATGCCGAGCCAGCCGGCTACGGTTTGGTTCGAGTAGTGCCCCGCTTGAGAGCAGATCCCAACGACTCGCTGTCCCAATAAGCCAGTACGCATCGCACCAGGAAGCACGCGTTCGAGTCCGATTTTGGCTCCGTAAAGGTTCGAAATCGTGCCGCCGATGGTGAATACCCCCCACGGATCGTCGGTGTGATAAAAGATCAAATTGGCCAAAGTCGTAACCGCTTTGACTTCGAGTTCGTTCGAACGTTGGCTATATCGATCTGTGCACAAATTTGGGTTCTTGAGCAAACAAGCCAGCGCTCCAATGAGCGATGCGTGATTGGCGGGCCCCTTTACGTTTTCCAGATGGAGCGGATTGTTCCAACTGTCCGTCCCCCAAAAGTACGGGAAAATTGCATCGCGTGCGTTCTTCAAATTTCCGGGAAGTACATTTATTTCCGGATTGGCTCTGGCCGTTTCGTAGTTTTGGCTCATTAAGCCGGATGGAGTTAAATCCCGTTCCGCAGCAACTGCCGAAAGGAGTTCCGCGAAAATCTGTGAAATCGCAGGTTGATCCCACTCGAAAAATGTTGAAACGAGTTCTTTGTACTTTTCGCGATCCATGTGTTTCAGCTTTGCAATTATTTTCGACGGAATTTTAAAAGTTTTCTGGGTACTTTGTGAAAAGTATTTTCTTTGCGCAGCGATCTCGTGAAAGAGAGGTTTAACAGCTTTCCAAGGTGCGGAAATGATGCACCCCTCTGTTCGCCGCTGTTCGCGTTCTGAGGAAGATACGACTCCCTAAAATGGGATTTACTATATCTGCTCCTAATACTCGTTCGATTGTAGTGGATTCCACTTGGTTTGGTTGTGCACGAATAACCGTTTGTGGGGGATATCTGATTCATGCTCGCAATTTGGATTCGTCTGATCGTGCTGGAAACTTTTACGATTAGTTAACGAAACAGGATCTAGACGAATGAGTCAGTCTTGAGGATCATGGTGAGGATGCGGGGTGGTTTATCGCCATTTTCGCACGCACGGATTTGCGATAAGTGGATTTGTGGTGAACACTCATCGAGGCATGTACATCTATGATTTTCCCGATTGTTGCGCTTTCAATTGCTTTCCTATTTGCACTCATTGCGACCCCTCTTTCCAGGCGTCTGGCGTTGACTGTCGGATTGATGGACCATCCGGATACGCATCGAAAACTTCATCGAGAGCCCATCGCGTTGTGCGGAGGTCTGGCAATTCTTTTCAGCATGATCGCGACGGTAAGCGTTTGTTTGTTAACCAACGTCGAGTTTGCCACGATGTTTACAGGCCACGTATACGAAGCGACGTCGATGGCTTTGGGAGCGGTTGCCATTGTCCTTCTTGGCGTGTTGGATGATCGATTCGGACTTCGTGGACGGCAGAAGCTGCTCGGGCAGATCATCATCTGCCTCTCCATTATCGCTTTCGGCTTTGCCATTGATTCCATCACTATACTCGGAATGCCGTTGCAACTGGGATTACTGGCAGTTCCGGTCACGCTTGGTTGGTTGCTGCTATCGATCAACTCCGTAAATCTCATCGATGGTGCGGATGGTCTTTGTTCCTCGGTTGGATGGATATCGTTTGCAGCACTGGCAGCAATCGGTTGGTATACAAACAACTATATGGAATCGATGGTTGCGGCCTCGATGGCAGGCTCGCTTCTGGGCTTCTTGGTTTTCAACTTGCCGCCAGCCAAAGTCTTTTTGGGTGACGCGGGCAGTATGTTGGTGGGACTTATTCTCGGCGTTCTAGCAATGAGAAGTTGGCTTACCGAAGAGAGCCCGATTTCGATTGCGGTTCCGATCGTGTTGATGTCGATTCCGTTGTTCGATTCCGGGATGGCCATAGTTCGCCGCAAGTTGACTGGGCGGAGTGTATTCACCGTGGACAGAGGGCACTTGCATCACAATTTGATGCGCTTCGGCATCAAAAATCGTTGGTTGGTTGGAGTCATAACCCTGCTAAGTTTAGTAACTGCCAGCGGTGCTGTGCTCGGGGTTGTTTTTCAATCGGACGTGATTTCGATTGGAACAATGGTTTTCGCACTGGGATCGTTGGTAGCAACCCGTGTTTTTGGGTTTGCAGAACTCGAACTCCTATTCAAACGCAGCGTGAATTTCTCCAAAACCATCGTTGCTCGACGTGGCGTTTCGGATCATCAAGTGCGACAGCAAACCGTCCGTTTGCAAGGCTCACGGGAATGGGATACGGTCTGGAGTACGATGGTGGAGTTTGCAGAAAAGCACCATTTGGCCAAGATCAGCCTGGACCTGAACATGCCTTGGCTTCATGAGGGTTTTCATGCGAGTTGGCACAAGAACAAGCTACCAGAGTTCTCTGAGCGATGGTCCCTGCGATTGCCGGTAGTCTCCAAGACAAAAGTTTTGGGTCGAATCGAGGTCCTCGGACATCATCAGAATGCCGACACTTATGCGGTGATGACAGCACTGGCTGAGATGCTCAACGAACTTCAGTCAGGGATCCAAAATCTGGTAGAGGATTTCAAAATCGCAAATCCGCTCCCAGTTTCACCGAAAGACGCAGTTGTAGCTTTGAAGCAACGCGATTTGGAAACGGTAGCGGATTCCCCTATTCCAGAGAACTTGGGATCTCTGTCGAGCGGTCTGAGCGATGTGTTCTAATTAGCCTGGAATAGTGAATTACGTTGTTGGGTTAGGCGTTTGCAGACGGATGGACTAAAATAGGGTTGTCCCTTTTCACCATTTAGTCCAAACTCGAATGTAGATCTGCAAGCGTGTCCAGAATCCAGAATCAAGCTGCCAACCTGTTTTTTGGCGGCCTTCTCCCAACTCTTTTAGTTCTAGCTGGCGTCGCCGTTTTTCTCGCGATGGGTAGCCAACAGCCGAAACAAATCGCGATCGACGGCGACGATCCGGCCTCCAAGATGGCGAAGCTTTCCATCGTAGGCGTCCAAGCAGTTCAGGCTTTCGAAGGGCTGGAATCGCTCGATGTGGACATTACTGGAACGGTAGTTCCTTTCCGCCAAGTGACGTTGGGGGCCGAAATCGCAGGGCGAGTCCAGTTCAAAAGCGAGAACTGCAGGATTGGTCGCTTTGTGCACAAAGGGGATGTACTTTTCAATATAGACCCAACCGACTTCAAGCTCGAGGTCGATCGACTGGCTGCGCTTCGCGATTCTGAATACGCACAACAAAAAGAACTGGATCAAGAACTCGCCAATGCAAAAAAATCTCTTGCGCTGGCGGAAGAAGACGTCGCACTCCAAGAGAAGGATCTCAAACGATTGGAGTCGTTGCCCAGCGGGTTCGCTTCCGCTACGGAATTGGATCAATCGCGTCGACTGCGGATCACCAGCGCAAACCAAAAACTAGCGATCCAAAATCAAATGCAGATGATCGATACCCGGAGAACCCGAATTCAGTTGGGAGAGAGGCTGGCTGCGACGCAACTCGAACAAGCCAACGTCAACCTCGAACGCACCACCGTAAAATCCCCCATCTCCGGAGTCATCATTACCGAGTCGGTCCAAGAGGATTCTTATGTTCAAAAGGGTGCGACTCTGTGCATGATCGACGATACAGAACGAGTGGAAGTATCCTGCAATCTTCGCTCCGATCAATTGCTGCTCATTTTAGACCAAGCCGATTCGGCAAAATCGACAAATCCTTCGTTGCGAATCATTCAGTCGTCCAGTTACGAGCTCCCTAAAACTCCCGTGACCATCTCTTACCATGTGGCAGGCCGCGACAACACCGATTTTCAATGGCAAGGCCATCTGAGTCGCTACGAAGGAATTGGGATCGATGCTCAGACTCGTACAGTCCCTGTGCGCATCGCAGTCGACAATCCGCGCGAGGTTTGGCAAAATGGATCCATCATCAAGGAAGACGACAACGGGGGGGTGCCTGCTCTGGTGCGCGGGATGTTCGTGGATTGCAGTATTCGAACCAAGCCAAGTCAAGCATTGGTGCTGTTGCCAAAACTAGCTCTGAAACCAGGGAATCAAGTCTGGCATTTCGAACAAGACGATTCCTTGGTCCTGCCATCCGGCAACACGACCGAGACGACCATCCACCACCACGAAGTCGCGAAACCCAAACTGGACGTGGCGGATTGGTCCGCCGGTCGGGTTCGCGTGCTGAGCGCAGTTAAGGTGATTAGCACGATCAGGTTGCCATCGGATTCAAAACAGGAATATTGGATCGCTGAAGCCCGCCCCGACTTGGTACCGGGAGCCTTGACGGTGGTGACTCCGTTGGCCAACCTTATCGGAGATGGATCGGATAAAGCTCGCTATCTACGTTCAAGGATCGGAAGCGACCAACCATGAAAAACGTCCTTCGCTGGGCAGTCAACAACATTGCAGGAATCAATGTCCTGGTGGTCTTGATACTGGTGATCGGTTTCGTCTCCTTCTTTGCGATGCGACGAGAGACCTTCCCAGAATTCCAACTCGATGTGATTTTGGTTTCGGTACCGTATCCCGGCGCGACACCTGACGAAGTGGAAAGTGGCATCTGCCAAAAGATCGAGGAATCGATTCGATCCCTTTCGGGCATCAAGAAGATCACCAGTATTTGCCGGGAAGGTAGTGGATTTACCCTGGCGCAATTGGATTCCAAGGTTGCTGATCCGCAACGCGTACTTTCCGAGATCCGTTCGGCCGTCGATCGTGTGTCGGTCTTCTTCCCGGAACGCAGCGAAAAGTCAACGGTCGAGCAAGTAACGTTTCGGTTGCCAGCCATCCGTGTTGCGATCCTCGGTCCCGAAAACCGATCCGGCGATTCAGAGCGTCAATTGCGAGCTTACACCGAAAACATTCGGGAAAGACTTTTGGAGTTGCCGTCGGTGTCGCAAGCTCAAATCGCGAACGCCAAGCCCTACCAGATCGACGTGGAAATCGACGAAGATACGTTGCGCAAATACGGGTTGACCCTATCGCAAATTGCGAACACGTTGAAACGAGAGAACGTAGAGATTCCGAGCGGACAGCTCAAGAGCGACGGTCAAGAGATTCTTCTTCGCGGTAAAAACAAACGCGAGGTAGGCGAACACATAGAGACCTTGCCTGTCATTACTCAACGCAATGGCGTTGTGCTTACCGTCGGAGATATCGGCACGGTTCGAGATGATTTTGACGATGTGACTGCCATCAGCGAGATCAACGGTCGTCCGGCAATGGTGATCACCATCGAGCGAACCAGCGACGAAGATTTGCTCAACATATCCGACGAGGTGAACACGTTTATCAAAACGGCAGAGGTACCAGCTGGTTACTCGTTGCGAGCATGGGGAGACGAGAGCGTCGACGTTCGCGATCGTATTCGCATGCTGCAATCCAATGGTCTCCAAGGTGGGATCATTGTCTTTTTGCTATTGGCCGTATTTCTGAATTTGCGATTGGCCTTTTGGGTCGCCATGGGCATTCCGATCAGCTTGACCGGCGCAGGTATTTATTTGCTCTACTCGGGGGAAACGCTAAACATGCTCACGATGTTTGCGTTTTTGATGGCGGTCGGAATCGTAGTTGATGACGGTATCGTGATCGGAGAAAATATTTTTGAACATCGCAAAAAGGGCAAAACCAATTTGCAAGCAGCCATCGATGGCGCGACGGAAGTATTACCCAGTGTGTTCTCGAGTGTGGCCACCACCATCATAGCCTTCATACCTCTTTTTTATGTTTCTGGGGTGATGGGCAAATTCATCGCAGTCATGCCGGCAGCCATTATCGCCATGCTATTGGTGTCATTGGTCGAAGCCTCCATCGCACTTCCAGGGCACTTGTCGCACGACGCGGTCAAGCCGAGAACATTCTTCCAGTGGGTGAAATACAGACTGTCACAATCGATTTTACCGCTGGAGCGTTTTTTCGAGTGGATTGGGAAGCCTTGCAATGCTGCCTTGGATTGGTTTGGAGAGCGATTTTACGGCCCCATTCTGGGCTTATCTCTCAAGCATCCAGCCTTGCCCGTCGCGGCGGGATTGTTTGTCGTCATGACGGCGGTGGGGATGGTTCGATCGGGCATCGTTCCGTTTGAGTTCTTTCCGAATCTGGACGGCAAGACGATTATTGGCCAAGTCGTCTATCCCGACGGTACGCCGGTTGCTGTAACGAGCGAAGCGACTCGGCGCATGGAAGCTGCGATTCGCAGAGTCAGCGAGGACATAGCGAGAGAAGAAGAATTAGCTGGGACCAACAAAACGCCCAAGTCAACAGACCCAACGGCTCCGAACGGCCCTGTTGTCTTGACGTTTTTGCAAATTGGAACAGCAGCGCAAGGAGATCCCGCCGGAGGGGACCGCATCAATGGTTCACATGTTGGACAAGTCCAGGTCGAGATACACGAAGCGACGGTTCGCAATGTCACCAGCGATGAATTGCTGAATCGGTGGCGAGTCGCATCGGACATCTTTCCTGGCGCTGAACGAGTAACTTTCCAAGCGGCCAACATAGGCCCCGGCGGTCGGGCGCTTGAGTTTAAGATTTTGGCTCCAAGACAAGACGTTGCCGCACTGGAAGCAGGCGTGGAAGCGGCTAAGGAAGCCCTGGCCAAGTTTGCCGGTGTTTTCGATGTTCGCGATGACTCCGCGCCAGGCAAAATCGAGTTCCAATTCAGCATCAAAGAGCGAGCTAAGTCGTTGGGTATCACCGTTGCCGATCTTTCCGAGACGGTGCGGAATGCTTACTTCGGCGCTGAAGTCATGCGGTTGCAGCGAGGACGGCACGAAGTCAAGCTGATGGTTCGGTATCCTTTGGAACAGCGACGCTCTTTGGCCGACTTCAAGGATTTGAAAGTACGTGGCCCAAATAATGTGGAATATCCAATTACGGAGTTGGCAGAGATTGCAACTCCGAGGGGTTATTCTGAAATCAACCGCTTGGATCAAATGCGATCGATTACCGTTAGTGCCGAAATCGACACCGCCCAAGGGAACGCAGCACTGGTGGCCAGGAGTCTCAAAGAAACATTGGTCCCGGAGCTTTTGGCAAAGTACCCTTCGTTGCGCTTCCGTTGGGAAGGGCAGCAGCAAGAGACCGCCGAATCGTTCTCAAGCCTTGTCATTGGCTTTACTGTTGCGATGTTGGCGATGTACTTATTATTGGTCTTCGAGTTTTCGTCCTATTTGCAGCCCTTCATTATTCTGGCGATTGTGCCTTTTGGAATTGTTGGCGCCATCTTCGGACACGCGTTCATGGGCTTGCCACTGACGCTTTTTAGCATGTTTGGGATGGTCACGTTGGCTGGAGTCGTTGTTAACGACTCCATCGTCTTGGTGGACTTTATTAATCAGTGCATCCGAGGAGGGATGCCGGTGAATGAGGCGTTGATGACCGCCGGTTCGCGTCGATTGAGAGCTGTGTTTTTAACGAGCGTGACCACCATAGCAGGGCTACTGCCGATGTTGTCGGAAAAATCGTTGCAAGCACAGGCATTGATACCGATGGCGACCAGTCTTGCGTTCGGACTATTGGCGTCGACTTGTTTGGTCCTCTTGATGGTCCCCTTTTTGTATAGGGTATACGCACTGATGACGTTTACCAAAGAGCAGATGCTGGGTCTCGAACCGATAGGGCACAGCCATCCGACTGAGCCAGATCATGCGCCGACGGTTCCCGGTGGTGTCGCTCCGCTTACCACCGGCTACTCGCTGTAATGCCTATCGGGATACCAAGCTGCTTGCTGCTATCCCTATCGGAATAGAAGAGGAAGTATTACCGCGTGAAATGGATACGCAAAACATCGTGTCAACCCCGAATTTTTAACAGCCCAGGCTTGTCCCTCCGTCGGGGTCAAGCCGTCAAGCCCCGAACGGATGGGCTAGCTAGCGCCCGGCGCAACTTTCGCGGAGCGAAAGGCGACAATAAACCCCTACTATTCAGTTGATCCAGAACGAGAAAAACGGCAAACGTCCGCCGAAAGATTCGGATAAATCTTGCCACGCCTGGAAATCAATCGTCTTGCCCTCTTCTAAGAAGGGCGCGACTCCTGTCCCTTGCATCCACAACACGAGATCAAAGCGTTTGGGATCAGTAAACACCTTGCGGAGGTTGATACCAAGTTTTGGATGAAACTTTGTGTTGCTGCTGTTGTTGAAGAACACCCAGGCATTGCCCCCCTCATATCCACGCCAGAATGGAATGAGTTCTTTGCCCTGCAATACGAACTCGGTGCGGTCGAGCACTCTCTCCCAATTTTCGCCCAAGCGACCACCTACTCGACCATCTAGCATTACCGAATTTTGCTTTGGACCCGGAAGCCACTCGCGATCGTTATCGGTCTCTTCGCGGATCCATTTCCAAGTGGTTCGACTCAGTGCAACGACTTGTTCGAAGTGCCCCAGCGCTTCTGCCATCCGCTTTGGTTCAACGACCTCGAAATGGATCACATGAATGAACGCAATGAGGTCGGCGATTTGATTGATGGACCAATTCTTTTGTTCACCTTCCTCAAGCAAAAACGGATAGGCCGTCTTCGGCTTGGCGAAGATCAAGTGTGCCGTGCGCTCGAATGCATCCCGCCAGTCGTGCGCTAATGCGATATTCACTGTCCCCAACATAACATGGATGTATCCCCGGAGCCAAAGTACGTCCGCATCATCAAACGCAAACGTGGCCGAATTGCCAACCAAATTCGCGTTGTTTGGATTGCCAGTCACGCCAATGGCAATGATCGAGGCGAGCCGGACATTTTCGGTCATTTTGCCGTCATGGTTGATGTCGAGGTAGATGCGTGACACATCGATGGGGAGCTTAATACCCGAAAAATGGAACTCAGAAAGGGTCTTCTCGGCCTTGATTAGTCGTTGTTCAAAACGTTCCAAAATGCCTTTCATATCTTCGTACCCGATAGGCTCTGGTTTGGGGTTGCCAGTCCTTTGCATCAGCATGTTCCCAATCGCGATACCGCGTTGTGGCTCCATACCGAAACGATAGTAGTCTTGCGACAGTTCCTCAACCGCTATGACAAACTGCACAATGCCGATCGAAGCTCGAAGTGCTTCGTTTTTCGCATTGGCCGCCAGTTTGGCTTCCAGTTCAATCTCACCTTGAGCAAACCGCCCTTCGTAAAGAATTTCGCAAAGTTGCGCAGCGATCGGGTCTTCTTTCTGTGCATGGGTGCAATCATGCATGGCGTAGACGATGGCCAAGGCAAGCATCGCGGATTGGATTCTTCGCCGAATGATATTGGTTGTCAGCATCTGCTATGTCTCTAAATACGATGGAACTTGGGTGGGAAGTCGTTTGATTTACGTGGTGGTGTCGCTCGGCGATACGAGAACTATCTGTTTACCAATGTTTTGCCCCTGGAGCATTCCCATAAAGGCCTTGGGGGCATTCTCAAGTCCGTTGACGATGCTCTCGCGATACTGGAGCTTGTCGGTCCGAAGCCATTCGGCCAGTTGCGTGAAGCCTTCTTTGAATCTTGGAGCATAGTCCGAAACCAGGAAGCCCTGGACCTTGGCCCGCTTCTCGATCAGTTTCCAAAGCAGCCGAGGTCCGAGATCGGGTTCGGTTAGATTGTACTGTGAGATTTGCCCGCAGACGCACACGCGAGCATGGACGTTGAGGTAGTGAAAGGCGGCATCGGTGAGTTCGCCCCCAACGTTGTCAAAATAGACGTCGATACCTTGCGGACAAAGTTCTTTCAATTTTGCATAATAGTTCTTTTCATTGTGATAGTTGAACGCAGCATCGAAGCCAAACTCCTCTGTCAGTAAACGCACCTTGGCGTCCGTTCCAGCTACGCCTACGACCCGACAGCCCTGCAGCTTTGCAATCTGGCCAACGATAGATCCGACGGCGCCTGCTGCACCGGAGATAAGTACGGTTTCACCAGCCTTCGGTTGGCCAATGTCTAAGAGTCCAAAATACGCGGTCAATCCTGGCATGCCAAGCACTCCAAGGTACGCTGAAAGTGGGGCAAGGTCACGGCTTATTCGATGAATGCCCACGCCATCGCTCAAGCTAAAGTCCTGCCACCCCAACAGTCCTTGGACAAACGCCCCCTTCGGAAACTTGTCGAGCTTCGATTGCACGACCTGCCCTACCACACCCCCGGTCATCACCTCGCCGAGTTGAAATGGGGCGGCATAGGATGCGCGGTCGTTCATGCGGCCTCGCATATAAGGATCTACCGAGAGATAGAGAGTCCGAATCAAGACTTGGCCAGGTCCAGGTTCTGGGACCACGGATTCGACAAGCCTAAAATCCGACTCCTTCGGCGATCCAACCGGTCTGGCGGCAAGTGTGACTTGGCGATTCATAGCATTCATATGGACATCCTATTGAAGAATTACTTGACTCTCGGATCCGTGAAACTGTATCTTCCGAGACTGGTTACGATAGAATTGAGAAATGAAAAAAGTCGGCAATTCCCCCACGTTTATCGCAATCAATAATCATGATGCATCGAATCCCGCCCGTATTACACTCCATCATAGCCGCAACGCTACCCGGCGTGTCGGCGTACTCAAAAGGTCTTGCGGCCATAGGGATACTGTTTGCAACTGCCGTTCCTGCGCAGGAACTTGGCCCATCAACAACCTACCGTCATTTCGAAGTCGAAGAAACGGATGGACGTGTGATCAAGATGACCCCCGTCCCGGTCAAATCGACTCCGCAGTGGGCCAAAGCAGTTTCGCAAGAAGTCTTCCAATGGACCAAAAACGCAAAAGTACAACCCTTCTTCGCAACGCCAATACCCTTTGTATTGCCTCCATCGGAACCATCGGAACCATTTCATAGCCACAATCATCAGCCCTCGATCACTTGGTTAGCAAATGGCGATCTACTAGGCATCTGGTATTCGACCAAAAGCGAAACGGGAACGGAATTGACCGTGCTTGCTAGTCGGCTTAAGGCGGGACAAGATCAGTGGGAACCCTCCAGCGAGTTTTTCAAAGCACCGAATCGGAACATGCACGGTTCGAGTATCTTTCATGATGGCAAGGGGACGGTTTTTCATTTCAACGGTATGGCTCCCGATGGTGGCAAGGGTTGGGCTCTGCTGGCGTTGCTCATGCGAACCAGCCAGGACAACGGCGCAACATGGACCGCTCCACGTTCGGTTGATCCACGATTCATCGGACGCCATCAAGTGATCGCCGACACGCTGATGACGAAAGCGGGTGTGCTTCTCCAAAACTGCGATGCGGTTCCGGGGGGCAATGGCGGCACAGCACTTCACATTAGTCGCGACGGTGGAAAAACCTGGGTGGATCCGGGCGAAGGCAAACCGGAGCCCGTCTTCAAGGAAGGGGGAATTGGCGAAGGGACGATTGCAGGCATCCATGCCAAAGTCATTGAGCTGGAGGATGGCCGACTGATGGCGCTCGGTCGTGGTGACTCCATCGACGGCAAGATGCCCATGAGTCTTTCCAACGATCTTGGCAAAACGTGGATCTACACTGCTAGTCCATTTCCACCGATTGGCGGAGGCCAACGTCTGGTATTGCGGCGATTGGATGAAGGACCGTTGCTGCTGATATCTTTCACCTCGGGCAACCGCCGAGAGCCGGAAGCCAATGGCATGACCTTAATCGATCAGAACGGCGTGGAGTTCACGGGGCACGGAATGTTTGCGGCCCTTTCGTTCGACCAGGGAAAGACTTGGCCCGTGCGCAAACTGCTAACACCAGGCGGTGGTGAATTCGACGGAGGCGGCCATACAGGGCGGTTCATCGCCACATCGACGCGTGCCGAACACGCAGGATACCTAGCGGCCACGCAGTCACCCGACGGTGTGATTCAATTGATCAGTAGCCGCTTGCATTATCGCTTCAACCTCGCGTGGCTGACTGCTGGGTTGAAACAAATCAACCAGGAAAAGTAATTTAACCGTTCGAAGGCAGACGCGGCATTTGGATCAATGCAATTGAAGCAATTGCAATTAGAAAGGCCGGACCTAGCCTCGGTTTTAATAGAGTATCCAACGATATGTTCGTGGCAGGAAGAATGCTTTTCCGGAAAATTCGTGGGTGAACGAATATACTGGGACAACCGGATGCCGTTTTCGCAAAAGTATGCGGAGTATTCCACGGGAGAGAGTTCCATTACCACGCTTCGTATTTCGGAAAGGGCAGAATTGACTGGACATGACCGTCTAGCAGTTCTCCTTTTTGAAATGCATAGGGCTATCGCACGTGAACTAGACGCTGAGTCGTTCGGGTTGAGCGGCAAACTCACGATTTCCGACACCATTCGGCGAATTCTTTCGCTGGAAGCTAAGATACATGTTCGATCGTGCCAAGCACGCTTCAATCAAAACTCGTTTCGGAAAATTTCATGGCCAGACCGCAAACAGGCCGCCCCAACAGAGGTCGCTATCCTGTTCGACCTTTCGCCCAATATGAATCCGGTAACTATTTATGTTCAGTCTGCGGTGCTAGGGAAGGCGAAATAAGACGTGGCCGACGCTGCTAGCGTCGGCTCGGATGCTGGCAGCGTCGGCCACGAGTGAAATGTTTGTCGCGCCTCGCGACGCTAGCCATCAAAAAAATCGCTATAGTTTCTCGTAATTCACTGAACTTTGATTTGAGTTGGCTTAGACTTGAGTGCTGGTTTATGGCAAAGCTATACGTTATGAGTATTCAAACGAGGTTGCGACGATGGGAGTTCTTTTAGGATGTGCGGCTGGTGTTGTCGCTTGGTTTGTCATTCGATATTTCGTAGCAGGTTTCTATATCATCGACCAAAATCAACGTGCCTTAATCACCACGTTTGGACGAGCGGATCGACTAGGGGAAGCGACAACCCTGACTTTACCGTTCGCCGAAGTGTTGGCCGAGGACGAACGAGAACGCTATTGCTATCCGCAGGTCCGTATCGTCCAACCCGGCTTTTACTGGAAATGGCCCTGGCAACAAGTGCATCGGGTTTCCATTGCGACTGCAACCATGAATATGGCCTACGATCCTGATGAACCACAAGCCAACAAAGGTGGGACAATCTTAGAAGCCGTTACGAAAGATCAACTGAACATTGGTCTCGACGGTCAGATTCGTTACGGTGTCTCGGAAGCGAATCTTTATGCTTACTTGTTCGGTGTCAAAAGCCCCATCTCCCATGTGATGGGCTATTTTGTGTCTGTGCTCCGCGAAAGAATCGCGAACTTTGAAGCTCCTCCGATCGTTCAGGCCATTGTCGCAGGTGAAACCCCCGCAGACGCCAGCGTTAACTTTGGCGTTTCGATCAACGATCTGCGGAAGAACCTGCGTGACCTAAACGAACACATGGATCGCGAGTGTCGCTCTTCTGCGGCAAGGTATGGGATGGTGCTCGACGCATCGCTCATCACTGGAATCGATCCGCCGCCCGAAGTTGAATCGGCGTTGGCTGCAATTAATACGGCGCATAACCAAGTTTCATCTGACATAAGTTTGGCGCAAGCCGCCGCGGATCAAAAGATCGTCCAATCCAAGCGGGCTGTAGAAATTGAAACGTTAAGAGCTCAGGCAGAGATAGAACCATTGGAACGAATGGCGACCCAACTCGAGTCGCTAAAGCAGAGCGGCCCCGGCGTTCTCAAGGCATATGTTAGAAATGTCAGAATGTCACTCTTCGGACGTTCGGAACAAGCATTTGTGGAGGTGGACTCATGAACGGAATTGCCGCATTCTTTATCACTTTTATATTGTCGTTTTTTATTGTACCTATCGCGTTGGGCCTTGGACGCCTCATCGGAGTTTATACCATTGTTCAGGAACGCAGATGTCATGTCTATGTCCTTTTCGGAAAGGTCATCGAGATCATCGAAGAGCCAGGCCTTCATTTTCTATGGCCTCTTATGGAGTGGAAAGCCTTAGTCGTTAATTGGCTGGGAAAATGCTATGTCATCGATATGCGATTGGACCAAGTCTACCTGCGAAGTGCGCCAGTGAACTCGGAAGAAGGAGCACCGATGGGAATCGGAATTTGGTACGAGATGTATATTAGTGACCCAGTGGCTTACCTGTTCAAGAATATGGATCCGCGAGGTTCTTTGTCTGCAAACGTTGCGAATTCCACGGTTCGTTGCCTCAGTAATTTGCCATTGGCCCTCATGATGGTCAACCGTCATGGGATGAGCTCGACGGTACGTGAAGAAGTCTCTCCTAGGTCGGATGAGTGGGGTTACCGACTCGGTTCGGTATACATTCGAAAAGTTCATTTTCGCGACGCTGAGATGATTCGTCAAATTGAGAGCAAGGTTGTCAACCGGTTGCGGCAAGTGACCTCCGCGATCAAGCAGGATGGTGCAAACCAGGTCAGCATTATTACGAGTACCGCTGATCGCAAGGCCGCTATTGAATTTGCAAAAGCCGCTGCGATTCGGCCCGAGTTTGTAGGAAACGCCTTGAAGAAGATCTGTAAGGATCCGGAAACGTCCGACGCAATGTTCACGATCCTTGAAACGCAGAAGTTACTCGACTGCAAAACAAAGCTGACATTGCTCCCTCAAAAAAGCGGGCTCTTAACAGATCTGTTAGCGGCGCGAGAGCAGGCTACGTAACAAATGAAAACAAGGGGATACGCAATGGGACATTTTTTCTGAATTATGTCGTTTGGGGACCGAAGCACATAAGGCCTTCAACGCTTTAGCCGAAGGAGGCAGCATTATGATGCCGCTCTGCAAGACATTCTGGTCACCGTGTTATGGCATCGTAACCGACAAGTTCAATGTCGGCTGGATGGTAATGGTACCGGGCGAACCACCCGCGTAGTTTTCAAAACGTCTTGCAATATAACCGTTGTCCACGTAACCGCATGGAGATCTGGGTTCCGCTGGTAGAATAACCAATGGGCTACAACGAAACCTTGGATTCTCCAACGGATATCGGTTGTGATTGGGGAAAGAGCCTTCCATTCGGGCCTGTCCCGCTGGGATGAACCCAGCGGTAACGAAATGCATTGCCTTCACGCTTTCGATGCTAGATTGAATGAAACACTAGGTTGCGATGAGATCTTTAATGACTTGGCCACCGAATTGGCTTAGCTGTTTGAAGCGACCCGCGTGATAGTACGTCAATTTGTGGTCCTCCAAACCCAGCAGCTTTAAAAGTGTAACGTGCACATCGCGAACATGGGCGATGCCTTCTACCGCTTCGGCGCCCGTTTCGTCAGTCGCTCCGATCGTATGCCCTGCATTCACGCCGCCACCGGCAAACCAAATCGTCATGGCTTTCGCGTTGTGATCGCGACCGTAAGCCGTGCCGCCCCTTACTCCGTTATCCGGACTGCGACCAAACTCACCACACCACACGATAAGCGTACTCTCCAGCAACCCACGCTGCTTGAGATCCATGATCAACGCGGCAATCGGTCGATCGACTTGCTGAACAAGGTTCCCATGCGCTCGCTCAATGTAGTCATGGCTGTCCCACGATCCCGCATAGAGCTGAACAAATCGAACACCTTGCTCAACCAGCTTTCTCGCCAGCAAGCACTTGCGCCCGAACGCATCGGACGGCCCTTTTCCAATCCCATACATGGCCTTTGTCTTGGCATCCTCTTGTTCGATATCGATGACGCTTGGGACCTGCATTTGCATTCGAAAAGCCAGTTCGTAGCTATCCATGCGAGCCACCAATTCGTCATGCCAAGGATGCTTGTCGTGATGCTGCTCGTTCAGCTTAGCGAGGAAATCGAGATTGGCTCTTTGATGCTCGGTTGTGATCCCCGTAGGCGGTTGCAAGTCAAGGATGGGGCTCCCCTTGGCACGCAACGGTGTCCCCTGAAAACTTGCCGGTAAGTAACCGTTGCTCCAATTGGCACTGCCACCCTGTGGGTAGCTGACTTCGGGCAAGACGATAAAACCGGGCAGATCTTGATTAGTCGATCCAAGGCCATACGTCACCCAAGAGCCGATTGCCGGGTCGCCACCGAATCGATTCCCACAATTCATCTGGTACATGGCCGTCGGATGATTGACGCTATCGACTTGGCAACCGCGAAAGAAGCAAAGATCGTCCGCAACATTGGCCAAGTGGGACCAATTCTCCGCCATATCGGCACCGCTTTGGCCACACTGTTTAAATCGAAACGGACTTTGCACGAAATATCGCTTGCCGCTCTCCATGGCGGATTTCATCTTGCCTTCACGAACGAACTCCTTGAGATGAAGGTCCGCCAACTTGGGTTTGGGATCAAACGTATCGATGTGACTCGGCCCACCCTCCATCATCAGAAAGATGCAGTTCTTGGCTTTCGCAGTCGTATGTTGAGGCTTTACGGAAAGTGGACTCTTGGAATCCGCTGCTAGCAACGAAGTGAGGGCGATACTTCCAATGCTCGCACCGAGTCCATAAACGAATTCGCGACGGGTCGGTGCATGCAGTACTCGGTTTCCTGCACAAGTAGAAAAAGGTTTGACACTCATGATTTCTAGTATACAAAAGCAAATTCATTGGAATTGAACAGCGCCAAGCAAATGTCTGCCAATGCGCGCGTCCTCGCATCAGCGTTGGAAGGTTGCAGATCGGAAACAAAATCGGCGCATGCATCCAGCTTCTCGTGAAAAGTAAACTTCTCGCCGGTGTTTTCCTCGACCGCTTCGCGAATCACGCTCAATGGCGGTGCCGGGCGATCCACATGCAACTTCGATTGAACGGCTGTCATCTTGTTCCAATGCTCGATCGTCAATCGTTCTTCCTCCGAAGTCGGTTTGCGACCGTACGTTAGCTGAAAGAGTCGCTGTACACTCCGGTTGTCGTCAGTCTGTTCCTTGACGACTCGATTGGCAAGGGCCAGAGCACGATCGTAGGAGGCTTGGCCATTGAAGAGCCTGAACACTTGCGGGGTCACCGTCGAAAGTTCGCGCGCTTCGCACGAAAAGTCAGGACCCGGTTCGTTAAAAACTTCCATGAACGGATCGCGTTGGCCGCGAGTCTTCAAAGCGTACAAGCTTCGCCGATGACGTTGCTCGGGAAGCGGATTCGGAACCCAAGCGGCCGCGAATGTCCCCATGACTTGGCGAGGTTGAAGTGCCGCCTCCAGATTGATTTCAGGCCGGTTGGGTATGCCACCCAGCTTCGGATTCAGTTCACCCGAAGTTCGCAACATCGCATCGCGAAACTCTTCGGCCGTCAATCGCCGAGGCTTAAAGACGGCATAGCACGATTCCAATTCAACGCGACTCAGTTGCCTATTGGACGATTCGATTTTCTCGCTGCGTTGGTAGGCATCGCTTCGCATGATTGTTCGATGCATCGCTTTGAAGGACCAGCCCTCTTCGACAAACGTCAAAGCCAACCAGTCAAGAAGCTCGGGGTGTGTCGGCTTCTTGCCTGTCGAACCAAAGTTGTTCGGGTTGCCGGCGATCGGCTGTCCAAAGTGCCACATCCATATCCGGTTTACGATACTGCGCGTGGTCAGCGGATTGCGAGAGTTCGCGATCCAGTCCGCTAACGCCATGCGACGCCCCTGGATTGAGTCCGGGATTGTCGCTGCGAGCTGTGCACCCGAATGAGCGAGCACACTTAGTGACGCCGGTTTGACTTTGGTGGTAGGCGAAAACGGATCGCCGCCACCCAGGATCGCCGTCTCCTCAAGTTCACCAACGCTCATTCGATTCTCGGGCATTCGCTGTGGCTGAAGCACCGATTTCATTTCGGGTGTACGCCCGGAATAGACGGCCAAGGCAAAGGGCTCGTATCGATCGAGTTCCCATTTCAGTCGTTCCAAACCTTTACGAGCCACGCGTTCACGCCCAAAATCGTCGGGCGAGAAACCAACGCCCTTGGGCGGCACTTGATCTTCGGGTAGTCTCTTTTGCAATGTGTTTCGTGCAATGTCGAAAACGCTTTGCGATCCCTTGCGTTTGTTTGCCTTGCCGCCATTTTCGAAAAACGCTCGAGCCGCGCCAACCGCGTTAATCCACTCGTCAACGTCGATTTTTTGCTCGGCATACCAGGCAATGGCGGCTGCTAATTGCACTTCGTCCAATTGTTGCAGGTCAGCGGTCAACTCCGTCTGTCGCTGGATGAGGTATTTTCGTTCGTCGAATCCGCTGGCATTTTCTTGCGATAAAAATGACGCGGGGCGTTCAGACAATTGAGTGGTCGAAAAACAGGCTTGAATCGAATAATAATCGTGCGTGGGGATCGGATCGAACTTATGGTCATGGCACCGCGCACATTGCAGAGAGTGCGATAGAAACGTCTCACCAACGCTATTGGTTACATCGTCGAGAAATCGCTGCCGAGCTATCTTAGGTACCTCCATGCCCGTTAACTCCCAAGGTCCCATTCGCAAGAAGCCGGTCGCCACCAGCAGTTCCGAATTCAATGCCTTTTCGTCACCTTGGCTCTCTGCAATCTCGTCCCCAGCAACTTGCTCCCTGATGAATTGGTCATATGGCTTGTCCTCGTTGAAGGATCGAACGACATAGTCACGATACCGCCAAGCATTCCCGCGTTCGTAGTCGTTAGCGAATCCCGAGCTGTCTGCGTAGCGAACCACATCCAGCCAATGCCTGGCCCAATGCTCGCCGTAATGAGGCGAGCTCAATAAGCGTTCGATAACCTTTTCAAATGCTTCTCGTTCGGTCGCTGGATCATTTACGACATCAGCGATCTCTTCAGGCGTGGGTGGCAATCCAATGAGATCAAACGACGCTCGACGAAGGAGCGTCATTCGATCCGCTCGATCGGCTGGAATGATTTCATCCGGAAGTTTAGATTCTATGAGGACATCGATTGGATGCCTTGGGGGATGGATTTCGATTCGCGACAGTCGCCTTTGGCTTGTAGTTAAATGCGTTGGATCATCTAGCTTTGGTTTTACAACTGGTTGATAGGCCCAAAGCCCGGTTGGATCGTATCGACGATTTGCCCAATCGGAGTCCAAAGCACCATCGGTTCTAAGCGAGATGCCCTCGTTCTTGCTCCACCTATCGGGCTTGCCAGCCAAACTTGCCAGTTGCTTCTCCTCAGGCCATGGTGCTCCGGCGTCGATCCATTGTTGAATCCACTCGATCTGTTGATCGTTGAGGCGATCGTTTTCTTTTGGTGGCATCGCCGACCATTGGTCATGTGATCGTGTTATCGCCAAATAGAGCGGGCTTTGCTGCGAATCCTTAGGTACGAGTGCAGCCACACCGCTCTCGCCACCGCGAATGATCGACTCGAACGTTCGCATGTCGAACTCCGCTTTGATATTTTCGGGATCGTTACCGTGGCAACCGAAGCATTTCTCCTTGAGGAGCGGCAGAATGCGTTTTGCGAACAGCAATTCCATTTCGTCGCTGCCGATAGCTTCCGCCTTCAATCGCATTTCAAGCCAAGGAACCACCTTTTCAGACCACTTCGCGGAATGCTCTAGGAGCCCTTTGCCGCTGAAGTGCACCCCTCTCCCTTCGTTCTCCCGCAAATCGCCTTTGAGTGCGTCGCTATCCGGACCTTCCAATGCGATGCCGTCCTTCCAAAGTGACGCCTGAGCCTCTCGGATTTCGGGTGAGAATTCATCACCTGGTACGTGATAACTTACTTGGGCAACAAACCATGGCATCTCCAAACCAATGTCGCGACGCGAGTCGCGAATGATTTTTTCTAAATACTCACGGTAAAGGTTGCCTGGCAATGTGCGACTTGAATCTTTTTGATTCGCATCGCTTTCGCCTTGATGCCACAACACAGCGCGGAATCCGTTCGGTCCGATCTGCTTCATGCGTTTAACGAGCGTCGCATAAGCTTCCCCATTGCTGGCCCAACGGTTGTCCTCTAGCCTGACTACACGTGCTTCGATCGTGGGAGGATTCGGAAAGGTCTCACCCTTGGGTAGCCACTCGCGGACACTGCTCGCGCCGATTCCACATGCGACGAAACCGATGGGCACATCGAATCGCTCCACCAATGCATCACCGAGAGGCGGCATGAAGCTACCTCCATTGCCGCTAGCACCGGGTTGCGGATCGTTCGCGAATTGCCACCGCTGACCGTTGAACGATGAGACACGTTTGGTACGCGTGACTTGCTTTACTTGGCCGTGGTTTGCCGAGTTGGATTGCCCAGCCACGACAAATACCTCCCCCACGCCGAAATGCTCGATCGCAGCCTCGGCTATTACGGTTCCAGCCACATTCGCTCGCAAATCAAAGCGATACCAACCACCTGCGGGAGCATTAAAGGTTGCCTCGAACGCATCGCCGTCCTTTCGAATGGCGAGATCCCGCCATGGATCAGCCTTGTCATCTTTATCGTGTGACACGTCCCTGAGGGAACGAAGGGCGTGGGAGTCGCCAGTAACGATTCGATACTCCATTTGGACGTTGGCAGCTTGGCTATCGCTGATCGTTCCACGGACTCGCACATCGCCCTTGAGAGGAGAAGTCCGCTGATAAACTTGGTAGTCCTCTGGCTCCACGAGGGTGATGTCTGCCGCGTGAAGCGATGCGACGGGAATTATAAGAAAAAGGATGAGTACACGTAGTAAATATTCGTTTTTCACCATTGCGATCTCTAAATAACTTAAGACATGAAGTACACGGAGAGGAAGGCGGGCACGTGTGGCACGTGTGGCACGCCTAGAGCGATTAGCGATTAGCGTTGGGCGTGGGAACTGTTGCAGCTGATTCTAGCGATTCACCACGCCCTTCGTTCCTCAGAGCGTGCCACACGCGAAGGGCGGGGCGTGCCACACGCTTCGCTTGCCCAATCAGTTTCGGCAGATAATGGTGATGCCGTTTTCTTCGGCGCAGCGAATTGTTTTTTCGCGATTGATGAGGATCGTTTTTCCAGCTTCGATCGCTATCGCCTTCCCACCAGCCAATGCCATTTTTTCAATCGTTTGTGGGCCGATTGTGGGGAGATCGAATCGCATGTCCTGCTGTGGTTTGGCTACTTTGACCAACGTAAAACCGCCGCGCGGGCATATTTGGCCCGTCCGAACAATGCAAGCATCCGTTCCCTCAATGGCTTCCACCGCTAGGATCGTTCTGTCGCGTACCGTTACGCTTTGGCCAACGTCCAGGCCACCCATTTGCTTGGCAATCATCCAACCGAATTCGATGTCGTCCCGTTCGAAGTTGCTCGGCTTGCGTCGCGTGAGCACCCCCTCTTGGGCAATCAATTGCGTTGCAAATTCTGTCCCTGGAATTGTCGTGATCCCGTGCCGTCCGAACGAAGTTACCACAGCACCCAGCAGCGAATCATCGGTCGTATCGTGGGTGCGCCAAAAAAAATGGGGCAACATGGTCTTCACACACTCCCAATCGGGAAAGTGATTCATCCAGCCCCATCCGTGAAACAGGATTCTATCCTTGAACAGTTTTCCCGTTAAGCAAACGTGACTGACGCCGTGTTGTCGAAAAAATCGTTGCATACCACCCAGCTTGCAGACGCCAATCCACTGGACATGGCTCGCAAGAGTCTCAATTTCTTTCGATGCGTGCCCATGCACGGCCGCGACCACAACATCGTAACCTTTCTCGCGAAGAGCGCGAGCAACGGCCAATGGGTATTCACCCCAACCTGCGACAATGCCAATCGATTTTGCGTTGTTCATTCGATCGTTTTCTCTTGGTCCATCAGTTGAGCAACTTGCTTCGCCAATTGCTTCACCGTCTTTCGAAGTTCGGGAAGCCGATTGATGGACGCGAACAAGACCGCTTGTTCGTTGCGAGGGATCGCGGGGCTACCGAGCAGTATCTTATCTTCGCCCGTATCCGCGATGACACCGGATTGGGCTCCGACCATGGTGCGAGCCCCAATCTTGATATGGTCTCGCACGCCTACTTGACCGGCAATAACTACATAGTCACCAGTGCAGGCACTGCCCGCTATGCCAGCATGGGCACAGATCAAGTTGTGTTTACCGATGTTGCAGTTGTGCGCAATCTGAACGAAGTTGTCGATCTTGGTCCCTTCGCCGACCCGTGTCGCGCCATAGGTACCGCGATCCACGCAAGAGTTAGCACCGATCTCCACATCGGATTCGATTTGCACCCAGCCAATCTGAGCGGTTGGGACATGCTTTCCGTTTTCCATTCGATAGCCGAATCCATGTGAGCCCACGACGCAACCCGAATGCAGGACGACCCGATCGCCTAAAATCGTACCGGGATACAACACCACACTTGGAAACAGTTGGCAGTCTTTACCAATGCGACAACCCTGCATGACGGTTACGCCTCGATGCAAATGCGTGCCTTCACCCACAATGCACTCCGCATCAACGCTCGCAAAGGCTTCCACCGTTGCGAGACTGCTGATTTGTGCGGACGCCGAAACGCTGGCCAGCGAATCCACTCCCTGCCTTTGTGTGATAACCACATCGGGCCGAAAAAGTTGGCATATCTGCGCAAAGGCCTCATGCGGGTTCTTGACGACAATTTGCGGAATACCAACATTTGGAAAGGTTTGACTGGTTACGCAGGCAGATGCACCGGATATTTGCAGACGCGGAAGGTTTTTTTCATGGTCCAGCAATGTAATATGTCCCGGCAACGCGTCTGCCAAAGGGGCGGCCCCGGTAATGACGTCATTGTTTGAGCGAGAAAACAATTCGCCGTGAACCCGTTTAGCAAGGGTTAAGAGATCAATCGAGGTCATTAGGAATCCTTTCCAAAACGGAGATAGACAACTTGGGCAATCTAATAAAAACCAGTTGGCGGGAGCAATGTGTCTTTTGCGGATCGCGGAAGGGAATCCCCAATTTATGGACTTTGCTATCGCACCCAGCCCCGTTTCGGAACAAGATCGTTATTCTTTAGAGCATCGGTCAATGCATTTCCGACTCAGTTATTTGTTTAACAGTGTTTAACAGGCAGCCGAAGGCGTTCTCGATACCGCTAACGTACGCCTACGGCTAACGGTTAAACGAAATTTTTGCGAGATTGGGCTTCATTGAACGGTATTGGAGTTTAATGTTAGCATTTCCTTTCCTCCACTTGATCCGCCATTGGTCTACTAAACAATCCCATGGAACCATTGCTCCGCGCAATCGATGTCACCAAAACCTATCAGATGGGAACCGTTGCGCATCCAGCCCTGCGTGGAGTCAGTCTCGAAATAGAAAAAGGGGAGTTCGTCGCCATCATTGGCCCCTCTGGATCCGGGAAAAGTACACTGCTGCACATGCTCGGCGGCCTTGATCGACCAGACACGGGGGATGTGCATCTCGAGGGGAAATCCATTTCCAATCTGGATGAAAACAGTCAAACGTTGCTCCGAAGGCGGCGCATCGGCTTTGTTTTTCAAAAAGTCCATTTGTTGCCGATGCTCAAGGCGATCGATAATGTCATGGTCCCGATGCGGCTCGATGGATTACACATCAACCTCGCTCGACCGAAGGCCGTCTCGGCGCTCGACTCGGTCGGAATGGGCAACAAACAAAGCAATCGACCGGGAGAACTTTCCGGCGGCGAAGCCCAGCGCGTTGCCATCGCGAGAGCGCTCGTCATGTCACCTGCCATCTTGCTGGCAGACGAACCTACCGGTGCACTGGATTCCGCCAATAGCCGGATCGTTATCGAACTATTCAGGGCCTTGGTCGCGGAAAAGGGGCAGACTCTCGTGATCGTTACGCATGACGCCTCGGTCGCAGATGCCGCCGACAGGGTCATCAAGATGCGAGATGGTCGCATTGTGGATGATTCGACGAATGCAGTTCCGGCCATAGCGGTCGGGAATACGATGGGCGGTAAAGTGTCTAGGAAAGGGACTTAGTCCTATGTTACTCGTCCTTTGGCAACACTGGCTTCAACGGCCCACTCGTTTTTTCTTTACGTTGCTCAGCTTAGTCCTTTCGACAGCCACGCTGGTAGGCATTATCGTTGCATCGCACAACGCTAGGTCCTCCTTTCGCGAATTGAGCAGTGCGGTGCAGGGTCTGCCGTCACTCGACATCGCGAACGCTCAAGGTGGTCGGTTTGAGCTAGCGTCGCTCGATTTGCCGAGCCTTCACAACGATGTGCAAGCCGCCCTTCCGACTTTGATTCGCGGCTCGATCTTACGGTTCAAGGAACAGAAGGCTCGAGGCTTGCTGATCGGTATCCCACTATCCGAAGCCGACTTGCCGTTACGGTCCTTCCTGAAAAAGAACTTTGAGTTGGACGACAGCCAATGGCCAGGGCAGGACGAATGTTTGATCTCCGCATTGATCGCGTCGCAACTCAAGGTGAGTGAGGGGGATTCCGTTCAATGCTTGGTACGTGGTTTCAAAAAACTGCGGGTCAAAAAAATCGTCGCTGCCAACACTTGGAATCGAATATCAAGCGAGCACGGTATGGTGGTCGATCTGCCATGGCTACAAAAAGCGACTGCCCTGTCAGGTCAAGTAGATCGCTACCGATTGTTTCTGAACGACGATAGTGAACTGGAGAAAAAACGCATTTCGGATCGTCTCAGCCAGCATGTTCCCGAGCAACTCATGTTGAAAGAACGGACCAATACGGTAGGACTCGCGGACGATCTGTTGAAGTCCACGGAATTAGGACTGTCCTTCGCGAGTGCACTCGCTGTCGCCATGGCGGCTTACATCTTGCTAAATACCACCCGAATGAATCTCGCGGAACGACGCCCTTACTTTGCAATCCTCAGATGTTTGGGGGCAACGACTCAGCAGGTGATTCGCGCGGTTGTTTTCGAGGCGCTTGCGATCAGCTTAGTGGGTGTCGTCTTTGGGTTGGTTGCAGGCTTGGGACTCGGAGTGATAATGAGGCGTGTCTTGTCAGGTGTTTTGCAAGCTCCACCAGGCAATTTTTCGGTGCCCTGGTTTGCCTTGATTGCCATCGCCCTCTTCATTCCATGCTTGACGCTGTTTGTCGTATGGTTCGCCCAGAAACAACAGGAGGCGGTCTCGCCCCTCGAAAGTTTCCGCGAGCCAACGATTGTTGAGAACACGCGACTTCCATGGAAATCGATTCGCAATGGCTTTGTGCTCTGGCTCGCCTCCTTTTTTGGTCTCTACTGCGTACGCTTGGAATGGTTTCCTGCGGAATGGGGTGTCGGCATTGGGCTGTTGTCTTTGCTCGCCTACTTACTCTGGTTGCCGACAGGACTGGTTCCGCTAATTTGGATAATCGATCGTTTGGCAAATCTCAGCCGCGGATTCCCGCTGGAGGTCGCCAAGTATCAATTGATACGCAGGCCGGAGCGAACGTCGCTTAACGCGGGCTTCCTGGTAATCTCGCTATGTGGTGCGGTCGGTCTAGGTCAATCGCTCATGAGCAATACGGCCGAGATCAAGCGTTGGTACTATCGTACACTGCCCGGCGATCTGTTTTTGATCAACACTCGAGCTCCTTCGCTACTGATCGATTCCGAAGATCCGCTCCGGGAACTTGTAGAGCAGCTACCAGGGGTGCACTGGTCCAATGCAATCCGATTCGTTTGGTGCCAAGTTGACCAAAAGACGGTGATGTGCTTGGTGCGTGAATTCCCAGAAGCAGCGCCTTTCCCAACGGAGCCCAAAGGCATGTCAACCGAAAAGGCTCGAGCGCTGATCGACGGCGATCAAGTCATCATCGGATCGATTCTAGCTAAGAAACTTGGTAAAAAAGCGGGCGACGGACTGACCATCACGGTCAATGGTCGAGCCTTTCCGACCACGATAGGGGGCGTGAACGCCAATTTCGCAAACGGTGGAATGTCACTCATCATCAAGCGTTCCACCGCGCAGCGATTCTTTGAAGTGACTGGCTTCGATTGGTATGCCATTTCGGTTGCCCCAGAACACTTAGACGCAGCCGAAAAAGCGCTCGAATCGGTCAAGGAGCAGTATGGTTTTGAGATGCGGCGTGGCAGCGAAATGCGACAAGGGGTGGAACAGACGATTTCCGGCGTGACAGCCGGGATTTGGTGTGTTGTTTTCATTTCGTTTATCACTGGCGGCTTTGGTATTGCAACCACGTTGGCCATGAACATGCTAGAACAAGCCAGAGATTTTTCGTTGTTGAGGATCGTCGGCGCCAGTCGAGGGCAGTTGATGCTCACCGTTCTGGTCCAAGCGTGGCTGCTCGGCGTAATCGGAGTGGCGTTTGGCATGTTCGGAGGCATCACGACCGTCCTTGTCATCTATGGATGTAGCGAAGCCTTGTTGGGTTACACCCCCGAGTTTGAATGGAATTTTTTACTGATGGCCAGTTCCGCGTTAGGTACTTTGGCTATCGTCACGATTGCGGCCTGGTTGCCAGCCTGGAACGCTTCAAAAATCAATCCCGTTGAGCACTTAACCTATGAATAACGACTCCTCTCGATGCGCATTGAACCTCTACCAAACTGGGTTAGGACTCCTTTGCTTAGGCGAGGGGCAGTTTGAAACCTACCTAGAAACTGGGTGGCACGCTCTGAGGTACGAAGGGCGTGGTGAATCGCTAGAGTCATTTGCCACACCTCCCACGCCCATCGCTAATCGCTTTGGGCGTGCCACACGG
>JAYTVM010000116.1:0-7201 GCA_043743995.1 Pirellula sp. | reverse complement strand
AGCTTGCGGCTCGACCGCTTATCACGAGGAATTCCCAGGTCGAAGTTCAGTCGGAGGACACTCATGACCTTCCATACTCTTACTGGAGGTGCTCTGTGGGAACCCGATTCGACCGACGAGATTGCCCAGTACGCGGTATCATTCGTCCTGTAAGGAGCGGTTTTCAATATCTGACCCACCTGTCGTGAACTCGAACACTTTTCTTCAGAATGTCCTATGGGGTTGCGGGGATAGGAATAGTGGCAACTACACTCTGCATGGATAAATTGTATTGCGGTTGGGTCACATCTATCGCCCTTGAGCTGGAATAATCGTTGAGACATTCGCCAAATGGGCAATTTGCTCACTTGCGAATATTTTTGCGGAATTTAGTTTGATCATCAACGCCAATGTAACCATCGCCAAGCTCATCCAGCGCTGCTATGTAGCTACTGTTGCCGACCGAAGTTCGAAATGCTCGGTTAAAGGCCTGAATATCGGTTTTATCTAACGATGCATTGCCGTTCAAATCTCCATATAACCTGAATAACCCGTCACTGGCTTGGTCCCCAATGATTACATCCTCCGACAGTGGAACCAGACTTGATCTGTGACTAATCGACGATTGTGGAACGTTGAGAATGTAGCGACCGTCCGTTAGTGAATTGCCATTGAGGCGAGTAATCACCCCAGTTCCGCTCAGAAAGGTAATACTCAAACTCAATCCATTGTCGGTCACGGACATTTGCAGCGGAATGTTTGTGTTTGTGTTGGTGTTCGTCAACGTGATCAAGTTTGGAATGACGACGATTGGGGCTGAAAAGTTGAGACGAATTGAGCTAACCACAGAGCGTTGCGCCTCACCACCGTTAATCTGATAGCCAACGAATCTCGCGGTTATCGCATCCGAAATTCGCACGATCGCCGTGGGAACGAAGTATCCAGGCGCGGTCCCATAATTTAAGGGTACATCTTGCACACCCTCAGGTATACCATCATTAATTGCTGTGAGTGTAAGCGTGCTTCCACTGCCGTTTAGTGACTCGATTCGAATCTGAGCTGTATCATAACTGGCAGAAAGCCCTTGGCCGCTGTACGCTGTAGGATACAGTGCACCGTCAAAAAAGATACTTGACTGTCCCTCGGACAGAACATAATCGTATGTCGGCAATCCGATCTGACTATCAGTGTCTATGACAGTCGCGATGACATCTCTGATTGTTGTGTTCTGATAGTTTGGATCATTCGTCGAGATGGAGTGACCATAAACTGCAGTGAAATTGCCAGTGACAATTGAATCTCCACGTCCAAAAACAGCAACGGTCTTGGGGCTCCAATCGTTCGGAGTAAAGACAACCTGGCTTGTGAAGTTCTGCAATGACCAAGTTCCGGTCGTCGGACTGCTCGAAGTGAGATTGATGGTCACAGCCGACGATGGTTGGGTATCTAGCGAAATGTCGTAGAAATCTGCCCCACGTCCATTATCGTTAATAATAGTCCTATCAACTGTCTCTATGATTTGAATACCCGCCATCAAACAGCGCTCTTCCATCGCTTCGAATCGAAGTAGTTTTCTGTTCGGGGATGACTTGACGCGTTTCGAAAAGAAAAGTTTTTTAACTTGCATTATTATCGATCCAATGGGTTAAATTCAGTTGCCAACCGCATCAGCATGATACCCAGCGGCGAAGGGTGCTTCAATAATGTTTTTCGATGTATTCCGCAGATTCCCAAAACGCTCGAATCGCAACAGGCGCGGTCCGCTACAAAAACGCTTTAGGTTATAAATCATTGCGGCAAGGGACACGGACGCTTTTGACTACTTCCGGGCATCGGTTAAGTACACCAATGCAGATTGAGCGCTGGCTTCTCCCGACATTGATACCGCGATTTGATCCTTTATGACCTGAGTCCTGAGTTTCGGCGACAGTATGTTGGTGACTCAGGACTAACCGTCCTGAGTCACTTCCGGGAATTCCGTTTCGATGCGTCCGTCGCCCAAGCCGATGCAGGATGACCGATCATCATACGACCACGCGAGTCTGGATACCAGCCAGCGTGGTGATGTGCTTGGATCCGAGTATTCCTTTGAACAACGGGTTTCTAAGCTCGAACCCATTGCTGTCGTTTCGAAACGCTAGAACGCAGTAGGAGTCGTCGCCATTTCGGTAGGTAGTGACCTTCTAGAGGGCACTTGACATGGTTGGGAGTTTATCGAGCCGCTTAATGAGATCCCTAGTGTACAATCAGAGTCTGCAAATATAAGTGCTCCCCGTAAAAACCCTCCCAATGCCGCTGGATAGTACTTTTCGGCATTGGTCCTTTGAAAAGGAAATCATGCGAACCTATTTCCTTGCTGTTGCTGTTGCGATGATAACCCCCATTCGTCTCTTCGCGGACGAGCTGCCGCTACCTCTAGACCGCCAAGTGGACTTCGCTCTCGACATCCAGCCGATTTTTTCCAAACACTGCCTGTCGTGCCACGGAAGTGAAAAACAGGAAGCGGGATTGCGACTTGACCGATCTGATTTCGCCATGCTCGGTGGCGATTCTGGCAAGGCCATCGTGACTGGCGATAGTGCACAGAGTCGATTGATTCATTACGTTGCGGCAACGGATTCTGAAAAAGTCATGCCGCCCGAGGGCTCGCGATTGTCGCCAGATCAGATTGGCTTGCTGAGAACTTGGATCAATCGCGGGGCAATTTGGCCCGATGATCCATCCGCGAGCGCAACTCAAAAAAGCCACTGGGCCTATCAACCTCTGAAATCGTATTCCCTCCCCGAAGTAACGCGATCGAATTGGGTCATCAATCCGATCGATCGATTCATTCTGGCCAAACTTGAAAAGCGAGGCCTTGCCCCGTCCCCGGAAGCGGATCGCTATACACGGATACGTCGGCTCAACTTGGACTTGATCGGCCTGTTGCCGTCGGTCGAAGAAGTCGATGCGTTTGTAACCGACTCGCGGCCGAATGCCTATGAAACGCTTGTGGATCGATTGCTTGACTCGCCACACTTCGGCGAGCGCTGGGGCCGACACTGGCTTGATATGGCTCGCTATGCGGATTCCGATGGCTACGAGAAGGATAACCCGCGTCCCGATGCTCACCGATGGCGAGACTGGGTTATCGATGCCATCAACGCGGATATGCCATTCGACCAATTCACAATCGAACAGCTAGCAGGCGACCTGCTTCCCAACCCTACCCTGAACCAGCGGTTGGCCACTGCATTCCACCGCCAAACGTTGACCAATACGGAGGGGGGCGCCGATCAAGAGCAGTTTCGAGTCGAGGCTTGCTTTGATCGAACCGAGACAACGGGTGCGGTATGGCTCGGGTTGACCGTGGGTTGTGCTCGCTGCCATTCGCACAAGTACGATGCGATTAGCCAGCGAGAATACTACGAACTCTTCGCCTTCTACAATAACGGCGACGAGCAAACGCTGGTTGTACCCAAATCGGAAGAGGAAATAAAACTCTATCAGCAATCCAAAGCATCCCATGACGCTGCGATTGCAGAAGTTACCGAGGAGTTGCGTAGTGCTCAACTCGGAATCCTCCCTGCTCTGTCGGTCTTGGAAGAAGAAATCAAAAAGCAAATTAGTAGATCCAGTGAGGATCCCATCAAGCGAGAACCTTTGCTTGCGGTGTGAGCAACCAGCGATGGAGAAGTGACATTCACCAAGGAGTCTGACGGATCCTTTTTGGCGAACGGACCAAACCCGGAGGTGGCCACCTATACGATACAAGGTCTGACCTCCGGCATCGCGTTCGACACTGTTCGCCTGGAGGTGCTGGCTGATAAATCATTGCCTGCGAAAGGGCCGGGCCGCGTAGCGCACGGCAATTTTGTGCTTTCCGAAATCACCATCGAGTCCTCGGAAACAGAGGATTTTACCAATCCCCGGAAACTTGAATTCGATTCTGCGAAAGCCGACCATGAACAAGCCGATCTGCCTTGGTTGGCCAAGCATGCGATCGACGGCGACGACAAAACGGGTTGGGCTATCGGAAACAAATACGGTAAGGAGCATTGGGCCGAATTTCATTTGAAAGAAGCTTTGCCTGCAAACAAGCCACTCTACGTTAAGATTCGATTGAGCCACCAGTATGGAAAGCAGCATACCATCGGCCGCTTCAAAGTCTCCATTCAGTCTGGACGTGACGCACCAGTAGAGGTCCCAAAGAACATTGCCAAGATCCTGACGCATCCGGCAGACGATCGCAACGATGCACAGCGTAAAGAGTTGCTGGATCATTTCAGCGGTATCCATCCTTCGACAAAACCTCTTGTTGAAAAGCTGACAGCCTTGGCGAAAAAGGAACCCGCCAAACCCGAACTGTCGGTTCGCGTGATCAGTCAGCGAACGAAGGAACCTCGCAAGACGTTTGTCCTACGGCGTGGCGAATTTTTGGAACCAGTAGTAGAAGCCCATGTATTGCCATCCGGTCTTAAGACTCTACCAGCGTTGAATCTTCGAAAAATCGACGAACTAGGTGATCGATTGGATCTAGCGAGGTGGCTCGTGTCGCTCGAGAACCCGATCACGCCTCGAGTCACCGTCAACCATATTTGGCGAACTCTTTTCGGAACTGGAATCGTGAAAACGGCCAATGACTTCGGAGTACGAGGTGACGCACCCACGCATCCGGAGCTTTTGGATTGGCTGGCACGCGACTTCATCGGTTTGAATGCCAGCGATGAAGCGGCGGGTTCACAGGTTCGGACGGCTTGGTCGCGCAAGGCACTGATTAAGCAAATCGTTATGTCGGCAACGTATCGACAGACTTCCAAACGGCGAACCGACCTGATGGAAATCGATCCGCAGAATCAATGGTTAGCATGCCAAAATCGATTGCGTGTCGAAGGTGAAATCGTACGAGATATCACGCTCGATGCGGCAGGGTTGCTAGCTCGCAAGATTGGTGGCCCGAGCGTCTTTCCGTCGTTGCCGCCTGGAATTGCCGAATTGAGCTATGCGGGTAATTTTAAGTGGACTGTTTCGAGCGGTACGGACCGCTACCGACGCGGGATGTACACCTTTTTTAAGCGAACAGCGCCTCATCCTAATTTAATAACATTTGATTGCCCCGATGCGAATCTTGCATGCGTTGACCGCAACAAATCGAATACTCCGTTGCAGGCCTTGGTCGGACTGAACAATGAGTCCTTTGCCGAATCCGCGCAAGCGTTCGCCAAACGCATTCTTTCTGGTGACAACCTCGATGCAAAGTCTCGGCTCGAATCTGCATTTCGCATTTGCGTTGCGCGTCCACCTAGTGAACGCGATTTAGCAGAGTTGCTCGCGCTGTTAGACGCATCGCGAAGTTGGTATACCGACCATGCGGATCAAGCCAAGGCATTGGTTGGCAATTTCGTTGTTCCATCCATTACCGTTCAGGAGAATGCGGCTTGGATTGCGACCGCTCGAGTCTTAATCAATCTGGATGAGTTTATCACTCGCGAATAAGTAAAAGCATGTCACCCTACGAACAACACATCGAACAAGTCCGCCGAAACTTTCTAACCACTTCGGCGAGCGGATTGGGAATGGCCGCCTTGGGCGCTATGCTAAGTGCCGATGGACGTCTCGGCTCCGTCGCTTGTGCTAGCGACCGTTTGGACGGCATTGCCAATCCACTTGAAGTAAAACCGCCCCATTTTGCGCCGACAGCAAAGAACTGTATTTTCTTATTGCAGGCCGGGGCTCCTTCTCAGTTGGATTTGTTCGATCCGAAGCCGAAACTGAACGAACTGCATGGACAACCGTTGCCAAAAGAAATGCTGGAAAAGGTCCGATTCGCGTTTATCAAAAAGGAGTCCGCGGTGTTGATGGGGTCGTCCCGAAAGTGGTCCAAGCACGGTCAATGCGGAATGGACTTCTCCGACTTCCTACCGAACATCGCGACCTGCGCGGACGATATTCTGATGGTGCGTTCGATGTTCTCCGAGCAATTCAACCATCATCCCGGTCAATTGCTCCTAAGTTGCGGTCGAGGCACGTTTGGGTTGCCGACAGTGGGCAGTTGGCTTACTTATGGATTAGGAACTGAGTCCCAGAATTTACCTGGTTATGTCGTGTTGAACAGCGGACGCGGCTCCAGCGGTGGCTCGTCCCTTTGGTCCAGCGGATTTCTGCCGTCGCATTATGCAGGGGTCTTATTCAGGAATGAAGGGGAACCCATTCTGAATTTATCGAATCCTAGTGGTCTTCCACCCGAGTTGCAACGTCGGGGTTTGGATGCGATTAAATCGTTGAACGAGAGCCGCTACTCGGAAGTGCATGATCCAGAGATTTCAAGTCGCATCGCAAGTTACGAGCTGGCATTTCGAATGCAAGCCTCCGCGCCCGAGTTGATCGATCTGCGAGGCGAGTCCGCCTCAACGTTGACTGCGTACGGAGTTGAACGGGCTCAACATCCGCAAGCCACAGGCCGCGGCAATGTGGCAAATGCTCACTTAAGTTTTGCACGCAATTGCTTGCTTTCGCGACGCATGGTCGAGCGTGGCGTGCGTTTCGTCAATATTATTTATGAAGCCTGGGACCAACACAGCGATTTGGACCAAGACCTGCGTTACAACAGTTGGGTCGTAGATCAGCCGATCGCTGCTCTACTGAAGGATCTCAAGCAACGGGGGCTGCTCGACAGCACGCTCGTCATATGGGGTTCCGAGTTTGGACGCACGCCACTGGGCGAGAACCGGAACGGTCGCGAAGCCAACACCGGTCGCGACCATCATCCTTTTGCTTTTACATTGTGGATGGCAGGCGGAGGAATTCGCGGCGGGCAGGTAGTTGGCGAGACCGACGACCTTGGCTGGGGTATTACGAAGGATCCTGTCCACATCAATGATCTCCACGCGACGATGTTGCACCTCTTCGGTTTGGACCATCTTAAGTTAACACATCGAAACCAAGGACGCGATTTCCGTTTGACGGATGTCGGTGGCAAAATCCTGAAGCAGTGGCTCGTCTAACCTTTTTAGCGATCGAGCCAATAGGTATTTCAATTCCTCTTGCCGAGATCTATCGCAACGTGACATTTCCTGAGCTAGGTCCAGTTTGAAATCTACCTAGTAACTGGGTGGCACGCTCTGAGGCTGTGATTTTTTCGAATCTGAAGAAAGTACCCATCACGCTCCGCGTGATGTTGCCTCAGAAACCAAAGGTTTTTGAATTGCGAAAATCACGCGGAGCGTGATTGGTACTTTATAAT
>JAYTVM010000115.1:0-2229 GCA_043743995.1 Pirellula sp. | reverse complement strand
TGATCGAAGTCAATATCCTTGACACGCAATCGCAAGCATTCGCTGATCCGCATCCCGCAGCCATAGAGCAATTGCGCAATGATCAAGTAGACGCCAGTGAAAAAGCTGAGCACGCGCACTACTTCAGGCTTGCTCACCACAGTAGGAATGTACGCTGCTTTGTTCGACCTCATGGCCTCGATCCGGCCGAAATCTCTTTGCAACACATGTCGAAACAAGAACGATAGCGCCGAGAAGGCTTGATTCTGTGTGGAAACCGCAATGTCACCATCGACAACCAGATCCGTCAAATGAGCTTCGACGTCCGAGGCCCCAATCGAATCAAAGTCAGCCAAGCTTTTTAAGCCACGGTCTGCCATAAATGCGCGAACCTTGCCCACGTATGCCTTTTCCGTGTTCCACTCTTTCTTGTTCAACCGCAATGCGCGCCGCATTGCCTGAATGACGTCTGGTTCCTTCGGATCGATCTTGCCCACAACCTCTTCGATTGTTCGATCTTGTTGCCCGAAATTTTCATCGATAACGGCCTCTTGCAAGATGGCTCGCAAATCTTCTAAGCGTGGAGTCCGCTGAACGCCACCATGCAACTCATACGAATGCAATCGTTTCCGTTGGCTTTATGCCAGCGGGACGACAACTGACAGCTACATAAATGGCCACAACGACGCCCCCGCTGAAATCCGTCCGGCACGGCGGAGACGTGCAGGACGGATTTCAGCAGGAATCTTGCGTATGACGCCATGTCGCCGCCAGTTGTGCCTCCGCCGGATGAAATCCGGATGAAATCCGACGGAGGGCCGATTTGGTGGCGATCAGCGAGTAGTGTCCTTATTTTCTACGCTACGTTAGCGACTCACAGATCATCCAACGGACTCTTAACTCCGCTCGGTCCCAATTTGCTCACATGAGTGTAAATCATGGTCGTGGAGACATCGACATGTCCAAGCAATTCTTGAATCGTCCGAATATCCTTGCCGGATTCCAACAGGTGAGTTGCAAAGCTATGACGAAACACATGCGAGGTAACGTGTTTCGTAACGTTTGATGCACGAACTGCTTTCGTCAAGCACTGTTGAATGGTCCCGTCATGGATGTGATGTCGACGCAATTGATTTAGATCAGCAAGTCTCGTCTCATCTGGAAGACTTTCTCCCTCCATCGCTTCTCGAGGTCGAGGGTCGCGAGTAAGGTGTCTGCCTGGAAACACGTATTGCCAACCCAGTTGTCTCCCCCAATCCGGGCTTTTGACGGCATAAGCATAAGGAAGCCAAACCCATCCCGCGCCAGCTTTCAGATCAAGATCATGCAGGTTGGCCACTTTCCGTTTTTGATCCCTCAGGGGTTCGACCAGCAACTCAGGAAGCGGAACATATCGATCCTTGTCACCCTTTCCCTCCCGAACAATCAACTGTCGACGATCAAAGTCGATATCCTTCACACGCAATCGGCAAGCTTCCATCAGCCTTAAGCCCGATCCGTAGAACAGGCAAATCAGCAATCGCTTTGCACCCGGGGGAATTTTCGAAAGAATCTCAACGACTTCTTCCTTTGACAGGACTGTTGGCAACCGTTGAGGTGTTTTTGCCCGCACCGCGTCTACCTTTAACTCCTTACCCAATACCTTCGTATACAAGAATAAAAGAGCAGAAAAGGCTTGGTTCTGTGTGCTGGCCGCTACTTCGCGGTCGACTGCGAGATAGGTTAGAAAACTGCTGACATCATTTCCGTCCAGGCTTTCCGGATGAACCCACTGACCACGCAGTTCACGATGGAAGAAAATATAGCGACTGATCCAGCTCAAATACGCTTCCTCAGTCCGTTTTGACATGTGCAAGACCCGCAACTTGTTTCTTACACGGTCCAGCAACTTTATCGGCTTACCGCCATCCCCCCCGTTTGGCTGTGGCACTTGCATAATACGGCAACTCCTTCTGGAAAAAACACCGGCAATTCGAACTTAAGTCCTTACTGAGAATAGAGAAGCGGCAAAAAGACATGAACTGGCATCAGCCAGATTATGCAAGTACTTGCATAATCCCAATATGGGTCACACTTGCATATTCCGCCCTTTTCTGGGATTATACAGAGGTTTGCATAAATAGGCATTATGCAAACCCTTGTATACTACTTGTTCGCACATTCAATGATGCAAGACTCGAATCCATACTCATCGACATTGGCCGCGAGTAAATCCGCAAAAAAGTACAGCGAGCGCTTTTGGTTCGGCAT
>JAYTVM010000114.1:0-27879 GCA_043743995.1 Pirellula sp. | reverse complement strand
TTTGCCCGCCGAAGGCGGGCAAAGCCGAGGGGACCGGGAGTTGGGACGTCCAATTGTAGTACACCAAAACGCATCCGCCGGGGGGCAAGCTCCGAACGGATGGGCTTGCGATATTGTCTAAATCTATTGTTGTTTGGAACAAACATGTCCCTTATTCTAACCTTTTTCGTATTAGCAAAACGGAACAGGGAGCATGATGCAGGATAAAACGCGAAACACTTCCTAAAAAGAACCGACCGATGGCGGATCGTCCCTTGTCCCCTAGAACGACGATATCCGTTGGGTGTTTCTCAATGAAATCAAGAATGCAACTCCCCACATGCACTTTTTCAAACACATGTTTTTCAATATTGGCAGAAGTTGATTCCAGTTGTTTTGCCAACCGATCCATCGCGGATTTCGTCTCCTGCGTGATTTGGGCATCGTACTCAAAGGCAGGTTCCAGCAAGTAGGGATGTTCGATCACCGAGACCAACTTGACCTTGGTATCGTTCGGGAGGCCAAGCCCGCTGACTTGAGCCGCAATTTGGCCGTCCACGTCGGAGCAGTCCGATGCGATGGTGAGATGAGGCGGTTGGCTCTCTTTGGAATGCGATACATGTTTGCCACGTACGACAAGTACGGAACAAGGCGCATGACGCGCGACTGTTTCGCTAGTGCTTCCAAGAAGCATGCGAGTCAATTGACTTCTGCCATGTGCACCTACCACGATGAGATCCGCTTTGGATTCTTTCGCAACCTTGGTGATCTCGTCCGCGGGCTGACCTAAGCAGGGCACTTGGACAGCCTCCAGAGAGACTTCCTGTAGGATGGCCGCTGCGCGCTGAAATGAGTCGAGAGCACGAGCTGATTCCAGTCGGACGAACTCATCATGGACCTTGACTGGCACCATGCCGTAGACTTGATAACTTCCGACGGTGATGATTTCATACGATCGACTGTGTGCGATCGGCAAGCGGGAGAACCAACGGAGGGATTGTTCTGCGGATTCGGAGCCATCCGTGGTGAGAAGCACTTTCATTTTCAAACTCGTTTCTGAGATGATTGGAATTCGGTTCGGGTCGTTCTTATTGAGGGTTGATCGGGAGTTTGTCCCCCATGCTTCGATGCCCCATGCTTCAATGATAGTTGATCCCATCGATGGTCACTTCCAACTCATCGGCGGTCAGTGGTTCTTGGGCCAACAGCTGATTGGCCAGTATTGCCAGGGTCGCGTCCGACGCATCGTTTTGCATCAACCGTCGATCGATGATACGCTGCTTCAGCGTCTCCACATCCACTCGAAAGTCGACGATGCGAAATTCGGCTCCCTCTGACTTGGCCAACATTTGAAAGCGCTGTCGATCGGAATGTTTTAGAAAGGTTGCATCGACCACTACCGGGAAATCGGCTCGCAGGATGTCTTTTGCGACGTCGAATAGTCGGCGATACGTCGCCTCAGAAGCGGTCGGAGAGTACATGTACTCGACCGACTCGTTATCGGATCGCGATAGGTTTGATGTCTTGAAAAGCCTCTTGCGTTCGACATCCGAACGGATTCGAACGGCGGCCTCCTTTTGAACGATTCGTTGACTGCCAATCGTTTTTCCGCTGCCACTCACGCCATGCGTGATCCACAGATGCGGCTTGACCGGCGTGATCATGCGGTCGGCAAGTTGGATGTACTCCTTGGCTGGAGCCATTTGTTCTGAGTCCAGACGCTGAACCTGGTTCAGTTGACGTGCGCGCATCACCGCAATTTTGGCTCGCACCAAGGCTCGATACACAAGGTACCATCTCAACACAGACAACGATCGATAGTCACCTGTTTGTTCTAAGTATGCATTCAGGAAAATCGACGACAAATCTGCATGTCCACGCTCGTCAAGATCCATGACCAAAAAACTGACATCGCTAGCAACGTCAATCCATGAGTATTCGGAATTGAATTCGATACCGTCGAATGGCACCCAGTGACCAGCCCAAAAAACGACGTTGTCGCAGTGCAGATCCCCATGGCATTCCCGAATAAACCCGTCGAACATTCGGCTCCGAAATTGCGACTGATGGCTTGTAAAAAAAGTCGTAGTCCAATTTTCTAGACGTAGAAGCACTGGATCCAAGCGGAGCAAAGGTTCATTTAGCAGAAAATTGAAATTCTCTTTGGCTTGATCAAAAACCCTGGAAACGATTTCCCCGCGAGGCCGATCAAGCCGCCATGCAATAGCGTGGAATCCTGCGATGCTCGTAGCCAGTTGGAGCATGTGTTCTCGCGTGACGAGATCCTCTCTTAGTTGCCTGCCAAGCAACGCGTCCTCGGGGAATCGCCGCATCCGGACCGCGAATTCGATGGGTTGCGCATCGCCATCCATACGAATTTGACCGTCCTCAAACGTGACCGGAACGACGTCAAGATACATACCCGTTGCATAACGGTTTCCTAGCCTCAGTTCTTCACAACATGCGTGATGGCGTTTCGTAAGGGTTCCATAATCGAGAAAGTCCGTGACGATCGGCTTCTTAATCTTGTAAGCAAAATTCCCCGCAAGCAACACCCAGGAAATATGCGTCTCATGCAACACGACTGGTCCGGTCACGGAATGAACGTAAGCCGACGGATCTAGTAGCGATTCAATTAAGGCATCGTGTGTCAGAACGTTGTTCTCGATTGCGTTCATATTACTGCCTTCGGATCGCTTTTCAAGAACCCTTCACCGCAATCTTCTTGGTCTTGGCCCCTTCCGCCTTCGGAAGCGTTAACGACAATACTCCGTTCGTATATTCGGCAACTGCCTCGCTTTCGTTGACACCGCAAGGTAGGGAAACCGTCCTCGAGAAGCTCCCGTGACGCCTTTCCATGCGATAAAAAGTCTTATCCTTTGTTTCCTTTTCCTCGTTGCGCTGCCCACTCAATGTCAGCGTGTTACCATGCACTTGAACGTTGATGTCTTTGGCTTGAAGCCCCGGTGCATCCATTTTGATCATGAATGAGTTTTCCGACTCGACGACATCCAAAGGGGGCGACATGGACTGCGAAAGCCAGTTGGATTGACCGTTGCCCCAAAAATTAGAAATCAAATCATCCATTTCCTTACGCAACAACGAAAATGAGTCTCGAGGATTCCCAGCGTTTGTGGAACGCGTGGGAGTAAGTGTTGTAGCCATAACGTATCTCCAAAATTCTAAACGTCCGACAGGCTAAAATCCGTTCTCCGCACCGAGCGGCTGGTTTACTTGCCCTATTTAGCACTACAGGAAGCAAAACAAGTACCAAAGGGTTAGCGTTCGGCTTTATTCGCGGAAGCCTACGCAAAAGACGAAGCCATGTTTGCAAACATGCGCCAATTTGACACAGGGCAATGAGCGAAAGTAGTCAATTCTGGTGTGCATCTCTAGCTAGATAAAATAGGCATTCAAGAGAAATCGAAGTAATCAATCGATGTTACATTCGGGCTGGACATACGCTGAAGTCAAGTTTGGAAAAAATCCGATACTCTCTTTGTTGTCACAAGATGAGCGGGGGTATTTATTGGTTTGGAAGCAAACATGAAATCAAAACGAACTTGGATTTGGATTGCGGGTGGGGTGATGCTTGTGTCGGGCGCCAGAATGTTGGCCGGAGACCGGCTAAACAACAACCAACAAGAGGTAAACCTACCGGGATTGATTTTGGCCAAGCTGGCCAGCACGCAGCGAGTAGTGACCGGCTTAGTTTCCAAAAATTTTGGCGAGATCAAACGCGGTGCGAAAGACATGATGAATATCTGTGATGCGGCCCAATGGGAAGCCCATCCGGACCCACTTTACGGACACTACAAGACGGAATTGCGTCGCCAAGCGGTAAAGCTGTCGGAGTTGGCGGATCAGCAAAACCTGGATGGAGCGGCCTTCAACTACATTCAAACGATCTCCACCTGCGTGAGCTGTCACACTCATTGTCGCGATGTCCTTCGCATTGCAGCCGCTCCCAATCGAGTCATCCCTATCCCATTCGCGGAGGAAGAGTTGGAACGCTCTGCCATGCCAATATATCGAAGGTAGCCTTGAGACCGGCACGGTTGGACTTCTTGGAACACGACTTGCACTAGATAGCGATACTCTAGACTCCTAGACTTGAACTCCCATCCATGATTTTGCATGTGCGAGTCCTCGGAGCCAAACGCACCTACACTAAGGAATCCAGTGGATGACCATCAAAACGATTCTGGTCCCCTTTGATTTTAGCCCAAGCAGTAGTCTGGCACTTGAAAAAGCCTGCCAGCTTGGGCAGCAACTGAAGGCTGAGTTGCATCTTGTTCATGTACGGGAAGGATCGCCGGATGTGGATTTTCAGCGTCATGCGTTGGATCGATTGCTGGCGGCAGTACCGCCGGCCTTTGAGCTGCAAAACAAAGTCCATCGCGAAGCGCTTAGTGGCGTCGTCCACACAGAGTTGTTGCAATATGCCAAGAAGTGCCAGGCGGACATGATTGTCATGGGATCGCGAGGTCGATCTGGAGTTCTTCGGTTAGCCCTCGGAAGCGTCGCTCAACGCGTGTTGAAAAATGCCCCTTGTCCAGTTGTATTGGTCAAAGCAGACATGAACCAAAATGATTCCGTTCCAGATGATGCCGACGGAAAGTATCAAAGCCTCAAATCGTCGGATTCTCCTGCGTTGGACTTGATCGCCCGGGCAATCAGCCTTCGTGCGACCGATGTGCATCTTGACCCACTGGACGACGAGCAATATCAAGTGCGATTTCGTATCGATGGAAACGTAATTCCCTATTGTTCTTTAGATCGAAGTGTTGCCGAGCATTTGATGAACCAATATCTGACGCTGGCTAGAATCGATCATGCAGAGCCGTTTCGTCCGCGCGAAGGTCGGTTGCAGCTTCCACCCGCGATGCGGGACATCGAATCTCGACTTACGGCCACGCCCGTAGCTGGCGGAGAAGCCATGTCTTTGAGATTGTTTTCGAAAGGCAACGTATTCCTGCCGCTCGAGGAACTTGGATTCAGTGAAGTCGGACTAAGCACCATCCAAAATATTCTTAGCGGAAGTGAAGGGTTGGTACTGGTCACGGGACCCACCGGTTCCGGCAAAACCACGACGGTCTACACGATGCTCCAATTCTATGGGAGCAAAGACCGCAATATTTTATCGATTGAAGATCCGGTGGAGTTCGACGTACCATTTGTACGACAGATAAACGTCGATGATCGCCATGGAGTGACGATGACCAGCGGACTGAGAACACTTCTACGAATGGATCCCGACATCATCTTTGTAGGTGAGATCCGAGATCCCGAAAATGCGGGGATCGCACTGCGCGCTGCCAGTTCCGGAAGATTTGTGTTCAGTTCATTGCATACGCGCGACGTGGCTTCCACTTTGACGGCGCTTCGCGATTTGGGTGTTACGAATCATTCCCTTTCGGGCAATTTGATTGGTGTCGTTAACCAACGACTGGTGCGAAGACTATGCGCCGAATGCCGGAAGGCCGGTGAACTGAAGGAAAAACAGAAGGAAGCATTTGCTGAGAACGGTCTAGTCCCGCCAAATGAAATCTACGAACCCGTTGGCTGCGATGCTTGCAGAGGCACTGGCTTCAAAGGAAGGTGTGGCGTCTTTGAATGCGTATGCATCAATTCGGAACTTACGCAAGCCATTGCAAGTAACAATACCGAAGCGGAGATTCGTAGCCTGATCCGGTCGCAAGGCATCGCCAGCTTGACGTCAGAGGCTTTGAAAAAAGTTCAGAATGGAATCACCAGTTTCGACGAAGCCAACTCGATTCGATGGCTTTAAACGCAATTCCGTTCAATTATTTGTTTAACAGTGTTTAACAGTCAGCCGAAGGCGTACTCGATACCATTAACGTACGCCTACGGCTAACGGTTAAACGAAATCTTTGCGAAATTGGGCTTCATTGAACGGTATTGGCTCTAAGCGAACAGCAGGTCCTAAAGCTGTTTTTTCCGCCGGAAAGCAAGGGGCATTGCGGAAAAAGATTTTTCCAAGAATTAAATCCAACCGTCGAACACTACTGCAGTGTGGGTTCACTCCTTCAAAACCAGCCTTTCATCCTTGCAAAATCCGTCAAAAAATGAAATCACTATTCCCATCGCTCGCAATTGTGTTGGTCAACGCCGCACTTTTTGCTGGGTGTAATGCACCTCAGTTTTCTGCCACTCGCGACTTCGAAAAAGTCATACCAATCAATTCGCAAGTCGATGTAAATGTACAAACATTCAACGGCAGTATCAACGTTACACCCTCCGAGGAATTAGAGATTACCTTAGTCGCCCACGCCAAGGCATACGGCAACACCCAAGAGGAGGCAGAGACGGCGTTGGAATCCCTTGTGCCAGAAATCGACACAACAGCCAGCGCCATCAACATTGAATGCAAGAAACGAAACCAACTCTCAAGCTGGTCAGACTCAGTCAGCCTGGAATTGAAGGTCCCCGCCAACTGGCCATTGCATCTAACTACCTCGAATGGCAGTGTTTTGACCAGCCAAAGCCGAGGTTCGGTTACCATCAAAACCTCCAACGGAAAAATCGAAGTCAAAGAGGCCGCTGGCTCTTTGCAACTCACGACCAGCAACGGAAAAATCACGATTGAAAATTCGGCAGGAAATGTCCAAGCCAGTTCGAGCAACGGAACCGTCCGATTGTTCGATTGCGTGTTGGAAGGAAAATGCAAGTTGGAAACGAGCAATGGTGCAATTTCCGTAAATCTGTCGGAAAGAAGTCCAACCCAATTGGAGGCAAGCACATCGAACGGGTCCATCAAATTCAACGAGGCAGATTTCGACGTCGCAAAAAAATCGAAACGCCACCTGTCAGGTGTCTTGTTCGGCAATGCCAACGGTACATCGCCAAAAGCTTCGCTAGAACTAGTGACCTCCAACGGCTCCATAACGATCATGACGGAAGCGGACGCTTCACCTCCAAAAACAACCCCAACGGAAGCCGTGAGGATTCAATAAGTGAATCTTGACGCCGTCCGAAATCGAAAGCCCGCTCGGCGGATGATTGAAATTCCTGAACCCGTAATGCGGGCACTGTCCGAAGGGCTCGTGCCCACCAAAAATCTTCCGGAGTGGTTGGCTTGTGACCGCCAAAAACTCCTGACCATCATTTGCAAACAAATTGGGCTCGATGACAACAACCGTGCCAGTTTCTGTTGGACGCCTCATCTTCTGAACCAGTCGGCGCTCAAGCAATCGTTTGCAATCGGCCGTTGGCTTTCCGAGCGAATCAAGATCGGGGACGATGCCTGGCGTTTGCTTTCTAATCACGAAAGCGATATCGTTCGCGAATGGACTTCCATTGTCGTCGGTTCGAAAAATGACATTACGTTTGCACGCAAACTTGCTTGGATCAAGCTGTTTGCGGATGACGCACATTCTGGAGTGCGAGAGATCGCTTGGTTGGCCTTGAGAGCGGAAGTCGTTCGCGATCCGGTTTCCGCGATCCAATGCTTAGTACCCTGGACCGGCAGTCGCAATGAACGTCTTCGCAGGTACGCGTCCGAAATCACTCGCCCCTGTGGAGTGTGGTGTTCGCATATCCCAATGCTTAAGGAACAACCCGAATTGGGTTTGCCCATTCTCGAACCCTTGCTTGCCGACGATTCGAAGTACGTTAAGAATTCGGTCGGCAACTGGCTCAATGACGCTAGCAAATCACGACGGGAATGGGTTCAAGCCACGGCAACGAGTTGGTTAAAAAAATCGGCTTCTCTCGATACTCAATACATCGTAAAACGTGCCTTGCGTACCATTGACAAGAAGTGAGTTGACAAGAAGGGGGGCAGGCGCAACGCCATGACGGATTTTATGCAACGAAATCGTTGGGTTACGAGGGGGCTCGTCCCCCCGCAACCCTATTTTGGTGTACTAAATGTGAGCAATTTTCCTATCTCCCGCCCCCTATAGCTGAGTCCGCCAAAGGCGGTCTAAGCTAAATTGGGTGGATGTGTTATCGTTTCGATCCGCGTTCGTAGGACACCAAAACGGTGTCCGGTCGGGCAAGCCCGAGCCGGACAATCAGACTCGAAAAAATCCTTCACGGCGTTGGGTCAGACGGGCCACGCGTCTTTTTCTAATGGCCGAATTCATTTGTCAGCATCTATCGCAATTATTGTTGCACGAACATTGTCTCGATGGAGGTCATGGTAGATTCCAAATGATCCAAGCTTGATCGCGATAGCGTTGGAACTATCGACAAGAAACTCGCTGCGACCAAGAATGAGTTCTCCCAGGTATGGGTCAATTCCAACAAGCTCAGCAGCCCAACGGCCGGGGTAGGTGTGAGGGAATTCAAATGACTCTTTCGAATGATACGATTTGAATTCCGTGCTAATGACGGCACCCTCGGAATGGCTCAGCCTCAGTTCCTTTGGAAAGATTGACAGGCCATCGAGAGAGCATTCCACATTGACATTGACCCCCGACTCAAATCGCACATCCGACATTGTAATTTGGTCGCTTGTTATCTCGGGTGCGTATATCTTGGCCCAGCCCAACTGTGGATTTTGGATAATGCAAGTGTCTGGATTGAGTTCTGGCAGGACAACGCTTAGCGTTTCCACCAATTCAAAGGTCGTGACTTTCGAAAGAAGTTCCCCCTTGCGAATGAAGAACATGTTCGTACGATGATCGCCATTATTCCAACTGGTAGATAGCTCCGAAAGGCCTGCTTTAGCAGTCGTCGCTCGCTCGTAATCGCCAAAAGGGTCCATTTCAAACTGCTGCATTACTTTTAGGACGTTCGCTCGTTTATGGAGATCATTTATGTTCTTCATACCAACCGTACCGACTGCATAGTCGATGACCAGTTCCCTAGGTCTGAGGAAAACCTGTTTTGGTCCGCTTCGGGAGTCGACTTCGACGTTCACATTCACCTGCTGATCGCTTCCGGGTATGTCAAAGGTGAGTCCTGCATCTATGCCGCCAAAAACCTCCGTTCCCAAAAGCAAAAAAGGGTCCTCTTCGGCTTGCTTCCCCAAGATGGAGACCATGCGTTGAGACAACACCGATTTGGTACTCGCGATGGACTGCCAAAATGTCCTGGCCAGGTCGAACGTTTCGCAAAAGGAATCGACCTTCGGAATCGGTTCGAACTGCAAACTCGTCCTGAAAATCTCCGCTTGAAATGGCAGCACCTTGAATTGGCGTTTTTTTCTCAGCATCGAACATAATCCCTTCCACCTCCATTCCTTGTTGCATCCGAATCGTCAATGTATGCGATAGCTCTGGGAGGAAAAGCTCTTCGTGATGAGTCTCCTCGTATCCGCCGTCCAAATCCAAAGACCTTACTCTTACCGCGAGTCGACAGCATTGCGGGATTGTCAGTACAAGCGGACCAGCTCCGAGATAATTGGTCCAATCGGAAATATCCGACAGGTCACCCGAGTACCAGTCGTCTGGTTTGGATTCACTTGTGATGATCCGAACTCGGTATTCAAATCGACTAAGTGCCTTTCCGGAAACTGGATCGACGACTTGAATGTAGACATGTGTGCGATAGTAATTGCAGTACTGCAACCAGCCAAGCATTACAAATGCGCATGCGATCATTAAGCACATAAGCGCTCGTAAGCCAAATCGAATTCTAGGTAAATAAAACATGCCGTGGTCCCATGGAAACGAAAGCAGTCGATCCAAAGGTCAAACTGAACGCAATCGACGTTCCAATCACTTGGCAAGCTGAGAAATAAATCCAAGTTCAAAAAAGACGGAGAAAACTAAGCTATTCCGAACGGTGTAAGCCGTTCTTCATGGTCGAGCATCCGGATTGCTACACTGGATTGACTCTCCAGGTAGCGTTTTTGATCACGCAGCATTCATCAACGGTATCTTATGGCGTTCCGGGGGCGAAGGCACACCACGAGCCTTTGGTATAATCGTTGGCGAACAGCCGCAAAATTAGACGCACCAAGCCAAACGACGACTTTTAGACCCGAGGCACACGTGGAATGAGTGGCACGCCCAAAGCGATACATGGACGTGGGAAGTGAGGCAAATGTTTCTAGTGACTCCCACGCCCTTCGTAACCTCATGGACATGCCACACGCGAAGTGTTGCACGCCCAAAGCGAAGCGTTGCACGCGAGGCGAATCACGCGTGCCATCCAATTTGCAAGTAGATTTGAAAATGCACTTGGCCTTAGTCCTCTTTTAGCAACTCGTCGACTAATTTCTCGATCGTTTTGTCCACGGTGGCGCCCTCCCAGTTGAGTTCGCCTTGCCACCAAAATCGTATGTAGCCCTTCTTGTCGATGACGTAAACGGTGGGCCACATGGTGTTGGACCAAGCGTCCCAGTTGCTGCTCTTGACATCGATAAGCACCGGAAACTTGAAGCCTCTATCCTTGGCCGCGTTTTGGACTTGCTTCACATCGCGTTCTGACGATGTCTCGGGCGTCTGAATTCCGATGACGCTCACTCCGCGATTGGTCAACTGCTCGTGCCAGCGATTGTAATGACCAAAATTGGCAATGCAGTTGGAACATTGGAACGCGTAAAAATGAAGCAAAACCACCTTGCCCCGATTCTCGGCGAGTTTGGTCGCCGAACCGCCAGCCCAATGGCCACTTTCGATAAGCTCTGGAGCGAGTGGATAAATCCGCGTCAGCTTCATCGTATCAAACGGAGTGCCCATCAACTTGCTGAAGGCAACTTTTTGAGGCTGCGTCAAAGTCTCGGTAATGCCTTTGGCTTCTGCCTCCTTGGCTGACTGTGCCTCTTCCATGAGTTTCTTGTCTTGGGCTTTTGACCCTTGAAGTTTTTTAGCTACCCGATCTGTCGTAGAGTATAATTCATTGAGTCGCGTCGTTTGCGTCTTGGTAAGCCCCACTGACTTGCTGACATCTGGTCTAGCAAAAATCCGTGTTCCTTGCGACTGGAGTTCGATTTGCTTAAGCCGCTCTAGTTTTTCGGATGAAACATACTTAACCAACAATGGAATGAGCAACTGTTCTTGATTGGCGATGATCTTGCGTTGCTCGGCTTCCGGTTTAATGCGAGCTCGCCACCATGGCCCATCGATCTTCGCTAGTTCCTCCAAAAAGGACGTAAGCGAGTCTCCTTCCAGTTGCAGTTCCTTCTGAACCTCTGGCGTGTGGACAAGTTTGAGTAGATTTTGCGGTACCACCGTAAGATCGGCGGAAATCGCTTGCAAGGGACTTGAGTCCGCCGCCAAAGAACTGGAAATGGGGCAAATCGCAATTGCGAGGGCAAAAAGCCTCGCTATGGTCTTCATCGAATCGAGCGCCTGGATCATTTAATACCAATCCTCTTACTGCGAATTGCTTATCGCGAAAGTATGTAGTGCCGTTCGGTGTCCTGCAAATAGTGTTCCAAACCATTACGATTGGAAAACGCAATAAAAAAACAACGAGGTCTGTTCCATGTTGCAAATTGCTTTGCGGGTTTCTATATCGCTGTTCGATTTTGCATGCACCGCCAGCAAAGCCGCGCCTCTCCAGCAAAGCCATTTGAGACGCATCCGCCACCGCAGTTCTTACTTGGGTTTTTTTCCAATTGCTTGAAGTGGAGCTCCTTGACGTGGAGCACATTGCGTGACGGACCGGAAAAGCAGTGCCGATATCACCATGCCTTGGATCCATTCAACGGCAAACAACCAAAGAAAATGCCCCCCCACCAAGTAGCCCAAACCGAGAGGACAAAAAGTCTCCAGCTTGGGGTTGCGAGGTCGGCTAATCGGTTCACTAACTATTCGTTCTTTTCAAAACGATAAATGAATTCACCACGCGAACTGTCTCGCATGTAATATATTTCACCGTTTTGGTCTTCACCAAACGCGACCACAGGAACCCCCTTATCAATGACTAGCTCATTGCGAGTGGCTTTTCCTGACGACGGGTCGTAAGTCAGCGCCCAAATACTGCCGGTAACATAATCGGCGTAAATGTACTTGCCCTTTAACTGAGGAACACGGTCGGAGTTATAAACCCGACCGCCGGTGATCGACTTGCCCGCGGTATGGTCATATTCCCAAACAGGATCGATTGGTGCCGAAACACCTTCGACCGCGGGTCGGTTACCAAAAGGGTGCGTCCCTTCGCGATTGCTCCAACCGTAGTTTCCGCCCTTAGTGATGACATTGATCTCTTCGAACAATTCTTGCCCGACATCACCACACCACAAGCGTCCCGTCTTCTTATCGAAAGCAATTCGCCAAGGATTGCGAAGGCCATGGGCGTAGATCTCGGGCCGTGCTCCTTGGACGCCAACCCAAGGGTTGTCTGCTGGAATGCCATAAGCCAACCCGTTTGACTTGGAATCGACATCGATGCGAATGATGGATCCAAGCAGTTGGCCACGATTTTGACCTGTTGCATTCGGGTCGTTCCGAAGGCCACCGTCGCCAAAGCCAGCGTACAAAAAGCCATCTGGACCAAATTCAATGGATCCACCATTGTGGTTTTGGTATGGCTGGTCGACATCCAACAGGATTTCTTCCGAGTCCGGATCAACCTTGTTCGAATTGTCTTTGGCCATGCGAAAGCGAGAAATGATGGAGTGATTGTTCTCGCGTTTGGTGTAGTAAACAAATAGTTCGCCGTTGTCCTTAAACTTAGGATGCAATGCCATGCCCAACAATCCTTGTTCATTTGCGCCTGGATCCCACCAGCGATTCACCTTCTTGGAGATATCAAGGATCAAATTGGACTGTTGGACGTCGGGCTTGTTTTCAAAGGTAAAAACCCAACCTCTTTGATCGATTGCAAACAAGCGGTTGGAGTCCCCCTTGGCATAGGAAAGTTCCAAGACTCGCAGCGGCTTGTTCGGATTGCCATCCTCGTCCATCACATCCCAGCCTTGCCATTTTAGCTTGGGGAATGCGAGGGTACTTTTAGTGGCCAGCACGCCATCCACGGGCTGCGCGACCGGGCGATCTTGCGGTAGCTCTCGCACCTTGATGTTCCTAAACGAGACCAAGTTTCCATGGTCCTGCAAACAGATGTGACCTTCCCCCGCCGCACCAAATCCTGGGAACTTAGCGAACTTGCTTTTTTCAACTAGGTCTTTCCATTTTTGGTCCCCTAACTTGAATCGGTAGTAGAGCGCACCGTTCATGGAAACCTCGCATTGATTTGGATCGATGCGAAGATAGAGCTGATTCCACTCTCCGGCAGGACGAGTGGAGTCAATCGTGCCTGTCTCTTTGACCCAACTCGGTGCCGATGGCTTGACCAACTGATAGAGCCAACCTGACTTCTCTGGATCATGACCAGCGACGTTGTCTTGAATCTGGACTTCAGGTCCGCTGTTCCAAGGATTGGGATTGTCCTCCGTGACGTGAAACATCAATCCACTGTTTCCACCTTCCGAGATCTTATACTCCAACATCAGTTCAAAGTACTTGTACTTGTTTTTCGTAACGATGTCGCCCGCCCCCTTGCCTTCCCTGGTCAAAACGCCGTCGGAGACTTTCCAGCCTTCGGAGATCCCTTCCTTTTTGTAGTTGCGCCAACCGTCGGTCGATTTGCCGTCGAATAGCAGTTTCCAGCCGCTCAGCGTCTCAGGCCGGTTCAACGAGTTGAGAGCAGTCTCCGCATAGGCCGATAATGGAACAGTACCAAAACTACCTATTGCGATAAGCAACCCGGAAAGGTTACGCAACTTTGCAAATGGCATGAGAGAATTCCCCAATAATGGAAAATGGAATGGAAATGGAAACCGAGAGGCTTGTCTGGGTGCACCACGATACTAAACTGTGGTTGCTTCCCGGTCAATCACCGAGAAACGTTGCCCCAAGGCGAGGGGCAGTTTGAAATCTACCTTTAAACTGGGTGGCACGCTCTGAGGCACGGCTGGCACGCACTCAGGCACGGGCGGCACGCTCTGAAGTACGGGTGGCACGCTCTGAGGTACGAAGGGCGTGATGAATCGCTAGCTAGAGTCATTTGGCACACTTCTCACGCTAATCGCTAATCGCTTTGGGCGTGCCACACGGTGGCCTGGCATGGTGATCTACTGGCTGCCGATCGCCTATTTTCCAGAATCCTACCGCTTGAAACTACTTGCCCTGCATGGCGGGGAACATCTCGCGGGCCATTTGGATCGCAGCAGGTCCCACCAGCACCACGAAGACGCCTGGAAATATAAAAAGGACCAACGGGAAAATCAGTTTCACCGCCGTCTTCGCCGCCTTTTCTTCCGCGATCTGCTGACGCTTGATCCGCATCGACTCGCTCTGAACTCGCAACGCTTGGGCGACTCCAGATCCGAATTTGTCCGCTTGTATCAACAGCGAAGCGAGCGTTCGGAGATCCTCGACCCCCGTTCGATAACCCAGGTCTTGTAGCACCGAGGCCCGAGCACGCCCCATTTGCAGATGCAACGTACTCAATTGCAATTCATCCGAGAGCACTCGATACGAAGCTCGCATCTCATCGGAAACTTTCTTAATACCTTGATCCAAGCCCAGACCTGCTTCTACGCTGACCACCAGCAAGTCCAAAGCATCCGGCAGCCCAAGCGTAATCTGCTTCTTTCGACTCGACCGCATAAAATCAAGAACCAACTCGGGAAGGAAAAATGCGATGCCTCCTCCCAGTACGGCTCTTAGCAATACTGTGGACCCCAGCCCGTGGGTAAATGTCGTAATCCCACCAGCAAGAAAAACGCCACCCAACGCAGCAAAGACTTTGATCGAGAGAAATACGCCGCTCGCCCCTTCGGAACGAAATCCGGCTTCCGCAAGCCTTGATTTCAACTTTCCCACTTCCGCTTCGGTCTTGGGCTGCAAGTGTTTTGCTACCGAAGGCGAAGCTTGTTCAAAGACCCTTGCCAGCATGTCCGTTTTAGACTCTTTGGACTCCGTTCCCTTCCGCATGGAAACATTCATCATGTCCAATCGATTTTCGGCCGCCGCCTTGTCGTCGCGATTAAAAACATCCATCGCAAACCAAACAAAGGATACCACCGCCAAAAACACGGTCACGGCAACGATGAGTCTGAGGTCTACGGCAGCCAAGATCAACACGATTTTCGTTCCTGCGGGAAAGTAAGGCTTAAGGCTTAAGGAGTAAGGAGTAAGGCTTAAGGAGTATTGAAGAACTGGAGTATTGGAGTATTGGAGTATGCAAAAGCGGTAAAAAAGTGTTCGTCAGTCTCTTACTGCTGAAAACTGAAAACTGAAAACTGACTACTCTTCTCAAACTTTGATATCGATGATTTTTCGGATCACCAGAGCGCCCAAGAACTGCATCACGATCGCACCACCCAAGAGCCACTGTCCCATCGGGTCGGTAAATAACTTCATGACGTATTCTTTGTTTAGGAAGAGCATCGCTGTGAACAATCCCGGTGGCAAAGCCAAGAGTACTATTCCGGAAAGCCTGCCTTCACCCGTCAACGCTTGAATTTGGCCTGCTAACCTATATCGCGCTCGAACGAGATTTCCAATCTTGTCCAAAATTTCCGCCAAGTCGCCACCGGTTTGACGTTGCAGGATGACTGCGGTCGCAAAAAACCGCAGATCCAAGTTGGGTATCCTAAGCGTCATCGATTCCAGCGATTGTTCCAGGGAAACGCCAAAGTTTTGTTCCTCAAAGCAACGCCCAAATTCGCGTGCCAGTGGATCTGGCATCTCATCTGCGATCAATCCAAAGCCGGCACCCAAAGAATGCCCAGCCCGCAACGATCGACTCAACATCTCCAGCGCTTCCGGCAGTTGCATATTGAATTTATTGATTCGCCTCTTCTTCATCATTTTCACCCAGAAAAAGGGGAGGAAAAAGAGAATCAGTCCAGCAATTGGAGCGATGAACCATGGGATCGGAGCAAACAGACAGCCGAGCGTCCCAACCCCTGCCATCCCCATGCACAACAACGCGAATTTGGCTAGGGGAATTTTCATCCCAGCTTGCTCCAACATGACCTTCATGTTGAACTGCCGAGTCATCCACTGCTCAAGGAAATTCGATGTCCCCTCCATCGGACTGCGCAACTTGAGCGACTCATCGTCGCCATTTTGGCGGTCCTTTCGAGTTTTCTTTGTCAACGAGGACAAGCGATCCTCGGCAATGGACGTTTCATCGCCGCGGACCATTACTGCAACGGCACCAATGATCGCGGCAACGCAAATTCCGACCGAGGCGGCAATTATCAAAACCATCATAATGCTAAGCCCTCATCATGATCCGTTGGCGGAATGCACTTGCTGGCAATCGAATGCCAGCAGACTCTAAACGAGGCATGAACGAAGGCCGAACACCGGTTGCCTCGAAGTAACCGTGTGCTTTGCCGTTTTCGTCGACCCCTTCTTGGACGAAGCGGTAGATGTCTTGCAATACCACCGTATCTTGCTCCATCCCTTGAACTTCCGTGATATTCATGACGCGGCGTGGTCCACCCTGCAATCGATTGGCCTGGATAATCACGTCGACCGCCCCCGCAACTTGCTGTCGAATGGCTTTGATTGGCAGGTCATAACCGGCCATCATGACCAGCGTCTCAAGTCTCGCGATCGCATCTCGCGGTGAATTGGAGTGTACGGTCGTCATCGAACCATCGTGGCCCGTATTCATGGCTTGCAACATGTCCAGCGTCTCTCCGCCTCGACACTCACCGATGATGATCCGTTCCGGACGCATTCGAAGTGCGTTTCGGACCAGGTCGGTGGCTGTGATCGCGCCGGTCCCCTCGATGTTCGCTGGCCGGGTCTCAAGTCGGACGACGTGTTCCTGTTGGAGTTGGAGCTCGGCCGCATCCTCGATCGTTACCACCCGCTGATCGTTCTGAATGAAACTGCTCAGCGTATTGAGAAGCGTCGTCTTTCCCGAGCCGGTACCGCCACTAATGACAATGTTCAACCGAGCCTTGATACAGCCCTCGAGCAGCATCACCATCTCGGGCGTAAACGCTTTGAAATTGAGCAATCCCTCCAACTTGACCGGGTTGGAGCCAAATCGACGTATCGAAACGCACGCTCCATCCAATGCCAGAGGCGGAATGATCGCGTTCACTCGCGAGCCATCCTCCAACCTCGCGTCCACCATGGGACATGTTTCATCGACCCGCCGACCTACCTTGGATACAATTCGATCGATGATTTGCATCAAGTGAGCATTGTCGCGAAACTCAACATCGGTCTTTTCCAACTGCCCACGGCGTTCGACAAATATGTTCTTAGGGCCATTGATCAAAATATCGCTGATCGAGGGGTCCTTTAGCAAGAACTCAAGTGGCCCAAGTCCCAGCGTTTCGTCGAGCACTTCGTCGACGATTTTGTCCCGCTCCGATCGATTCAAAAACGTGTTTTCGCTATCGCACAAGTGCTCGACAACCAAACGGATTTCCCGCCGAAACGATTCTCCCTTTAGGTCGCCCACCCTAGACAAGTCGATCTTGTCGACCAGTCGCTGGTGCATCCGACGCTTAATGACCTCAATCTCTTCCTGTTTGGATTGATCGGAGGTTCGAACACTTGGATTGGCTGGTTTCATGGCTTCCTGCGCACCTGAACTTGGTCCATCATGAGAACGAAAAAACTAGGTTTTTCGTCCCGAGCCAAGCAAACAATCAGCCAATTGACTGACGTCTCTGCAGATGTGCATTGCACCCGCTGCTAGCAGTTCGCTCTCGGGACGAAATCCCCATGTGACTCCAATCGCATATATTCCACTCCCCAATGCAGTTTTCATGTCCGTGTTCGTATCACCGACGTAAGCGATACGATCGATATCGACGGCCAATTGTTCCGTTAACCACTTTGCACTCGCCGGATCAGGTTTGCGAGGAAATCGTTCCGTTTGACCTAACACATGCTGAAATCGAACATTTCCAAAGAAGTGTTGAACGCAACGCTTGGTGAATGCGTCCGCTTTATTCGACAGAACCGACAAACTCACGGCGTTCTGGTTGAGTATTTTCAAAAGCTCCTCGATCCCGTCGTAGGGCTTTGACTGATTATTCCAACAACCAGAATAAGCGGCCTCAAAGCGTCGCATGCATTCCACTTTCAGCTCAGGCTGACTCTCGCATTCCGGCAGAGCTCGCTGAAAAAGCATCGCCAAACCATCCCCAACGAGTTCCTTGTAAGCCGAAACCGGATACGTTGGTTTGTCCAATTCCGCAAGAACGCGATTGGCCGCTGCGGCGATGTCCTCCAGCGAGTCGAGCAATGTGCCGTCAAGATCAAAAATCACCGCCTCAAATTTCATCTTTTATATCCAATGGAGCATGCGCGTTGCCCGTGCGACCAACGAGGTTGTACGTGCGGCCAACTAGGGAATGTCGGTCGCGTTTTGTTGTCTCGAGATAATATCGTAGAGATCCAGGTCTTGCCTGCCTGCCAACATCGCAAACAACTCTCGAATGCTTCGAAACGTGTCGGACAATCCAACCCCAGCCCCCTCTTCGATATTCCCGCCTCGCAACCGATATAAACCAGGCTCGCTCGTGACAAAGCCTGGGCAACCTTCCAACTCTGCCGACCTGCCGTCGAACAGCTCACTAGAAAGACTGCCTTCGCGGCCATGGGTTAATGCCACCACTGCGTCGCATTGCATCTCAACCGTTGAGTCGTCGTCCTTCAGGAATTTCAACAAATAGGAGCCAGCTTCGTTGCGATGAATCTGCTCTACGCCAAGCGATTCGATAGTCACCAACTTGCAAGATGGCTCATTCCGAATTGCATCCAAAGCATTGGTAACTACGTGGCTGTCTTGGAGTCTGTCCGGGCGAAGTATCCACGTCAAACGACCGTTGGCCTCGTTGCCGAACCGCGTCAAATACTCCAACGCAAACTGCGCAGCACGCATGGACTGGCCCAAAAGGCAAACATGTTTGCCAACAACCGATTTCGCTTCGAATTTGCGATCCAGCGGTGCATGGTTCAGAAAGGAATCTCGAATCGCACTTTCGCCGATCGCGAGGCCCCCACCTGGACCAATGCCGGATAACCTTTGAGTCGCACCGCGACAATCGAGCACAACGTCTGCTCGCGAGACCCATGCCCCTCGGTGGCGACCGTCGACCAAGATCCGGAACTCATCGTTGCACCTCTCCTGCGGATCGATTTCGTCGGTAATAGACGTGCGATAGCGTGAAACGTCCACCACCGGGCTTAAAAAATGAATATCGTCGAAAAGCAAGTCGGTCTTTGCAAGGGGCAGCAAGTACTCTTCTGCGTACGTACGACCTGTAAACACTTCGTCTGGCCCTCTCCGAACATACTCTGGGTTCTGTGCCGCGATGGCCGCATGACCCATGGAAGTCGTACACTCTTTGACCTTTACGTCCAGCGGTCGATCGTGCCAATCCAGCATACGATGTGCCACACGTCGCTGTTCAAAGATCGAGACGAAGTAGCCAAGAAATCTTGCATAGATCGCTGCCTCAAGCCCAACTGGACCAGCACCAATAATTGCGATCGTAGCTGGGGCTTCTACCTCGGGATCCCATTCCAGTGGCATCACGGAAGCGGCACATCTTCTAATGCGAATTCAGCCGTTTGATCAACAACGCTACCTGGAGCCCGATACATAAACTTGCACCCTTCCAGTCCCTTTTCAACGTCGAACAAATACGACAAACCAATCTCTTTATCATTCATGCGGGTAGTCGACCAACCCACATGTTCGAGACGTTTGTGGTCTTTATTCATCAAAAACGCTTCATGCGTATTTGTCCAACCTCGAAACGCTTCGGCCGTCTGGTCTGTTGAATTGAGTGAAATCCCCACCAACACCTCATAGATATCGCGATTCTTTCGAGCTTTCTCTAAGACTACTTTGAGGTTACCGACCGTTGCGGTCTTCTTCCCTTCCTTCATCAATTCGTCGAATTCGAGCGTGGCTGGCTTACCGGGTATCGACACGAAGACTTTACCGTTCCATCGAAGGATCTTTTTAGCCTTTCGTTCGGGCAAAACGAAATTCAACGCGACCTGCAATTGAGAACCACCAGCCGGCACAAATTCCGTTTCCGGAGCATTCATTTTGGATTGCAACACTTGCCCGTCATCGCAAATCAGTTCCATGGCTTCCATCGGAAATTTCACAAAGACTGGTGCCAGTCGAGGCTCCCAAGACAACAGCACCTGAATCTGCAACGTGCTCTGGGCAGGATCCTGCAACTGGTAGGTCTTTTGTATGGTCAACGGCTCCATCCGAAAGACTCCCGAATATCCCGCTGCTGCAATCCGAAGCGGGGCATTGGCTGCGCGCGGGACAAGCTGAATGTTCTCGCCGTCGCCGCCAGACACGGTCAGTTCCAACTGGTCGACCACTTCATCAAACGCTTCCCAAAACGGAGTCGCATCAAAGTCCGTTACGACTTCTCGGTCCAAATTAGGGGCGTCACCCAGATTGATGGTGTTGCCAGTCTCTTCTGCAATTTTGGTTAACGCTTGCCGCCCAGTCATGCTCCCGCTCATCGTAACGGTTGAGGGCATGGTGAATTCTTGCATTTCCAGTTTTTCAAGCGTATCGCGAAGGCGATCGATTCGCATTTTCCATTCCGCCGATGCGTCGGCTCCAATCGGGGGCAAGAACTCAATAACAGCAGGACCGAGTGCAACCAGCTCCGCTTCGGCTTGATCTCGGATGGCTTGCTTTGGTGAATCCAGATCCGATGAAAGCTTGGCTACTTTCTTTTCCAAAACATCCCGGTCCACCTTGGGTTTTTGGATTCGTTTCGGCCCAACCGTCCGGTTCTCTGCTTTCTCTTGACCCAATGTCAATTGAGAAAAGCCTAGTCCGAACGAAAAGATCGCAACGAACGCAACCGATAAGGATAAGCAAAAAAATTGTTGACATTTCATCGTTCGGCTCTGCCATTCAGTGCTGGTGAATGAGTTTCATTGAATCTGGAGATGCCAGGGCAATCCCGCCAGGGACGCATTGTACTCCAATCCGCATTTCGAAGCCCAAGAGTTCCAGCTCTCAAAATCAAGAATTCATGAGGGCCGCCACATTTGCATTGCATCGAAATTGGGTAAGATCGATGGTTTGACTTCGACTCAATTTTCTGGAGAACCTTTTCATGAACGCAATTGACATCCTGGGAAGTTTGCTAGGTGGAGGCCGGTCAGGGAGCAAAGGGGGCGGTGGCGCGGCCGACATTCTATCGGAAATACTTGGGGGACACGCCGCACCGGCGTCGCCTCCTCAAGGCAATCCCCGCGGACAACGTAGTTCCGACTCACCTATGAGTCCCGAGCAACTGGAGGACATGCTCGGTGTCGGTCGAGGATCTGCGAGTGCCCAACATGTTCCTAGTCCAACACCATCGCGCCAACCCCAATCTCAATCGCGAGAAATGCCTCGGGCCACGCAACAGTCCCCAAGCTCGCAGCTGCCAACCGATATTTTTGGTCAACGACAACGTCAAGAACCCAAAATCAACCTAAGCGTTCCCAAGCCTGCACCGCTTTCACAAAATGACCAAGCCGTCATGCTCATTCGAGCCATGATCAATTCGGCCAAGGTGGACGGCGAAATCTCGGACGAGGAACAAAAAAACATCCTCGGGCAAGTTGGTGACACAAGCCCCGAAACAATACAATTCCTGCGAGCCGAATTTGCTCGGCCACTCAATGTGGATGAGTATGCTCAGTCCCTGCCGGTCGGGATGGAGCAAAAAGCCTACGCAATTTCGCTCACGGCTATTAAGTTAGATACACGGGAGGAAGCCGACTACCTTCGCCAATTGGCCAAAGCCCTTCGCATTTCCCCGGAGCAATGCAACCAAATCCATCAGCAGCAAAATGCTCCTCTGATGTATCAAGCGTAAGCAAATTCAGTGTAGCACGGCACACCGTGCCGTGATTCCTCGACCCACGAAACCGATCCCACCGACGCTTTTCCCACCGACGTATTTCCCACTTATCCCGATAGGAATCTCCAGAAAGTAGCCGGGGGTCGCCGCTCCGCGGCGAACCCCCGGGTGAACAGGGGATATAAATTTGCCAACAAGGCATAATTGGTTGACAAACGGGGGGTGTTTTGAAACGATCAAGCGATATTTGACCCTAATCAGGTATAGAAACAAGTTATCCGACCAAAGGCGACTTTGCGCATGCGGCTCAAATGAATCCGTACGACTCACCAAAAGAGCATAAACCCAAACTTGACTCAACACATGTCCAATTGGGTTGGTTGTCACTTCCGAACATAATCCTCTTGGTGGCTTACCTTCTGCTTCTTTCGTTCTGCACGTTGTACTTAGGTGCGTGGCCGCTCGCCAATATGATGACCGGAGGGTCTCACATTTATTGCATTTGGACTGTACCTTAAAAGAACACATAAACGGTCTTCCCGAAGCTGAGCAATATGCCGGATAACCAATCGATGGACACGAAACCCACGATCCGCCGTTTTGACTTGCGTTGAGTCAACCTCGCACAGGAATTTGGGCGTTCGTGTCGCTCTCAATGCTCGACCGGAACCGCACTCAACGCATGTTTCGCGCAAAGTCGCAAGGGACGGCATGTGTTCTTGCTTTGCGACTTCGCGCCTTTGCGTGATGTTCTGCTCAAATAGTCATGTCCGAAAACGGCGAGTCTTCTTTTCGCAAATCGCCTATGATGTCCGTATGTTTCAAACCCACATGCCATCGGCAACCATTTGTGATCGCGCTCGGGCAGCCAAAGACGCACGCTTTGACGGGCTGTTTTTTACGGCTGTCCGAAGCACTGGAATCTACTGCCGACCGGTTTGTCCCGCACCGACTCCCAAGCGAAGCAACGTCACGTATTTCCCTACCGCGGCAGCGGCGGCTACGGCTGGCTTTCGACCTTGTTTGCGCTGTCGTCCGGAACTGTCACCAGGGTTCGGTAACGGAGGGGGAGAACATGCGGTTCAGCGCGCTTTGGCGTTGATCGCGGATGGGGCCTTGAACGAGAACTCGATCGAGTCGCTTGCCCACAAGGTCGGATTGAGTGAGCGGCAATTGCGACGTGTATTTATCGAACAGACTGGGGCCACTCCCATGGTGGTGCATACGACGCGTCGATTGCTGCTTGCCAAGCAACTGCTAACGGAGACGTCTCTACCAGTGACGCAAATCGCGTTTGCCGCAGGCTTCCAAAGTTTGCGTCGCTTCAATGCCGCTTTTTCGGACGGCTGTGGAATGCCTCCGACGGCGATTCGTCGCTTGCGCATAGATGTGCCATCGGCCGCGTTGAAACTACGTTTGGCGTATCGACCTCCGCTGGACTTTCCGTTGATGCTTGCGTTTTTTTCCAAGCGCAGGATTCCGGGCGTCGAGCGAGTAAATAGCGATAGTTATGAACGGGTCCTGGGGCCAGCCTCCGCATCGACCTGGCTTCGGGTTTCGGCCAATCCGAACAAACCGGAACTCATTCTGGAGATATCTGAGACCGACCCTCGGTCCATTCCGAGCATCGTTCGTCGAGTGCGTCGGCTTTTCGATTTGGACGCGGATTTAGGAGCGGTTCACGCAGTCTTGTGTGAGGAACCGTTATTAGCAAAAGCAATTGACAAGCGACCTGGCCTGCGCGTACCGGGGGGTTGGGACGGGTTTGAAGTGGCGGTCAGGGCTGTACTGGGTCAACAAGTCAGCGTAGCTGCTGCCACGACGCTTATGCATCGGCTTGTGGAAGTGTACGGTGAACAACGCATTGGCGGTTCTCCTGGTTTAGACCGCATTTTTCCGGCTCCCGAACGACTGATTGGCGCTCCCTTAGAAAATATCGGGCTGCCGAAAACCCGAGCCGCAACGCTTCGATCCTTGGCAACTGGATATTTGGAGGAACGTGTTGGATTTCAGGCTGGCCAACGACTTGATGCGTTCGTAGAGAGCTTTACGAAACTGCCTGGCATTGGCGACTGGACTGCGCACTATGTTGCCATGCGAGCGCTCAGTCATCCAGATGCGTTTCCTGCAGGCGACTTGGTTTTGCAGCGAGTGCTTGGAGTGGACAATCGATTGAGCTTACGGGAAACCGAGTCGCGATCCCAAGCGTGGCGGCCGTGGCGGGCATACGCTGTACTTCATCTTTGGCACTTAGCGGGCGAACGGCCCTGAGGAGAAAACAATGTGGTTTGATGAATTCAAGACACCGATTGGAATGCTGAAAATTGCGGTCGATGCGAAGGGCCTGCGTTACGTGTTGTTTGAAAGCAACAAGCACGAACCTTCCAATATTATGGAGTGGCAGAAGGATCGCAGCGTAACGAACGAGGCTCGCCAGCAACTGCTTCAGTATTTCTCCGGCGAACGCAAAGAGTTCAAACTGGAGATAAGTTTAGCGGGAACCGAGTTCCAACAGCGCACGTGGCAAATGCTTGCAAGTATTCCATATGGGCAGACGTGGAGTTACGCCGAACTGGCCAAGCGTGTGGATTCTCCAAAGGCCGTACGGGCGGTGGGCGCGGCCAATGGACGCAATCCGCTGCCGATCGTGTTGCCTTGTCATCGCGTCATTGGTAGCAACGGATCCTTGACCGGTTTTGGCGGTGGCTTGCACGTTAAGAAATGGCTGCTTGAACATGAAAACCGAACGGCTACTTAGCAGGGCGACCGATACTGTGCACTTCGAAGCCCATTTTCACGAGCTTCTCGCGATCGAGGATGTTTCTGCCATCGAAGATAAAGGCTGGTTGACGCATGCCATCGAAGATGCGGAGCGAGTCAACGGTATTGAATTCGTCCCATTCCGTCAGTACGGCGATGGCATGTGCTTCGGTGGCCGCTGAGTAAGCGTCGCCGACCACGGTGACGTTCGTTTCGATTAGTTTCCTGTGTTTGTCGGAAAGGCCGCCGACATTGTCAGCGAAAGACATTTCTAGCTCGCTTCGGATTTGGGATTCAGGGACACGCGGGTCGTAGATGACCAACCTGGCTCGTTCCTCTAGTAAATCGCGGCACACGTGGATGGCTGCGGACTCGCGAGTGTCATTCGTATCCTTCTTGAATGCAAATCCCCAAATGGCGATCTTCTTGTCCGAGACCGTGTTGAACATGGTTCGAACGATGCGTTCCGAAAATCGCCTCTTTTGGTAGTCGTTCATGACAACGACTTGTTCCCAGTATTGAGCGACTTCACGAAGTCCAAAGTGTTCGCACAGGTAGACCAAATTGAGGATGTCCTTTTGGAAGCACGAGCCACCGTAGCCAACGGAGGCCTTCAAAAATTTCGGACCGATTCGGGAGTCGGTTCCAATGGCTTTTGCGACTTCGTCAACGTCTGCGCCGGTTGCTTCGCAAAGCGCAGAGATTGCGTTGATGGAGGATACGCGTTGCGCCAGGAATGCGTTGGCCGCTAACTTCGACAGCTCACTGCTCCAAAGGTTGGTTGTTAGGATACGCTCGCGAGGAATCCAACGTCCGTAGACTTGAGCCAAGCGTTCGACGGCCTCAAGCGATTCACCTCCGATAAGGACACGATCAGGATGCAGCAGATCTTGAACTGCGGTGCCTTCCGCAAGAAACTCGGGGTTGCTCAATACGTCGAAGGTAGCACCGTTGGCGGAACTGCTCAAGATGCGTTTCACTGCTTCGGCCGTACGGACTGGAAGTGTCGATTTTTCGACAATGAGTTTGTGTCCCTTGGAACATTTAGCGATCTGGCGAGCGCATTTTTCGATGAACTCGAGGTTGGCTGCCCGTCCGGCTCCGATCCCGAATGATTTGGTCGGCGTATTGACGGCAATGAAAATGATATTGGCATCGCTGATGGCGGCATCCACCTGGGTCGAAAATTTCAAATTTCTCCCGCGTGCCTCACGCACGATCTCGTCCAGCCCTGGTTCATACACTGGCAGGTCGTCGGAGTTCCATTGGTCAATCCGAGCTTGATTGAGGTCGACGACATGGACGTCAATATCTGGGCATTGTTTTGCGATCATAGCCATCGTCGGTCCGCCAACGTAGCCAGCACCGATGCAACAAATTTTCACTGGGGACTTATACATAGATGTAATCATGGTCGTTTTGGAGTGCGTATGGGCATAAACAAGTTTTCCATGTGCGTTGACCGAATTGCACATAGTAGTTTCGTGAGCAGGCAACTTTCAATCGTCATCATGAAGATAGCTCGCATGATAATGAATTGACAGGTGGGTCGGACCGACTAATTCCTTTTTAACGGCTGGATGGCCATAGAGAATGGATAGGCAGGCCGAATTGCTGGAGCTTTGGCGTAACCGCTTGATCGACGGCGCGTTTTTCTAGGCTAGTCAGCAGCCAGTCCGTGCGACCGATCAGCACGATGACTGTCGAAAGGACAAATGCAGCCGGCACACAACCCAGGAGAATACTGACCGGCAGCAGAGTGAACCATAGGCTACGGAGTCCAAGTTGAACTCCACAGCGGTGCATTTCGACGAGTGTCATCAGTAGAATTGCTCCCCCCGAAAGGGAAGTTGCGGTCATGGCGCCGTGGAGACCGAACCTAGGTACCCACCAAAAGTTGAGAATAATGTTCATTGCCAGTCCGATTGCGATGATTATTCCTACGGTCTTTCCTCGCTCAGCACACCAGAAGTAGTTTTGCATAAGGAACGCCATGGCGGTCAAACAACAGTGCAGCATGGCTTGTGGCATGATTCCAAGCCCATCGGCGTATTTGCCTTGAAGCACATGTTCAAAAAGCAGTGGTGCGACCGTTAGGGACGCAACGGAAAGAATAACGAAAAAGACGGTTGCGCATTTGAAGGTAAGCCTTAGTGAGTCAGCTACCGTGCTTTGCTTCCCGGCCTCCCACTCCGAGGCGAGATACGGAAGCAGCATGCTACTCAGCATGAGCGTTAGGCTCGAAAGCAACATCGGCATGATTCGACCGCTGTGAAATTGACCTACCAGAGCAACGCCTTGCTCGGCCGTTTCCGCCGCCAGATGGAGCAGCATGTAGCGATCCACCACATCGAATAAATTCACAAGCAAATTCATGCACCAAACGGTAACTGCGAACGGCAGGACACGCTTCCACATGGCTCGGTGAGAAATAGCTGGTAGCAAAGTGCATTCAACCTCATGCCAATTTCGAAAGGCCGGAATCGCGGGAATCAGACCTGCAATTGCAGCGATTGCAAATGCTGCAACCAGGACCCGCCAATCGTTGATCAGCGTAACTCCACACAGGCTTGCAACCGTGAACATCAACGAATTGCAAGTATGCATAGCGGATACGACTCGCGGCTTGCGAAGTCCACCCAGCAATTCGGTGGTTGTATTGAATAGGATCACAAGGCACAACGCCATTGCGATGAGAACCATGGTCGAGAGCGAAAGCTCCACTCCGAAAATGATGCTGCTCGTGGCGGCTGGTGCCAACACTAACGTTGTGGCACAACACATGGCGCCAATGGTCGACCCAACGGCAACCCGTCTCAAAAAGACGTTGAGCTGTCCGGAAGCTTGATACGAGGCTACAAATCGGCCGAACGTGCCGGGGAGGCCAAGCACCGCCAGAGGAGCGGCGAGAACGAAAAAGCTGCTTGATAGCGCCCAAAGCCCAAGTTGTTCCTCGGCTAAAAAACGGCAAAGGATGAGGTTGCGAACAAATCCAACTCCACGTTGTAGCAGATTCGCCCCGAGCATGAACGAAAGGCCCGAGACCAACGAATCAGCTTGTAAACTGAGACTCGGAGTGGACAATTCTGGTTCAGAACTCAATATGGCGATGGACATTCGCTAGTTTTGGCTTAGGCAAGAATAAGACTCGACGTTTGGGTAAAGCTTGCCTTCAAATCATCGCCGGGCAAGCAAACCCCCCATTCGAGACAGAAATGTTCGTAGGCGGCGCGACGTTGTAGCAGTTGTGCCGGTTGAACTAATAAGATCAACGATTCACAATGCGCGAGAATGCGGTAAGGTTTTAGCCACGGATCAAACACAGATGAGACACGGACAAAAATTACAACAAATTGAGGCAGTGGCTAAAAGGGAGCCTCGCGAAAAACATT
>JAYTVM010000113.1:0-28029 GCA_043743995.1 Pirellula sp. | reverse complement strand
ATTGATTATACCGGGAGGGAGAGGCTCCTGCCGAACCAACGCCAAGCTCGGCAGGAGCCTCGCTCTCCCACTGAAACCCTTGGCAGGTAGTTTTTGGTCCGCCGTTCGCCTTAACGACTAAACGGACTGGAAAGTTGGTTTAAGCGGTTATCTGCTGGCGAATCTAACGGTTACTCACAAATCGACGGCGAAAAAAATTTGCGAAACGTTTTCGGTACATCCAGTTCGCGAATTGAAAAACTGTTTCTCGGCAGTTAGGAATCGCCCATTTCGACGGTCGAATTCGGCCACAGATGCGAAGTTGATGCGGTTAACGTGGGCGCTGCGGAATGACGTCCGTTCACTGAGAAATCAGTTACGCTCTTGTTGAAATAGACTCGTGCGATTCACGGGTTCAAACCGAAGGTTTGTTTCCCTCGGTTGTTGTGATTAGTTTCCTTTCACTGATGTCTCTGGAGTTTAAAAGATGTTGGATTCATTGGCGTTTTTAGGATCGGCTATGCCCGATTTGAGTGTGTTCCAATTTAGTATCGTGGACAACATGTTCTCGATGACTGTGGCAGCCATGGGTGCAGCTGCAATATTCTTGTTTCTTTCAAGGCCTTCGGTAGACGAAGTCTATCGCCCGGCGTTGATGATTTCTGGATTGGTGGTCACGATTGCGTGCTATCACTACTTTATGATTCGCCATTCGTGGCAGGATGCCTACAAGCTGTCGGGGACGGGATATATCGCATCTGGCGCAGGTTTCAACGATTTTTATCGCTACGCCGACTGGATTCTGACTGTCCCCTTGTTGATGGTTGAACTCGTCACTGTGTTGCGCCTGGAGAAATCAAAAGCTCGATCGCTGCTAATACGACTCGTGGTCGCTGCTGCCTTGATGATAGGGCTTGGTTATCCTGCGAAGTCATCTCGGAACCATCAGGATGGTCTGCCCGAGTTGTCTGGGGCGCACTTTCGTCCGTTCCATTCTTCTACATCCTCTACGTGTTGTGGGTTGAATTGACCAACTCACTAGCAACACAGCCAGTCGCTGCTCGACAATTGATTGAAGTGGCGCGCTTGGTCCTTCTGATCACCTGGGCCGTGTACCCCATTGCGTACGCAATGGGCGGCACTGAAGATGCCCTGGCCGCAAAAGCCGGTGGTGCAGTCGATGCGACTGGAATCATTGGTCTGCAAATTGGTTACTCCATTGCCGACATTACGGCCAAGGCAGGTTTTGGAGTTTTGATTTACTTCATCGCACTAGCCAAGAGCAGTTCAAAGCCAAGCGACGTTCGAGATGGAGCTTTCGTCGCAGCGTAATGAATGAGGTTACTCGGAATTTGAGGGTGGACCAGCATGCACAACGTAATCTTTTGTACAGTCTGTTCGGGCGCTATAGCGCTCGCCGGACTGGGGCTCACGATCGATCCGGTCATTTATGTTGTTGCACTTGTAATTGCGGTTTGCCTGGTCGGAGTGCCACATGGTGGGTTAGATTCTATGACGGGCAAGCAATGGTTAGCACCTCGTTTTGGCTATCACTGGAGCTGGCTTTTCTTTAGTGGTTATCTGGCTGTTGCAGCCACAGTCGTTCTTGGTTGGTTGGTAGTACCGCTTTGGACCGCTATCCTATTTTTTTTCGTTTCCGCATGGCATTTTGGTTGGGAAGATGAACATTCTGTTTCCCAATCGCGATTTTGGAACCACATGGTCTCGATCGCTTCAGGAGGATTGGTGATTTGGATACCCACTCTCTGCCGGCCTTCTGAGATGCAGACTATTCTTGAATGGATTGTTCCAAGCGCTATGCAGACAAGTAGTGCGCAGATCGTGGGGATCACGAGAGTGCTTGGTTTGATTTTCGTGCCAATTGCGTTCGCTGACTTTGGGTTTTCCGTTGCATCGATGGCTGCTCGTAAATTGCCGCTAGAACCAAGGCATGTTCGGAACTTATTACTGGTGGTTCTGTGTGCATCGACCCCGATTCTATTTTCTTTTGGACTGTATTTCTGTGGATGGCACTCCGTTCGGGCACTTGTGCATCTTCAGGAAGACCATCGAATGTCCAAAACACAGCTCGCACTCGCGATTTTGCCGTTGTCCTTAGTTGCCATCGGCTTCGCCGGAGCCGCCACCTGGTTTTGGAGTAGCGGTCGCGAGCTCTCGGCCGAACTGTCTCGAACGCTATTTATTGGGCTTTCTTCGATCGCAGTTCCCCACTTAATTCTTTATGGAGTTGTAGAAAGCCAACCGCGAGCGAAATTTCTTGCGATCGATGACGAGACGGATTTAGTGCAAGGAACGGTCCGATGAAGCATGAATACGACTACGTTTTAGTGGGCGGTGGGTTGCAGAGTGGACTGATCGCCTTGGCACTTCGCCATCATCAACCGGAAGCGCGGGTATTGATGGTCGAGCGAGATTCGCACCTATGTGGAAATCATACTTGGTCGTTTCATCCTAATGATGTGGGTGATTCTGCATCGCCCTGGGTCGAGGCCGCGGTCGAGGTTCGATGGCCGCAGTATCGATTACGACTGCATCAGTTCAAAAAACGGATTAACCTCAGCTATGCTTCGATTTCTTCATCGTATTTCGCAAAGATGGTTGGAGACTGTTTTGTCACCTCGGATGATTCACAAGAATCGCAAAACGATAGTCGACTGCTCCTGCGAACCGAAGTCGTGGCTTTAACCTTGAATAGGATCGTAACCTCAACGGGTGAAGTTTATAATGGACGGCTGGTGGTGGATTGCCGCGGTCCCAGCTCAACTCAAGAAAACAGATTTGAGCAATGCGGCTACCAAAAGTTTTGGGGCTTTGAAATCGAACTTAAGTCGGATTGGCCATTCACCGTACCAACCATCATGGACGATTGGATCGATCAACTGGACGGCTTTCGGTTTGTCTATTCGTTGCCATTCGAAACCCGTCGCGTCTTGGTGGAGGATACTCGCTTTTCAGACAATCCGTCGTTGGACCGTGAGGAATGCTTGGACCAAGTTAGTCGTTACTTGGCGGAACTCGGTGTCGTGGATTGGTCGATCGTCAGAGAAGAGTCTGGTGTATTGCCGATGCCGATTTCGACGGAACGGATGCCAGGTGCGAAATCTCATGGAGTCGATTCAGCGTTGGCAGGTGGTTACTCGGGTGGCTGGTTTCATGCTGCTACGGGCTATTCATTTCCATTAGCTGTTGCGTTTGCTGAGACGCTTGCAACAACCACTCCTGAATTGGCATCGCAAGCAGTTCATCTGCTATCCAAGCAACATCACGCTAGGTCGCGGTTCGCTCGCTTCCTAAACCGACTTCTGTTCCGATTGGTCCATCCAACGGCACGGTTCCAAATCTTTCAGCGCTTTTATAGGGTCCTTTCCACAGAGTCAATTTCTCGATTCTATTCGCATCAATTTACAGTTTGGGATGCGTTTCGAATTGTTGTTGGCGTGCCACCGGGCGGACTGCGTCCGGCCCGATTCGCGAGATCATTCTTCACAAAAATCAAGACGATTCCCCCGTTCGACTCGACGGCTGCCAAGAGGCACGAGCCCTATGAGTCCCAGTCCAGAGAGTTCTCGAAATGATTACCAACCAAACGCTGAGATGGAACAGCACGCAAACATTGACGTCGAATCCCTGTATCGATTTGCTCCATTCAGGTTTGCTCACTCCGGCGAATCGCTTCCTGGCTCGCGATGGGAAACGCATCCGTGAATCCATGTTGCAATTGACTTTTCAAATGGCCGGAGGTCAGGGTAATCCTCCTGCGTGTCTTGGTAACGCAATTGAATGGTTGCATGCCGGCTCATTGGTGATCGACGATATCGAGGATGACTCCCATTCGCGGCGTGGAAAGCCGACATTGCATCGAGAGATCGGCCTCCCGCTTGCCCTGAACGCTGGTAATTGGATGTATTTTCGGGCGTTGGAACAGTTGCTCGAAGGATCGCTGACACCCTTGATTCAGCATCGTCTCCTGCGTCACATGATTAATACGGCGCGACGCTGCCATGAAGGTCAAACGCTGGATCTGACTGCATGCGTCGACAGGGATGAACCGAAAGACTTTCACTCAATTGTTCGCGAAATCAGTCGCCTGAAGACGGGCGGATTGGTTTCGATGGCGGCCAGTTTCGGGGCGATTGCAACCTGTTCCCATAAGATTCTGCGGAACGCTCTCTCACGATTTGGAATGGGTGTGGGCATCGCCCTGCAAATGCGAAATGATTTGGAGGATCTTCGATCTCTAGTACGGGACGCGGACGAGGCTATCGAGCTTCGCAGCGATGACCTTCGGCACGCACGGGTCACGTGGCCCTGGGCCTGGGCAGTGCAGCTCACCGAACCAGATGATCTGCAGAAGCTCATCGCACTATTGGCTCAAAGTCGAACAAGCCGACAGGCGATGTTGGATCTGGCTGCACAATTGGTGAGTCTGGTTGGCCCGACCGGCGATCTCCTGATAAGGTCGCGAATCGAAGCACCACTACGACTTTTGGGTGAACATGTTGTTGACACGAGTGCATTGCAAACAATGCGTTCGATGTTGGATCCAATCATAAAGCCAAGCCAAGAATCAGGCGACGAGAGACGCACTGTTCCCTGCATGAATCCGCCGATTGAAAGGGTTCCACATGACGACAGCCATTGAGTCCAGTGAGGCGCAATTCATCCAAGTCCACGCGGGTTCCTCCTCTTTTCGCGGGCGAGCGGCAGTCATCGGGAGCGGGTTTGGTGGATTGGCAGCAGCCATTCGGTTGCAATCGATGGGTTTTGAGACGGTCTGCTTCGAGCAACGCGACAAAGCTGGTGGGCGAGCCTATGTTTACAACGACGCGGGCTTTACCTTTGATGCGGGTCCAACAGTCATCACGGCACCTCATTGCATTGAGGAGCTTTTCGAAGCCGCCGGGCAATCGATAAAGGACTCCATCGAATTGCTTCCTGTCGATCCGATGTATCGATTGCAGTGGCCCGATGGTGCTCAGTTTGACTATGTTTCGGATGAACGGCGGTTGGTTGAGCAGATTCGACGCATTAGCCCGACCGACGTCGCTGGATACCATCGTTTTGCCAACTATTCGCATCGTGTTTTCAAGAAAGGATATGAGGAACTCGGAGCGGTTCCCTTTCTGAACTTTCGTGACATGCTGAGAGTGGCCCCTGAGCTGATCCAATTGCGAGCGGATCGAAGCGTGCATGCTGCTGTGTCACGATTCATTAAGGACGAGCATCTTCGTCAGGCCTTTAGTTTCCATCCCCTGTTAGTCGGCGGGAATCCATTCAGTACCAGTGCGATCTACACACTGATCCACTGGATTGAACGCCAGTGGGGAGTCTTCTTTCCTCGCGGGGGGACTGGCGCATTGGTTCAGGGTCTTGTTCGCTTGTTTGAGAGCATGGGAGGCGAATTGCGGCTAAACGCACCGGTGCGCGAGATTGAGCTGGAGGGAGGTAATCGTTCGGCCGTTCACTTGGTTTCGACCGATAGCGTTCAACGCGAGAAGTTCGATCTGGTCGTGTCCAATGCGGATATACATCACACCTACTCCAAACTCTACGGAAGTTCCGACGCAGGCAAAAAGACGCAACGCGCCCTTGAGCGAATGCAATGGTCGATGTCCTTGTTCGTAATGTATTTTGGAACCAATCGCCGATGGGACAATCTTGCTCACCATACTATTTTGTTTGGCAATCGATTTAAGGGACTTCTCAATGATATTTTTCGAGGCAACTCGTTGCCGAAAGACTTCAGCCTCTATTTGCATGCTCCAACCGTAACCGATCCCTCACTCGCGCCACCTGGGTGCGAAGCGTTCTACGTTCTCAGTCCGGTACCGCATCTAGGGCGGGCCAATGTGGATTGGGGATCTGTCGCAGGCGAGTACGGTGATTCGATTTTGGCATCGCTTGAAGAACATTTACCTGGTTTAAGTGATTCCATCGTTACGCGAAGGGACTTTACGCCACGGGACTTTCAGAGCGAGCTCAATGCATATCAAGGATCGGCTTTCTCGGTTGCGCCGACGTTAACTCAAAGCGCATACTTTCGCCCGCACAACAAATCCGAGCGGATTCCGGGCCTTTATATTGTAGGCAGTGGAACCCACCCCGGTGCAGGCGTACCAGGTGTAATCAACTCGGCCAAGGCAACTTGTGGTTTGATCGCTCAAGATTTCGGAGTGCTTACTGGATGACAAATCTTAGCGCTATAGACATCAAACTCGACGAAGTTAAAGAAAGTCCTGTCGACCTTTTCTTCGATGTCCCAGAGGATAACGCGGCGGTGATTCGCCGCCATAGCCGTTCGTTTTCATTGGCAGCCAAGTGCTTGCCAAGTGGAATACGCAGCGACGTTGAGAAGTTGTATGCTTGGTGCCGATGGTGCGACGATGCGGTTGACTCGGCCCCCAATTCTAAAGTTGGAAACGAGCGATTGACCTCTCTTCGCGAGGACGTGGAACGAATTTTTTCTGGACAAGCTGTTCGACATCCGGCTTCGCAATGGCTTGCCGATTTAGTGGCGAAGCGAGGCATTGAAAAGCAGCATGCGCTCGAGCTTCTTGCTGGGATGGAGATGGATCTTAAGGAATGGCAAGTTGACGACGAGGCCGATTTAGTATTGTACTGCTATCGCGTGGCCGGTGTGGTAGGACTGATGATGTGCCGAATCATGAGCGTTCGCGACGGAGCAGCGGAGAAGCAAGCGATTCAACTTGGTATCGCAATGCAGCTAACGAATATCGCTCGCGATGTTGCCGAAGACTGGCAGCGAGGGCGCTGTTACTTGCCAAAAAGCTTAGGCGATATTGATCAAAAGGGACGTGCGCTGCCGACGAACACTCAAGTCGCACCGAGCGTGGCTAAGTTGCTTACAATGGCAGAAACGTACTACGCAAATGGACAGATGGGTATCAGCGCTCTTCCACGTAGTTGTCGTCCAGCCATTGTGCTCGCGTCGCAACTCTATCGCGAGATCGGGCAAGAGATCCGCCGTAACGACTGTGCAGTGATGAATGGACGCACCGTCATCCCTGCTCGTCGACTATTTGTTACGGTCCTGCGTGGACTGGTCTCTGGTGTTCTGTGCACCCTCTCGCCGAAAAAAAATTTTGCTGTCGAAGCAACTGTGCTTCAAACCCTTTCTACCTTCAATGGAGAACTGACAATGAACGATTCGCGTTATTTGGCTTACCTAAGTTTGTCTGTGGCATCATTCGCAGCAAGCGGCATGTTTTTGCTCGTGCTCCTCAATCCTAAGGAAACTTCCTACGCTATGTTGCCTGCTATCTACGCAGGTATCAGCTTCGTCGTCGGCGTCGTTACTTACTTCCTCGCCAAGCGAGCCGAAGCCCGACCAGCCAAAGTCAAAGTCCATGCTATTCGACGCTAAATGCAATTTAGGCGAGTTAGAAACACTGAGGCACGGAGGACACAGAGATTCTTGGTCTTCCTGTTGATTCTGCATGAACTCTGTGCATGCACTTACGTGGACTTTGGTCCGACATCGTGAGCGAGTTTTTCGTACTCATTGTGGATGGCCAGAATGACCACCCCGATCAGCACTGCCCCGATCGTCAGGAGGACATCCAACAGCCCAACGGTACCAAACGTAAGCTTGATCAAGATGGTTGAAATGATGAATCCCGAATTGCGAATGACTTTGTTAAACTCATGCGTGTGCGGCAACGAGATGAGAAGCAACAGGACGTCAACCAAAATCAGAATGGTGAAAAAGTCATCGAAAAATATGCTGTTGATGTCTTGGATGGTGTTTTGAGCAGGACTGGTGGAGTCGTTACTTTCGACCAGCCATCGGCTCAGGTTGAAGATTGCGAGGATTAGGAAAAGCGGCACTAAGCATGCGGCGATCAATCTTTTGGTTTGGATAAACTGAGTAATTGAGTGGGAAACCGGTTGGTTCTGAAGCTTAGCCAACGACTCCTTGGCGTCATTGAGTCGATAAAAAAGCAAAATCAGAAAGAATAAAATTAGTGCGGCAGCAATGTCGTATGTCAACCAAAGGTTGCCGGTGACGCTGAACCAATCGGACTCAAGGTCAAGTTTACCAATGTCCTTGAAGATCCTCCGAATGATGATCAACGTGATGATCTCGTACTGCTTGCCCACGTACTTCGAGATGGATTTTGGCAGATAGTAAATCAGCAGATATACTTCGTAGACAAGGATGAACGAAAACGGCGTGTAGATCGCAACGATGGGATTTTTAAGAAGCCCCGATGGATCCTCGACCTTGAGCAATTTCCAGTCGACCAAGAAGATTAAGAACAAATGAATTGCAAATGCCCCAATTGCAATTCGAACGATCAACTTTTCACTGATGGATCGAATCTTCTCAGATAGAAAACGATCCTGAAGTGAAGCCCAGGATTGTGAGATGCCGCCCTTTTTCGAACTGATTTCCTCCACAAGTTGCTCGCGTTTTTTTCGTTTGAAACAAAGCGGTCGACTCAGCAAATATGCAACACGGTTGACCGCTATGAGCTTCGGCTCCGATGGGAAATCTCTCAATTTTGCTTAATGAAACTGTGCTGAAAGGTGGAAGCCTTTCAGCACGAACGCACGCATTGCCTGTCCAACAAAGCAGGTGGCACCGGTGGTATATCAAGCGTCAGCTACGCTGGAGGGAGAATAACACTGTCGATGATATGGATCACACCATTGGTACAGAGAATGTCTGTTGTGACAACATTCGAAGTGCCGTTGAGCTTCACACCATGGCTCGTGCTGATCTTAATACTACTTCCTTGAACTGTTGCTGCGTCTTTGCCATCCATAGTCATTACGTCGGCGGCCAGCACTTTGCCGGAAACAACGTGATACTTCAAAATGGCGGCTAGCTTAGGGATGTCCTTCAACAAGGATTCAACAGTTCCAGCTGGCAACTTTGCGAAAGCTTCGTCACTAGGCGCAAACACCGTAAAGGGCCCAGTGCTCTTTAGGGTGTCGACAAGGGAGGCAGCGGTTACAGCCGCCACAAGCGTCTTGAAACTACCGGCACCGACTGCGGTATCAACGATATCTTGCATTACAAATTCCAAACATAAAAGAGTCTCTTAAGTATCCGTCTGTGCTACCCGCGACTGTAGGGCATTGATAACCACTTTCAGCGAACTCTACTGCTCGAACCGAACTTACTCGACCTGTTCGCTTGAAAAAGGTGCGGTAAAAGATAGGTAATCCTCTTCGCACGATGAGTATTGCCCCAGGTACACGTTCGTTGGGATGGCGTGTATCTCATCCCTCACTTACGTTTCGGGTTACCACATCAACAGCCCCCTCGCTTCAATGGAGGTAACAATTGGCAGCTACATTTATAACCAACGCGTCAGCATGCTCTCCGGTCTAACCCACTTTCTGATTTCGCGGTGATGCTGCCCTACTACGTCGTGTATTCCGAATTGAACCGCACGTATTCTGTATTCAAATCTGTCGTCCAGTGCGTTGCGTTACCTAGCCCCAACCCAACTTGAAGATCGATTTCCGTCAGTTTGCTGGCCTTGATCGATTGACTTACCTTGCCTGCATCAAAAGTTAATGGCTCCCCCCGTTCAAAGAGTGGAATTCCGTTGATCTTGAGAGCTGTGTGGTCAGGTCGAATAGGCACTCCTGCATAGCCAGCAGCGGAGACGATACGACCCCAGTTCGGATCTCCCCCCGTAATCGCCGTTTTGACGAGATTGCTCAATGCAACACTTCGAGCGACAGCATCGGCATCGGCATCGGTGTTTGCACCTTGGATGCGGATCTCGATTAAGTGCGTGGCACCCTCACCGTCATCTGGTATCTTCTTGGCTAACTCAATCGCCATTTCGTTGAGTTGTTTTGCGAACTCCATTTCGTTCGCTCCGTTCAGGGCAGCAAGGCTATTAGTCGGTTGCGACGCAAGCATGACAAGTGTGTCGTTGGTGCTCATGTGCCCTTCGACGCTGATGCAATTGAACGATTTATTGGCTGCGGCCTGAAGGAGGCGCTGGGCTTGTTTCGCTTCGAGCGGTGCGTCGGTGATGATGATGGCGAGCATGGTCGCCATTTTTGGCCCAATCATTCCGGCTCCTTTGCACATTCCGACAATGTGGGTTTCACGGCCATCTAGACTGAATTTGCGTTCCGTCGTTTTTCTAGCGATATCCGTTGTCAATATCCCATCGCATGCGTTCAAGTAGGCTTGCTCGGTCGAGGCCAATTCATTCGCCGCTGCCGAGATGCCCGCTTTGATTTTTTCCATCGGTAGAAACCGCCCGATGATGCCGGTGCTCATGACTACGAATTGTTCGGCGGTTAACTTGCCCGATGGATCGACTGCGGCGGCAGCATGCTTGGTCATCTCGACGGCATCCTGGTGGCCGCGTGTCCCTGTGCAGGCGTTCGCGTTGCCGCTGTTGACCACAATGCCTCGAATCGTATTCGAGGGTGTTCGGGTTCGAGATACGACAACCGGTGCCGCCACGATTTGATTGGTGGTGTAGACGCCTGCCGCGATACAGGAGGAATCCGAAACGATAAGCGTCACATCGCGTGCACCAGCTCGACTCTTGATCCCGCCGACGACGCCAGCAAAACGAAAACCTATCGGAAGATGCAAGATAATAGCTCCTGAGTAGTGGGACGCGGATTCGTGAGAATTCGGACGATTTTGTGGGCGGGTGAGGCTCCGCCTTCAAACATGTTTACAACGAGATTGTCGGGAGGGTGAGGCTCCTGCCGAACCATGGCGGCGCCAACTCGGCAGGAGCCTCGCTCTCCCGTTGTTTTCAGTCAACTAACCGATTAAACATTTAACCGATGAGGTCAGCGATGTAGAAACTACCGTAGGTGTGCACGCGATCCAATTGGTGGAGGCGATTTGCAAGATCAGAATTGAAACTCAAAAGTTCCGGCAATTTTACGGATCGACCGTTTCGCTTTACGGTGACTTCGTTCATGAACTCGGTCCTCAATCCGCCGGATCGCCACAGAATTCGACTCTTTGGGGCTGCCCGGCTGAGGATCGCTTGCCATTCGGATTCCAACAGTGGAAAGTAATGATCGCTCAACCAATCCATGTGATCCAACAAAACAAACCTCGATATTTGTCCATCGTGCTTCTCAAGGAATCCCTGAACGGAATCGGAATTAACCGTGAGTCGATCAATAAGTCCGCCACGCAGCTTTTCGTAATTGGCTTGCTTGACATATTCGGGACAGCAAGTCGGCGTATAGCTACCTGTCACATAGACCCGCCAAAAATAGTTGTCCTGAATCGGGATCTTAGCGAAGACGGCTTCCAAGGAATCCTCAACGAACTTCACAATGCCGCCGGGATACTGTTCGTCAATCTGCTTGCGTTGAGCCTTGGGGACCCCCAACATGCTCAGCGTGGTGTCACGGTTCATAGCAAATCGCAGTGTTTTCGACCAGATTTTGCCTCTCGTTCGGGAGTAGATTTCTTGCTGTTCCGCCAACGATGGTGCTTCCAAGATCTCTAGAACTTCTTTTCGACAGCGGGCGATCCGATTGATATAAATTCCGATCATCCTCGCAAAAGCACCGGAGGTACCTCGGAAATAAAACGACTTGGCTGGGTTATCAAAGAATCGAATCCATCGATCCCAATATTTCTGGCTCGGCGCAGACAAGGATTTTCGCAAATGCGAGGCGTAAACTGAATCCGCATTCGGCAAATAGCCTTGGCCAAACATTTGAAAGAAGCGGTCGTAATCGAGGTTGCGAATCGCCGACAGCTTGAGCTCCAGCAACGCGTTCTGTCGCGGATTCATATCGACTGCATACACGTGTCCGGCACCTGCAAGCAAGTAATCCAAGGCATTGCAGCCTGCAGAGGTGATTACCAACACGCGATCTTGTGAGGTTAGCTCAAGCGCCTGACGGTCCAGCCGCGGGTCTTCCCAACAGGTGTTATAAACAAGATTGTTTCCATGGACGAATTTGAATACTCGACCGCTAACCCATTCACTTATTGCCATCTACTCGTTCTTACTTGGGTTTTTTAATGTTTGGGTTGGCTGGTTTGTTTGGATCTGCCGGATCGGCAACAGCTGGATTCCTGGCACCTGGTGCGGCAGCGTTTGGAATGGGTGCTACCGGTTTCTTGACCCCTGCGTTGGATTCTCGGATTTGAGCACCGCTTACAAAGATCATTTGACCACCTTGTGGTGAGCCCGCAGAAGATTCTAAAGTGCTATTCCATGGTGCCGTGTAAGCAGCAAAATAGCCCGATCGAGTGTCGACGACATAAATAAGGGACTGAGCCAACTTGACGTTGCCGCCGAGCCGGGCGGGGGCAGTATAGCCGCTCACAAGGAGATACTCTGGATTCTTACTCTGCCCCAATTGTGGTATCACGTTCGTTACGAACATCCCTCCAAAGGCTCCTTGCCTCGGATAGTAGACCCAACCTCTTAGATCACCGGTGATGAAATCCAACGCGAAGAAGCCTTCCGCATCATCACCTACCGCCGCAGTGCAAACAGCCATGTTCGTTCCACCATGCGTCGACGTTGCAGAAAGGAAATCCGGGTGGATGCGGTCCCGTGGGATGTCGTTCCAAGAAGTTAACTCATCAAGCTTGGAAGCCGATTGGCGACCCGCCCAAAAGGCAGTTCCCAACAAAAACGTTAACGCGATTCCACAAAACAAGCCACCCGCCCAGTACGTCCCATTGCAGCAGCGTGCCTTGGGCGAGTCAACGATTTCAAGTCGTGAATTTTCCATGGACATTTTTCGATTTCCTTGAACGGAAGAGACTTCAACGGATTGGAAGGTCGGACATTCTTCAGGACTACCAATTAAGTGTAGCGTATGGATATCGTCCCCAAAACTCGCATTAACAAAATCCAGGCTGCTTTTCACTTAATGGCGACGCGAAAACCGAGCGGTTTGTGAAAACTCGATTTTAGGGTAGCGAAACTCGTCAAGAGTTTTGGTCTGCATGGCAATAAGCGAAAGTCTTGACGACTTTCGCTCCATGACCAACCCTAAATCCTAGCCGTCACGATGCACGAGCCTCATATTAGCCGTTTACCTTGGACGCAAGCTTGGCGGCTTGTTCCCGTTTGACGAACCATATTAGGATTGGGGCCGCGATGAAGATCGAACTGTAGGTTCCGACCACAATGCCGATAAACAAGCAGTATGCAAATCCATGGATGCCTTCGCCTCCAAAAATGTACATCAATAAAATCGCAACGATTGTTGTGGAGGATGTCAGCAAGGTTCGGCTCAGAGTTTGCGTCACGCTGGCATTAATCATTTGCTCCGTCAGGTTTTGGCTCTTACCCTTGACCTCTCGAATTCGGTCAAACACCACGATCGTATCGTTGAGTGAGTAACCGATAATCGTCAAAAAGCCCGCAATCGTCGTCAGCGATACTTTGAAGTCTTCGATCAGCAGAAAGCCAAATGGCTGAAATAGCCAATGGCTTACGGCTATGAATGCCAGCGTGATCAAAACGTCATGAACGAGTGCAATCACGGCAGCGATACCGTAGGCCAAGCGTTGAAAGCGAAACCAAATGTAGCCGATGATAAATACCAAACTGAGCAATAGGCCGGCAATGGCTCGCCTCTGCATCTCGCCTGCAACTCGCGATTCGATTTTGCTAACCGACTCCCAAACAGGTTGGGATCGCAGTTTTTCCTTCATTTTTTCGACGATTGCGGTGGCCGACGGCGAATCGAAGGGCAACGTTATCTTCCAATCCGTATAACCGTTTAAGGATTCGGGGGTCCACCCCAGTGCATTCTTCGGAAGCAATTCAATTTGTGCGGTGACCAACGTCTTTTGTATCGAGTTGGCTGCGTCGATCAAAACGTCGGAGACCTGCATCGCGTTCATTCTGGCCGTGTCACCTTTGCCACTCTTGAATACCACATTAAAAGAAGTCTTAACGGTGGTTTCGTCTCCTGGCACGATAGCGGGAGCAACAGCACCTGGAACAACAGTACCTGGAGCAACCGGTGCGGCAGTCTGGTCACCTTTGACTTCTCCATCTGTTTTTACTTCTGCACCTGTTTCTTGAAACGACACCAGACGGACCGGATTCTTTGAGGTCCATGAATCCGATTGTGGAGATTCGGACGGTTTGATGATAACGTCATAAGTAACCAGTCCTGCTTCTTTGCTTTCGGCAAATCCATTGACTAGGCGAGAGGTCACATCGTCTTTGTCTTTGATCGAAACATCCAGCTTGTAAACGGTATTCTTTTCGTGCCCTGACATTTCGACGTTGGTCAACGAAGTCTGAATAGGAAGCCCTTCGGAGTCTTTTTCAAACGCCTTATTGGAAATAGCTCGCACGTCCTCAACCGGCATACTTTTGTCCAGCGTGAAAACAATCGAGGTACCGCCATTGAAGTCGATATCAAGAACTTGCCTACCTCGAAGTCCGGTCGCAACCAATCCTCCGATAATCAGGATCATGGATCCCGTGTAGCAAGCAAATCGGTATTTCATGAAATCGACATCCTTGTCGCCAAAAATAGACTTGCGAGCGGTGTTGACATAATCCGACATTGTGAGCGAAATGAACTTCCATTTCTCTGCGATCTCAAACAGCTTGTGGGTTACGAAAACCGCGGTGAACAAGCTGATAACCAAACCGATAATCAGGGTGATTGCAAAGCCCTTGATTTGTTCGGTACCCACGAAATACAGAACAACTGCCGTAATCAACGTGGTCAAATTCGAGTCAAAAATAGTGGTCCAAGCTCGGTCAAAACCATTTCGAATGGCCATTCGCGGCGTTGCCTTCTTCTCCGTCTCCTCTCGTATACGTTCAAAGACGAGAACGTTAGCGTCAACACTCATACCGACCGACAAAACGAGGCCGGCAATACCGGAAAGGGTCAGCGGCTGCTTGATGAGAATGATGCAAGCCATGATCATTCCTAAATTGAGCAGCAATGCAAACGTGGCAACGATGCCGGAAAAACGATAGTAAAGGAGGACGCAAACAATCGTAACCAACAACGAGATCCCGCTTGCGTAACCTGCCTTGTTGATCGCATCGAGACCCATACTGGCTCCGACGGAGTTTTCACTGATCGGGGTCTTGCTCAAAGCGCCAGGAAGAGCACCAGCGTTTAAAATATTGACAAGAAAGTCGACTTCCTTTTCCGAGAAATTGCCTTCGATCAACCCTTGGCTACGAATCGTAGAATTCAAGCTGGGAGCAGACAAAATGCGATTGTCCAGCAGGATTGCCATTCGTCGCTTAAAGTCACCTTGGCCCATCCCTCCCTTAGTGGACGGCAAATTCGCTCCGGTTAGCCGCATGAGTTTGTCACCACCGCCAACCGACATCGTAAAATTGACTTCGTAGCCACCTTTCGAGGAAACTCCCTTTTTCGAGCTCGTTAGATCGCTACCATTGACCTCGACGTATGGCTTGCCTGATTTTTCCAGGGCCAACAGGATGTCCACATCGACGATCCCCTGAGCTGCAAGCCATTTTTCGAAATCGTTAGGCTTGCCTCCGGATAGGGGCGAGATCAATCGACCTGTCTGTGAGTTGCGAATGAGATCGCCTGACTGATAGCCGGTCACTTGCCTAACCCCATCGACTTCGATTCCGCGGCCAAGTGTTCGCCACCACCCGACCACTCTCTCCTCATCGGTCGTTTTGTCGACCATCGCGATGTTTCGCTTTAAGCGAACGTTTTGATCCGGACTGTTGGCTTGTGCGGTTGCCAGATCCATGATGTTTTTGTGGTCATTTTGATTTGCAACGATTCTAAATTGCAAAATTCCAGAGTCGGTAATTTGCCGTTTGATCTCGGACAGTTCTATGTCATCCACGTCCGGAATTGTGATTTCAATCTGATCTTCACCGATCGGACGAATCAGCAACTCTTTCGTTCCTGAGGGATTCAACCGATTGATAAGTGGCACCATGAAGTCTTTTGCGGTCACCTTGACTTTGGCGTTTCCTTCGCTGGATCGGTCGATCGCGTAGATAAGGTTCGTTCCCCCGACGATTTCTGGACCCCATTTCAGCCTAAAACCGGTGTCAAACAATGGTTTTTCCGCAGTCGTAGAACTTTGTCGTTTCTGCCCTCTCGCGGGGTTGAAAAACGTTAGTCCCAGAATCAGCGAAGTCGTGAGCACCGACAAAATAATCCAATAAAACGCACTCATGTGCGTCGGCATCTTGAGCTTTTTCGAAATGGCTCGACTCAAAATGAACGGGAGCAAAACGGCTCCACCCATAATCGCGAGATTCGAGAGTCCGGAGTACCAATTCGTCTTTGCGTTCGCACCATCACCGAGCCCTGGTACTGCCCCTGCCATCGAGGAGCCTTGTGCGATTATTTCCTGAAAGAAATTTCCAAACATCTGCTAGTTAGTCCGTGCGTTGGATTCAGTGAAGCTTTTGGCTTCGCTATCAAGGGTGGTAGTGGGGGAAATTGTGTTCAACTGGCAACCGACCGAATCGAGTCCCGATCAATCGTCAGTTTTGTATTCGAATTTTCGTCAACGCGGAGAGTCACCGTTCCAGCGTCCATATTGATGCTGGAAATGATGCCATGAATCCCTGCCGACGTCACAACTCGATCGTTCTTCTTTAAATTGTTCAATCGTTCCACTTGCAACTTCTTTGCCTGGCGTGCACCTCGAGGCTGTACAAACATGAGGTAAACGTAAAGGCAAACAACCAAAACCAAGAAATAGTTAAGTGGGCTCGATAAAAACTCCTCAAGCAAACTTGGTTTGCTCTTGGAACCTTGAACAAGCGAAGTCTTCGTTTCAACCAAGTTCTCTTTCGTCGATTCGGACGCATTCGAGTCCGGCTCGACGCCCACCATGGACGGGGCAACTGCTCTGTCGTTGGTCGTTTCTTGATCCTGCGCGAGCAAATCCTCGGTTGCAAAGCACAACAAAGTCGGCACTATCAATAATACGAATGCAATTCGGCCCATTTGGGTAGTTCAAAATCCTTCAACTTTAACGCTATTTGTTCGAAACGGAAAACCAAGCAGTGTACGGCTATGCAAATAACGTCACAAGTCCAGACTTTCTCTTAAGCGATCTTTACGTTGGGGAAACGGGCGGACGGATAGGGAACCGACATCAGAATGCCTTGCTTACGCGTCGGGTTACCAAACACCGGCGCATGCAGAAAAACAAAGTAATGGCAAACCATTCGTGCGTGACGTAACAATTACAGGTTGCGGCACTAGCGCCTACCGCTCAAGTTTAGTATCATATACCGATTCCTTTTGGGGCCGCCTCTGCCTCCATTTGAACTCCGTGTGAAAACCACTCTTTATTACGTTCCAATCAATTCAGAGCTTTGCCGTGAAACTCCGCCGTTTTAGATCCATCGTGTCTCGAATCGAAGTGGCTTGCACACTCGCCCTGGCTGTTATCGCTGCGATGCCTGCATATGCAGACGAAAATCCTGCTCCAAACGCGGGGTCCGAAGTGCAGGCCAGATTGTTGGCCGACATTAAGTACCTGTCCTCCGATGAGTTGCAGGGTCGGGCGGCGGAAACTCCAGGCCTGAAAATGGGGGCCGATTTCATAGCAAACCGGTGGAAAGACCTTGGTCTGAAGACGGACTTGTTCGACGGTCAGCCTTTCCAGGGATTTACTTTGCCGGGTGGTGCCCAGTTTGCCGACCCTAGCAATAACAAACTTACCATCGTCAAGCCGTCGGGTGAAAGGTTGGAATTGGCGATTACCAAGCAATTCCAACCTCAATCGATCGGACGGAGTGGCGACTTCGACGCTGGAATCGTCTTTGCAGGTTATGGCATCACTGCCGCCGAAGACGACCTCAAGTACGATGACTTTGCCGGCGTTGACGTCAAAGGAAAAGTAATCATCGTGGTTCGCAAGGAACCGCAAATGAACGATCCTAACAGCCCGTTCGATGGCCTTGCCCCCAGTCAATTTGCGTTGTTTACAGCGAAACAATCAAACGCGGCCAAACATGGCGTGGCTGCCCTGATCATGGTGAACGACCAACAATCCGAAAAAGCCGGTCCGGATATGGTGCTCCCCGTTTCTGGAAGCGGAACCGCAGTTTCCAAGGACCAAGTGCCAACGCTTTTTGTGTCGCGTAGCGATGTCGAGAGTTGGTTGAAGGACTCGGGCAAGTCCCTGGTCGAGATCGAAACCGAAATTGATCAGGATCTCAAGCCGCGATCATTCGAGTTGGCGGGTTGGAAAGCCGAGGGGACGGTCTCGCTCAAAAAGTTGCCGTCGATGAACGTGGTGGGTGTCCTTCCAGGTCAAGGTGCGTTGGCGAACGAGTACATTGTTCTCGGTGCTCATTTTGATCACGTCGGAATGGGTGGAATGGGTTCGCTCGCACCTGGAACGGTTGCGGTCCACAATGGCGCCGACGACAATGCTTCTGGCACGGTTTGCTTGATGGAGGCCGCTAGGCAATTGAGCCTTTTGGCAAAAAAGGCAGGCCCAGATGTGCCTCGACGCACGCTTGTTTTCATCGCTTTCTCCGGGGAGGAACGCGGACTGCTGGGTAGTCAATACTATGTAGACCACCCTCGCTTTGAGCTCGAGAATACCGTGGCAATGCTCAATATGGACATGGTGGGCAGACTCACCAATAACGACTTAACTGTCTATGGGACCGGAACGGCCACCGAATTGGATGCAATGGTCACGCACGCAAACGAATCGCTAGCGTTCTCGATTCAAAAACAGCCAGAAGGAATGGGACCGAGCGATCACCAATCGTTCTTTCAGAAAAACATCCCTGTGTTGCATTTCTTTACCGGATTGCATACCGATTATCATCGCCCAAGCGACGATTATGACAAAATCAATCTAAGCGGAATAGAACGCATAACCGATATGGTGTCCGGGCTTGCAAATCGAATCAGCACCGATCCTGCGAAGTTAACCTTCGTCAAAGTCAAGGGTCGAGCCAATCCGCAAGCTAGTGTCCCTAAACGAACCCGACTTGGCGCGCGTTTGAAATTGAACGTTACCGGCGTAGTAGTGGACAAAATCCTTTCAACCGGTCTCGCAAAACAAGCCGGACTTTTACCCGACGACAAAATCTTAAAAATAAACGACGACGAGACGACCAGCCGAGCGGAATTAGATCGCATCCTCCAAAAACTGAAAAAAGGAGATACTGTGACAATCGTGCTGGAACGAGGTACGGAAAAAATGGAACTGAAAGTCGTGCTTACTGAATAGTTCTGCCAGATCGCTATTTACGCCGAATAACCGAATTGTCAGAATCGCGGATGAAACAGTGTGGCGACTTATCAGGTCGGCATAACACAAAATGGAAAACGATGGAGTGTTTTCCGCAAAGCCGTTGAGATTAAACTCGACCGCCCACAATTCACTTAGCAAGGAGTGCTGACAAGTGCATTTTCGAATTTCAATCGCGACAATCGCTCTCATGGGCTTTTTTGCCGTGCCCACCGCTTTGGGCCAAGCCCCAACCGGTTCGCCTCAGGCCGCACCCGCTGGTCCTAAAGTCGGACCCTCTAGCATCGCTCTCGTCGATGTTGGATACATTCTGAAAAACCATCCCAACATGAATGCCAACATGGAAGGGATCAAAGCTGAGATGACTCAGGCTCAAGAAGACATCGAAAGCCGTCGTACTGCGTTGCTAAAGGACCAGGAAGCCATCGGCAAGATGTTCGAAGCGGACACACCGCAGTTCAAGCAAAAGCAAGAAAGCCTCATCAGCCAAGAAAGCAAGCTGCGAGTCGACTTCATGGGGAAAGAAAAGGAGTTCGCCGAAAAACAAGCCAACGTAATCTTGAATTCCTACCAGTCGATCAATCGCGCCATCACCGCCGTTGCTAGCCACTATCAATACGATGTGGTGCTCCGATATAGTCGCGAACAAAACGAAATGGACGCCAAGAAGCCACAGTCGGTCAACTTCGGAATCCAACGAGATGTTTTGTATTTCAATCCAGGCATCGACGTAACGGAAGTGGTTCTAGCTGTCCTAAAACGTGACGAACCAGCTAAAGCAGTTCCTGTGTCGGCTGCGCCAAATGCACCAGGGGTTCGCCAAGCAACTCCACCCATGAACTCGAAAAATCTCAAGTAATTTTGAGTGTTTTTCCATTCACCCACTTCCTCATTTTGAGGAGGTGAGGCTGGGTTCAGGATGAACCCCTATCCTTACATTTATTCCACGGACACGAAACGGATTTCGGCGTCACGCATGCAACAGATTCGATTTCAGCAAACGATAGAGCACATGGCCCATGTGAGCGGACGCGGCTATTGGTCCGGCCGGCCTATCACATTGACCTTTCTGCCAGCCTTGCCAAATGCGGGAATCCTCTTTCGTCGAGTTGACCTTCCCGGTCGCCCGGAAATCCAGTCTATCGCCGCCAACCGTCGCGATACAAGCCTCAGAACAACGCTCGTGAGCAAATCTTGTCATGTCGAAATGGTGGAACATGTCACGGCCGCGCTTTATGCCATGGACATCGATAATTGCATCGTAGAATGCGATGCACCAGAAATGCCGGCTATGGACGGCAGCGCTATCGCGTTCGCAATCGCTTTGGAACGTTCTGGCATCCGCAAGCAGCCTGCTTCCTGCACCGAAGTGGAACTGACGATGCCGTTTCGCGTTGGCTCGGACAGTCAATGGATCATGGCTGTCCCGTCCACCGATCCCGGCTTAACCATTCAATACCAACTCGATTACGGGCCAAACAGTCCGATCCCGGCGTCCACTTTCACGTATAAACTTGAACGAGATTCCTTTGCTCACGATATCGCTCCCGCGCGGACGTTCATGACGGAGAGCGAAGCCCGTGGACTTCAATCGCAAGGGATCGCGTCTCACGTCACCTATCGCGACCTAGTCGTCTTCGGTCCAAGTGGCCCCATCGATAATTCTCTGCGCTTTGACGACGAATGCTCGCGACACAAACTTCTCGATCTGATTGGCGACCTGTCCCTCTGCGGATTTCGAGTTCAAGGCAAGATTATCGCACATCGAAGCGGACACATCCTCAACGGAACCCTTGCCGAATCGATCCACAAGTTGCAAAACTCGCAAGTGCCAGTGCGCAATAAGGTTGCGGCATGAGTGCACCAAAACCAAAAAAATTAATCAATCAGACACGTTCGGAAATCAATTCATGCCAACAATAATCGCTCATACCGCGGTGGTGGATCCTCGCGCCGAACTCGATGAAGATGTTCGCATTGGCCACCATTGCGTCATTGGTGCCAATGTCAGAATCGGTCGCGGTACGCGTTTGGAAAACAGCGTCACCCTGACTGGACATACGTCGATCGGCCGAGACAACCGTTTCTTTCCTGGCTGCGTCATCGGTGGCGAACCTCAAGACCTTTCCTATCAAGGCTCTCCGACCCAAGTGGTCATCGGCGATGCAAACGTCTTTCGCGAATGCGTGACCGTCAATCGAGGCACAGAAAAGGACGAAGGGGTTACGTCGATCGGGAGCGACTGTTATTTCATGGCTAACTCCCACGTAGCTCACGATTGCGTTGTTGAGGACAGAGTCATCATGGCCAATACCGTCATGCTAGGCGGCCACGTGCGAGTCGAACATGATGCTACCTTGAGCGGCGGTGTCGCTGTTCACCACTTTGCGTCAATCGGCTGCTACAGTTTTGTTAGTGGACTTTCGCGAGTCCTGCAAGATATACCACCGTTCATGTTGGCCGAGGGGTTTCCCGCCAGACCGAGATGCGTCAACGTCGTTGCCCTAAAACGCAAAAATTTCTCGGTGGCCGCAATCCGTACGATTGGCGAAGCCCATAAGTTGCTCTACCGTTCCAAAGTGGGCGTAAAGCACGCACGAGAGATTCTTCAAGTCAACGGAGCATTGTCCCCTGAATTGGATATCCTCTTTGCGTTCATCGATGATTCCCAATTGGGTCGACACGGTCGAGGACGCGATCGCCGGTCTGCCTCTGCTGCGGCATAACGCCCGTTGTACGGCGATTCACTTAAACCCAATACCGTTCAATTATTTGTTTAACAGTCAGCCGAAGGCGTACTCGATACGACTAACGTACGCTAACGGTTAAACGAAATTTTTGCGAGATTGGGCTTCCTTGAACGGTATTGCACTTAAACCGATGGCGAACACTACCGGCAAACAAAATCATGATTCAGAACCTAAACTGGTCCGATGCTAGGAAGCCCAGAATTGCCGTGATCGGAGGTGGGCATCTTGGCCGCATTCATGCCAAGCTCATCGCCTCGAACAATTCGTGTGAATTGGTTGCGGTGGCTGACCCGTCTTCGGAGTCTCGGCAATACATAGAGACCCAATTGCACGCGCCGACCTTGGCAGATTTCCGCGAGTTGGCTGGCGCAATCGATGGAGCCATTATCGCGGCTCCCACTTTTCTCCATCATCAAATCGGGGCCTGGTGTCTGAGCCACGGCATTCACATTTTGGTAGAGAAACCCATCGCAAGTACCCTCGAGGAAGCGCGAGAACTTGTGCACTTGGCAAAAGCGAACAACCGAACACTTCAAGTAGGACACGTCGAGCGGTTTAATCCTGCATGGCAATTCGCGTCGATGCAATTTTCGAATAATACGATTCGCTACGTCGAGGCAGCCCGCGAGGGAACTTATACTGGTAGAAGCACCGATATTGGAATCGTGATGGATCTCATGATTCACGATATCGACCTAATTCTCAGTGCGGTCAAATCGACGGTCGATTTGGTTTCGGCTTACGGATGGAGCGTGCTTGGCGATAACGAGGATTTTGCGACCGCTTGCCTCCATTTTCGTAACGGGACAATCGCCAACTTACGTGCTTCCAGAATTTCACCGATACCGAAGAGAACCATGCAGGTGTACTCCGATGACGGGCTAACCGAAATCGATTTCGCATCGAATACCGTTTCGCAAACGTGCGCCCTAGACGATGTGGCCAACGGCTATCGACAAGCAGATCAACTGCCGTCTGACCAGCGTGCTAAAGTAAAGGATAGTCTCTTCGTGGATTGGCTTAGAAAAGTCGAACACAAGACTGCACCCGCCAATGCGATCGAGTTGGAACAAAAGGAATTTGTCCATGCGATTCAATCAGACGTTGTAGTAACTGTCACAGGCGAGCAAGGGTATCAAGCTCTCGAGGTGGCTGCTCGCATCCTGGAGCAAATCGCCGTCAACCGTCCTAGCCGGTCCATTATTCCCTTTGCCGACAGGATCGCCAAAACAAAAGCAGCCTAGTGTCGCCTTTCGCTCTGCGAAAGTGCGTCGCCCACGTAGGTCAGTCGCTCCGCCGACTGACGTCCTCGCTGCTGCCAATGCAATCGATGTTAACTTCCTAAGGTTCTAGCAAAACAATTTTAGGCAAGCTGCGTACCGTCTGTCCATTTGCAAGTGTTTTCTCCGCTTGCAATCGCACAGGACCGTAACCGACTTGGGATGGTTTTATCACCATCTTTGTTTGGCCTGACGGAACGGTGCCGACTACTTCGAAGTCGTGAAGCACCTTGATCTCACCGTCCTGCGCGTCCCGTTCCACGGTGATTTCCAAAGGCTTATTGTCGCTCAATTGCCAAGCCTTCGGAGTTTGTAATTGGATTTGTTCGCTGGCATTTCCCAAGGTCACCCACATCGCTTGCTCGTAGCGTTGTTCGATGGGCTTCTCTGCTTGGCTGAGCAATCGAATTTCGTGCGCACCTGGCTCTGAGTTTTCGAAGAGGATACGTATTTCCGTTTCAAATGAGGCTTTTTTTCGCAGTATTCCGTTAACGATCCACGTGAGAAGTTCTGGTTCCGAGTCAACCTTCGACTCCGCGGTTTTCAACGAAATTACCAAGGGCTGGTTGTTTTTCAAGTCAACATGACTCTCGTTTTGAATGATAAATCGGGGTGGATTGCAATACGGTTGACATAGAGGATCGCCAACGATCAGGAGTTGGTAAGGGCATAGCACCGAGCTGTAAAACGCTTCGGCCGCTGTCAGTCCGTCGACATAGTGCACATGAATCATTGGATGTGGGAATTTGTTTGGGATGGTGTAAGGTTCGGTAACAGCCCCACTGCTTGCGGCCGCGCCGAATCGTAGGAACTCGGTTGCTTTGGTTTGGGCATTGGTAGTCATTGCGCCGCCAAGGCTTGTGAGATTGTCTGCGATGGATCCGGGCAAGAGCTTGCAGCGGCTTTGGTTCCACGAGAATTGCGGGCTACCCAACATGACACCGGAACATTCTTCACCGCGCGGTGGAAGCTCGTGTTCTACAATTCGGGCCTCCATGCCTCGCAATTGAAGTTTGCGGATCGCCATGGCAAAATTGGGCTCTCTCGTTTTGGTGCGGACATCTTCAGTTTTAGTAAAGACGAAGGAACCTTTCGGATGACTAAAGTCTGCGAGTATCGACGTCTTCAGATTCTGTTTGGCTTCGGTTGGGGTGAGTCCAAGATCACGCGTGACGGCCAGCACCATCGACAACATATACGAGACACCATGCGTAGGATTATTGCTGCCCAGAGTGCTTGACGAGTAAAACGTCCTTGCATCGAAACCTCGTGTCGGAAGGTAGTCCGATGGCAATTCGCTACAGCGTTTGGAAATTCTTTTGAAATCCTTGTCGTTGACCAAGCTGACGAACGCAGGGTCGTTGAGCAGGTGATCGCGATACTGCCAGCCCTCTTGAATGGACTGTTCGATGCGTCGGATAGCTTTGGGTGTGTCCCCTGCCAGAGCCCATTTTTGGGCCGCCAAATAGTGCATTGGGAAACGGAGTTCCTTGTCGAGTGATTCACATAACGAGTCGAGAAGTGTTGCGGCCTCTTCGTGTTTGGCTTGCTCGAGGAGTATGGCTAATTGTTTTTCCTGTTCGGCGGTCACGAGGGGGCGAAGCAAGGAACGGATGGGTCGAGCCGCATAAAGATTGCTTTCGAAACTGATGTAAGCTGGGTTTTTGGCGAGCACGAATCGGAACAGAAAAGTGAGGCCGTTGATCGACCCGACCGGAGTCAAATACGGGGACTTGTTCGGGACGCCATCGACATCCGATCCGATGGTGATAGCGGTTGGGAAATCCGCCGAGTAAGCGATTCCCTGGATATGAGCGGCGAGTCCTCTGGATTCGATTTCTTTGAGAACCGGGCCCAGGATGAGGTCGCGAAATTGGTCGACGGAGATCTGGTCTGAGTCCGGGACGTTTGGCAGGACGATGACATTTCGGCCTGGGATGTTTCGGGCGAAGGAGTAAAGATTGGCGATTGTGCGGGAGTTGGAAGATTGTCCATTGACAACGACTACCCAATTGGAAGCGGTCGCGCCGGCAAAAGCGTCTGGACCGAGAAAAGTAGCAAATAAAAATCCAAGGCCAACAACGGCTCCGAAAGGGCAAAATCGGACGGTTTTCCGCAGAAGCCTAGCCCTTGTCAGGCAACAAGCGGCAAGAAAGACACGTGTTTTAGGAGGAGACGTTGGAGTTCCAGCACTGGATTGGAAAAAACAAAGCATTCGAATGAACCCCTTCAAAAATTCGGTGACCTTGGTAATATCATCGTAATCTTTCCGAGAGATGACACAGTCAGGGAATACCCCCGACTTGGGTTGAATTCGGAAGAATGAGAGCGTAGCTCAGTTGGTAGAGCAAGGGACTTTTAATCCCTGGGTCCTGGGTTCGAGCCCCAGCGCTCTCATTGCACTTAGAGCGGCGAAAACGTTGGTTTCGCCGCTCTTTTCATTGGTGGAATCAGTTTCGCTTAAAACGTCTCTTATCGGCTCTATTTCGCACTGGTTCGCACTGGTTCGCACTGTTTCGCACCCTGGGCGCTGTAAGGGGCGCTTGAGTACCGGTTCCGTGCCTGTCGCTCGCTGCCTATCCGCCGGGGCAAAAAGTACCCTCAATTTGGAGACCGCCGCCGCTTCAGATCCTGGATACAAGTGACCGTACGAATCCATCGTCAATTTAATGGTTGAATGCCGAAGGACCGATTGTACCGTCTTGATGTCCGCGCCTCGCTCGATCAACCAAGTGGCTGTCGTGTGACGCAGGGCGTGGAAATCGATCTTTTCCCCCTCAGAATTCGAGGCTCGTAAGAAATCGCCTGCGTCCGCTTCAATCCTGGTCTGACCGAGATCAAGCGTGTTCAACCAGGCATTCCTAGCCCGCTCCAAATCGTAGCGAAGCATGTCTACCACGCTGCATGTATGCGGCAGCGGAAACACCTTGGCACCCGCCAGCTTCTTCGATACCAGCGATTGCAACTCAAATGCCAGCTCGGGTTGTAGGTACTGCCTGGCTGTCTTCTTGTTCTTGGTACTCTTGGCGTCCGCAATGACGAACGGCGGTGACTGAGTCAGATGGAGCTTGCCGCGCGTAAGTGATCGACATTCGTTGCTCCTGAGCCCGGTTTGAATTGCCAAGGCGTAAAGTATCGCTCGCTCTTGTCCCGTCATTCCAAACCGGAAATCGCCTTGCCTGGTCGATGAGTCGAGCCAATGCCACTCATCGACCGTCAGAAAACGACGGGTTAGTTTGCGATCGTCTTCGACCGATGGTTTTCGAACGGTGGCCAGCGGGTCGGAAAGTAGCTTGCCATTGCGGACGGCCCAGCGCGTTAGACCCTTGATGGATTGGATGTACGAGGCAATCGTTCTTGCCGAACGTTTCTTCGATCGTAGATTGGCTGTGAAGCGGTTCAAGCGATCGGCGGAAATGTCGGCTAGATTCGAAATCGATTCTTGTTTGGCAATAGCTTCGATTTGCGTTTGTGTTTTTTCGGCGTGCTCGACGCCTCCGACCATCGAAGCGATGTAGTCGTTGATGACCGTTTTCAGCTTGACCCGGCCCTCTTTGGCTATTTCTTCTTGCCTCGGGTCGATGACCCCTGTGGCACGGAGCTGCGCCTCTGCCTCGAACTTATTGGCAATGCGGATCGCCGCCGCCTTGTCAGTTGTCCCGCTGCATTGCGTAATCCGCTTGCCCGTGTGGTCCGTCCAAGTGATATACCACTTTTTTGAGTCTTTGCGTTTGTATACGGAGGTCATGTTACCACCTCGATCTCGACCGGCATGAGTACGTCTGAGGCTGGCACCAATGCGATTTGCGAGCATCGGGAAAGCTTGAGCCGTCGGCATTCCTCTCGAGCTAGGCAAAGGACGAGCATTGAATCGTCATCGATTCGGTATGGGCTGACTGTCCTAATGGTCGTTACTCCATTGCCGTCTTTGTAGTGAAGCCTGATCACCCAGTTGTCCGGATCGTGGAGGGCTTGAACAATCTGACGCATTTTGCCGTGTTCACTATTCATAGGTTTCTCGCGGTCGCTTTCGGAACGCCGCAAAGTCTTCCGCAAGTTCCTGTCCCTTAATCTTGGCCCTTGCGTTAATTGTCTGCCAATCAATGTAGGTCGGTGGATCGGTTGACCACGATGCCAGCCGCATTACTACCGCTTCTTCGGCTAGCTCTCTGTTGAGTTCGTATTTGAACATAGACTCAATATCTCGCACAGAACAGCCAAGTCTCTGTGACCGTGTCTCTTTAAGAAACGCCTCGCCAAATGCAATATCTTTTTTGATGCACGCCTGCCGGTATCGACTGTCCGGTTCGCACAATCTAACCAATACTTTTGGCTCAATTCGTCGGGCATTGAACGGTAACATCATCTGAACCGATATGCCAAAGTTGGCGGATTGCATTTGCAAGTTACTCCGGTTTGATGACTATGATGTTTTCCATCAACTGCTTGTGCACTTGGCAAATTCCCTCGTCGTCCACAAGCATGGACATTGCGTCTTGCAACTTTTCTTGACCGTCGTCAAGCTGATCGTAGTTGTACAACATTTGCACGCCAACTACCGGGCAAGGACCTTTACCCAATGGGCAACGCCCACACTGGATTTCTAACACTTCTCCGGAAGAACCATTAGGAAAATATGCCATATCAACCCTCCAAGCTTTCCACGTAATCCCTAAGTGCAGTGACCGAGTAACGGACCATTCGACCCAATCGGATCGATGGAATCTGGCCTTGGTTGGTCAGTGTCCATAGTTTGCGTTCGCTGATGCTTAGCAATTCCGCCGCCTCGCTG
>JAYTVM010000112.1:0-2251 GCA_043743995.1 Pirellula sp. | reverse complement strand
TATTCGATTGGTAGAGCAGCGGCGAGCAATCGTTTGAGCTTGGTGATGCCGCCGGGAGTTTTTAGTCGGTCCGACAGATATTTGAGCTCATTGCCAGCGCACTCCTGACGGAATGCGTGACATAAGCCGTGTAGACGCTGTGCCTCCCACCAACGGCGTGCCTCCTGGCTCAGACGCCGATCCTGGATGTGCTTGATCCGTTCATGCTCCAGGAACAACACCGTCGTGATCGCCATTTCGACCCAAGCCTTCACGGCGTTGAAGTCCTGAAAGCTGTACTGGGCAAAGCCGAGCGTTGACTTCAGTTCTTTAAAGAACAACTCGATCTGCCAACGCAATGAGTACAACTCGATCACCTCACTGACACTCAGGTCCACTGCGTTGGTCATCAGGATTTTCACATCGTCTGGGGTCGCTTTTTTTAAGTCTGGTTTCATTGTCGAAAAAACAAGTTGCACGCGGCCAACGCTGCGCACCTCGAGCTTTTCCTGATAGGCGTAGTACACGCGAGGTTTCATTTTCGGCCCAACACGCCACTTCGAAAGTCGTCGATAAGACGCATACTTCCCGGTGGACGCTCGAAGCCTGATAGTCTTCAGCGACAGACTCGTCCAATCCTTCAAACGAGAACGCAATTGCGGGCGACGGCCCGTTGGTCCTTCGTAAACTCGTTCCGGGTTTGCCGGAAAGATCCAAGTGTAGCTTTTCTCTTCGCAGCTTTCACGCACGACTTGTGCGTCATAAGCGGTATCACCCAGCACAATCACTTCGGCCTTTGCTGGCAGTGGTAAGGTGCGAATCATCTGTGCGGCGGCTTGGGCGGTAGTGGCATGCTCGATGCCGTGCTCTTGGCAGTATTCCTTCGTGTAGTGTGGAATCTGCATGGGAATGCGAATGCCAGAGGGTGTGATCAAGAGACCGAAGGTAAAGCTATGAACCGTCTTGTAGACAATTTTCTTCTTGTTGTATCGGCGTCCCTTGGCCGGATTGCGTCCACGATTGCCGGTGCTGTAAGTGTTTTTGGTTTTCTTTCCTGCTTGGCTGACCAAAGTCGCATCGATCAAGAAAACGAACTTGCCTCGTTTGGTTTCTCGGGCGAGCAGTAGTTTCATGAGGGGATGATTGAAGTCGTGCTTTTGCCAACGAGGTCTCGCCATGAATCGCGTCAGTTCGCCGCGATGAATCGAGTCCGCAGCGATACTTCCCGCAGCTGCGGAGCAACTCATTCGCCCGCGATGCATGATGAAAGCCAGCACCACTCGCAGTAGCATGGTCCGCGCCAGTTCATTCAACCCAGAATTTGCAATAAACCCCTTGAGCGAGGCAGCCGATTGCGAGACGATGATCATTGCGGATCCTTCCTGTGCAGGGTGAGAATACAATGAACTCGTCATGGGTTGGATCCGCTTTCAACGCAAGATCAGTTTTTTTGCTAGCTCGAAAATAGCGCAACTTCAAAATGCGTAAGCGAGGGATCGCAGTGGTCCCTCGCTTACGCAGCGGGTTACTAAATCAACAGCCCGCTCGCGCCGTACCGCTATGAACTTCGACCTAATCCTTACCGAGTCGATACAAATGGCTCTTGGTTCGAAGCACAAAATCTCCGTCGATTGCGACTAGGCTCGACACCGTAAACGGTTGGTCGTCGGAGAGTTCGTTCGTTGCTAACAGTGTTGGCTTTTTTCCTGACAGCGGTCCGATGACATAGGTCGCTGCGTCCTCTCGCGTCACGTACAAAGCGTCACCTGCGACGATTGGCGAACTGCTAAACACATGACGGCTTTGGGGCAACGGCAAGTCCCAAACGGTTTTTCCTGTTTCGGCTTCGATGGCAGTGATCATCCCTTTGTCTCCGCAAATATAAACGATGCCGTCAGCCGTTGCCGGTGTCGGAACGTCGCTACCAATGTCATCTCGCTTCCAGAGGATTGCTTTATCACCTTTACCCGCAATCAAATCCGACATCTTTACGCCCGTCAGAGTCGCGCCTCGCGCATAAGGGCAAATCACAACATCGCCGCTAATGACTGGCGATGCGATCGAGCGAAAGTATTTTTCGCCCGTTGGATTGAAGCCGCCGAGTCGACCAAGTTCCGTGCCGTCTGCTTGCGAGTGAAGTGTCAAATGATCTGCCCCCATCACCGCAATGATCTTTTTTCCATCGACGGTCGTTGCCAACGGAGTCGCATAACTTTGAGCTGCTTCTTCGGGTGCATCGAGCAGCCGATCCGTTCGCCACAACACATTTCCT
>JAYTVM010000111.1:0-7345 GCA_043743995.1 Pirellula sp. | reverse complement strand
GTTGCGATGCCAGAGGGCTCCTATTTTGCTTTAATTTTCGATGAAGATTAAAACGAGTATCAATCTGTTACAGGTGCTTGCAACGCATCCCATTTTTTTGCTTCTTCTTCGCGATCCGTCATGCGATAAAGGTTCGCGAGCCAGGACCGAGCCTCGGTTAATCGGCGATTGCGTTGCCCAATCGGCATTTTGGTGGAGCGAGTCTTCATGCCTTCGTAGCCTTCGACTAAAAGTCGTTCCGCTTCCGAGTATTGCTCGCGTTTCAGCAAAATAAAGCCAAGGAGCGATTGGGAATAGAAGGTCGTCCATAGATCTGGTTCTTGCTCTTGTCGCAACGACAAGCAATCGCGGGAAATGCGTTCGGAGGCTTCCAAGTTACCATGCTCCATTTTTAGTCGCCCAAGTGCCGCCTTCATACCGAGTGTCTCTTGAGCCGTTGCACCCAATCGTCTTTCGTAATCGGTTAGCACTTTCATCGTTTGACGTTCGCAATCGTCAAGCCGATTTGCTTCTTGATAGATATTGATCATCATGTCCGGCAAAGTCGCCAACCCCATGGAAAGACCATTTTTATCTTCTTCCCCTCGCGCAAGCACCTCTTCAAAGAGTGGGATGGCGAGGTCCCATTGCTTCCTGTTGCGGAAAAACTTTGCAAGATCGCAAAGCCCGCCGAGGACGGTAGGATGGTTTCGTCCTAAGACTCTCTCTCTTGCTTCCAATGATTGCCTTAAACTTTTTTCTGCTTCATCGAACCTTCCGGCTACTTCGTAAGCAAGGGCCAAGTCATTCAGGGTCGCCAGAGTATCCCGATTTTCAGCACCGAGCACTTCCGTTCGCTCCGCAAGTGTCTCTGTTAGTAACTCGACTGATTTTTCCACCTCCTTCATATCGCGAAGGAGTACGCCGAGATTATGTTTGGACTTAAGAGTCTCTGGATGCCTTGGGCCAAGAATGTTTGTTCGCTTTAAAAGGCATTCCTGAAATAGGTTCAAGGCTTTCTGAAACATTTCTGCCCTTTTGTATGCAACCGCCATACTGTTCATGCTCAACAACGTCTGGGGGTGGTCGGCTCCAAGCTTGATTCGTCCAGATTGCATGACTTCCTCCAACAGCAAAATTGCTTCCTTAAGTTTCCCTGTACCCTGCCAGGTTGTCGCGAGATTGTTCGCTGCGGTTAAAGTTTCAGGATGGTCACGACCAAGGAGTTTGGTCCGAATCTGCCAGCATTCCTCTAGGAGAGACAGGGATTCTTTTGCCCTGCCGCCGCTTAAATAGGCGTTGGCTAGCACCGCGATGGATTGTGCGGTATCAACGTGTAGCGTTCCTTGCGTTTGCCTTCTCTTCTCGACGATGACTTCCATCGTCGATACGGCGGCGGTCAAATTGCCGCTTTCGACTTGCATGTTTGCAAGTGTAGATTTTGCCTTGAGCGCCAAGTTGGAATCCATTCCGGATGCAGACTCAATAAGCGATACAGCAAGTGTCTGCATTTTGATTGCGTCGCCTTGTCGGCCCAATGCAAAAAGAGCAATGGCAATATTGTGAATTGTGGACAATGTATCATTGTGGGATTTACCCAGTATTTTCTGTTTTGCAACCAGCGTTTTTTCGAGTATCTCAAGCGCGGCAGAATACTGTCCTTGGGCTATGAGGCATCCGGCAAGTTGTTCATCCAAATTCAGCTTTTCCTGTGGAGTACTCTCCGTTTGAGACTCCAGCGTTTCGGATGCTCGCCGAAACACATCCGCAGCGCCTTCCGAGTAACCAAGTTCTCGTAACGCAGTACCAAGTCGATATTGGGTTCTAGCAACAAGCAGCGGTTCACCCAATTTCTCCATATCCATTTGCGAAGCGACTAGCTCCAGTCGTTTTGCTAACGTGTTACGTAGGTCATCATCGAGTTCGCTTTCCTTTCTTGGATTCAAGTCTTCAAAGACGGAACCAAGAACCTCTATTCCCTTAACGACCTGAGCCAATCGCGATTCTGCTATCGATTTTGCTTCGCGTTCTCTTTCTTCGGCCTCGACCGCAAGCGCATACTGACGTCTGGATTCCAACCAACCAAAAGTCGTCGCGATCGAACCGACGAGCATGGAGAGAAGAACCAGTCCAATCGCAGCCGATGCCGTCCGATTGCGTCGGAGAAATTTGCTTAGCCGATAGCGAACGGTGGGCGGTCCCGCCAGCACAGGTTCATGCTGCAAAAACCGCTGAATTTCTTGCGATAGTTCGTTTGCCGTTTGATAACGCCTTTCGCGATCCTTTTCCAAGGCGCGCATGGCAATCCAGTCGAGGTCGCCACGCACGTAACCTCGCAATCGCGAGGGTTCAATCGAGCGATTGGCTGCCACCTTCGGGACATTGTCCGTGGAACCAATTCGAGTACTTGGCCTAGGTGGATCAATCTCGCGAATCGCTCGCAACAACTCAATGAAAGCAACAGATCGCATTTGCGCACGATCGATCGGGGTAGAACCGGTTAGCAACTCGTACAACAAAACGCCTAACGAATAAACATCGCTGCGCGTATCGATATCTACCGATTCTAAGCCAGCTTGCTCGGGACTCATGTACTCCAGCGTTCCCAAAACAGCCCCGAAATCGGTTCGGAGCGATTCTTCTGTGATCTTCGCGTCAATTGCCTTTGCGATGCCGAAGTCGATAATCTTTGGAACCGGTTTGCCATCGAACTCGGTTACTAGCACGTTGGACGGTTTAATATCTCGGTGAATGATCCCTTTTTGATGGGCGTGTTGAACTGCATTGCAAACGGAGACCATCAGCTCGAGTCGTTGCAATGGACTTAGGCGAGCTTGATCACAATAGGTCGTGATCGGGATGCCACGAACCAACTCCATGACGAAGTAGGGGTGGCCAAACTCGGTTTGCCCAGCGTCGAGTACTTTGGCAATATTGGGATGGTCCATGATGGCAAGCGCCCTTCGCTCGGCTTCGAACCGAGACAACATGCTCTTGGTTGCCAACTCGGGGCGGACGACTTTGATCGCGACCTGACGTTGGACGAGGTCCATTTGCTCCGCCAAATAGACCAATCCCATTCCGCCTTTGCCGATCCTTTCGACGATTTGGAATGGTCCGATTTGCTTGCCCGTGTAGATGTCTAGTTCCGGAGAGGGCGACTCGAGCGGAGTAGCGCCGCGCCATCCGACCGGATCGATTATTGGCTCGGACAAAAACGTACCCGCCGATTCATGGGAACGAAGGAGTTCTTCCACTTCCTTTCTCAAGTCAGGATGGAGAGCAAACGTATCTTTCAAGAAACGCCTTCGCTCCAAATCGGTTTTCTTTTCAAGTGCATCTAGAAAAATACTCTCTACGGACATAGTTTAGACCCAGCAATGTCTCGGAATGAAGCGACGGCACAATAGTAAAAGCGGCAAAAGGGAGTTGCGCGCTCCAATCAACTTTTGGATTCTCCGATTCGGTGATGCAGCCACGCACGGGCAAACGTCCAATGCCTGTGAGCGGACGTCCTGGAGATTAACAAAACATCGCATGCTTGCTCGATTGTCATGCCACCAAAATATCGCATGACAACCAATTTGGCTTTGAGTGGATCCTTGATGGCAAGCTCCTCAAGGGCTTGATCTAGTTCCAGGAGATTTGAGTCCTTGATATCCGCGGCCAAAAGTTCCAAAGGGACGTCAACGTGGTGATAGCCACCGCCGCGTTTCTGGCGATTGCGCCGCCTTGCATTATCGACGAGAATTCGGCGCATGACTTCCGCGGCAACTCCTACGAAATGGCTGGTAGAAGTCCAGTCATTTTGAAGTTCCGAACGGACCAACCGCACATAGACTTCATGAACCAAGGCAGTGGGTTGCAAGGTGATCGAGGCCGGTTCGGATACTATTTTGGCCGCCGCAATTCTTCGGAGCTCGTCGTAAACTTGTTGAAAAAGTTCGTTCGTGACGTCGGAAGCATGATTTTCGTGCGGACGGTTCGATTCTTCGTCTGCGTCGGCGTCGGCGAGCAAAACAGATTCGTTTCGCATTGGATTGGATTACCTCGATCTAGTACTTGGAGTTATCGCGGTTTTCCGCGTACATAGATCAATGCGTAAGAATTCCGTTTGCGCCTCAAAAAATTTGGGAAAACAAATTTAGCAATTCTGGCAAAATGCCTGTCCTAAAGGCGCCAACAACGTGGGTAGCAGCGGACGCAGCTCTCTATCTTGTCGTGTTGTTCGACCTCGACTTGCGTATTACGACCAACCGAGAGTACGATGCGATGGTCAGTTGGTTCGTATTTTGTATTACGAAAGTCTGCCTGACGAGGGATACGGGCAAACCTTTTGGAACGTGACAAATCGAGACTATCTTGTACGGGAACAAGCAAAGGATGGTCATGAGAGAGGGAGCTGGTACCTTGGTCGGAGCCATTTCAACCAAGTTGGCGGACGACTCTATTGCACCGCCATAGCGACACTCACTTTGGAGGTCTACTATCGCTTCATGTCGATTTACTCCGAAATCGACATGGAAACTTTTGATCTATGAAAACCTATGTTTGAAGTGAAAAGTGAAGTACGAGATAGCTCTCGCGAGCCACCGCGTCTCTGCGTCTCTGCAGCTCGCGGACTAGGGACCATCGTGTTGTTTGGCAAATTTGCGGGTGATTGACTGATTGAATGCTAGATGATGCGTTGGGTCTGGTACAGGTTGATGCGTGCACGTACCGATGAGACGCTCAAAGATGGGCGATGCCATTAAAGTCGTGATGACGGCCATGATAACAAGGGTTGCGAAAAGACCAGGGGATATGATTCCTTTCTGCAAACCGATATTGATGATAATGAGCTCCATCAAGCCCCGTGCATTCATCAGAACGCCGATGCCCATTGATTCTCGATTCGAAATGCCGGACGCCCTGGCTGCCAACCAACAAGCAACTCCTTTGCCTAAAACCGCTGCCACAAGTATCGCACCGCAAATCATCCAAAGTGTCGGCGTGTTGAGCAGTGCGATTTGGGTGTTTAGTCCGGAATAGGTAAAGAACAAAGGGAGCAACAGGGCGACAGTAAGAGGTTGTATTCTCGCTAGGATATCCCGTGCCATCACTCGGCGGGGTATTACTGCTCCCATTACGAATGCACCGAAAACCGCATGCAACCGGATATAGTCTGTCCACCAAGCTCCAATGGCCATCAAAGACAGTCCGACGACAAAACCATTTTCAGTCAATTCTCCATCCTGAATAAATCGAGTTTCTAATCTAGATAGAAGAGGTTTGATCCAATAGAAAGCGATGACAACAAAGAGAACTCCGCCACCGATATTGAGTAGTGCATGCGACCAATTATTATCTATGTTCGCGAGAACCACAGCCAGAAGGCACCATGCGGTTGCATCGTCGATGGCGCCCGCACCTATGGCCACCGTACCCATAGTAGTTCCATTCAGCCCTTTGAATTGAATGATCCGGGCGAGCATCGGAAATGCCGTGATGCACATACACGCGCCGAGAAAAAGCATTGCCGATGACCTTGATACCCCGGGCCCAAAAAGACCTAGCTCAGGATGGCCATGGCATCTCCATGCAAGGATAGCGCCGAGGGCAAACGGCGTAACCATTCCCGCGACAGACACGGCGATCGAGGTTCTGAGTCGACTGCGAATGATATCCATGCGAAATTCCATCCCAACCACAAACATATAAAGTGCCAAGCCAAGCTGGGACGCAGGAAACAGGTAGCTCTGTGTGTCGCGGGCGACTTGTGACTTGTCCCATGGAAAAAGCCAAGACTGTGTTTCTGGCGCAAGAAGTCCGAATAGCGAAGGTCCCAAAAGAACGCCAGCTATCATCTCCGCAACCACCTGCGGTTGCCCCATTCGAACCGCGATGGATCCGACCAGTCTGCAGAAGAGAAGAATGACGGCGATCTGCAAAAAAAAGTGAATCGCAAGTTCAAGGTTGTTCATTGGATTCTAGCTACTGCACTCCTAGGCAAACATGTTGGAATGATTGAGACGTCTATTGGAAATCGACTAACTCATGGATATCTCCAAGAATTTTCTTCGGTTCACGGCGTGTCCTGTCAAACGGTTCGACCTTCACCGGCATTCCATCGCGCGTCATCATAATATTCGCGCGAGTCAGTCGGTCGATCTTGGTCCCGTCCGGAATCGAGATTCGATAGCGTTGGAGAATCATTGGCAGCATAAGACGCAATGAACGTTCAGCGAACATGAGGCCAACGCACGTGCGGGGGCCAGCACCGAAGGGTAGATAAGCATATGGGGGCGGAGAATTGCTCTCCCAACGCTCAGGCTTGAAGCGACGAGGTTCAGGATAAACGTTTGGGTCATGATGGGTGGCGAGTGGACTGACGAGCACGTTCGCGCCTTGAGGCAGTCTGAATCTGCCTACTTGAGCGTTTTCGGCACAGACTCGCAAAAAGAGAACGGGCACTGGCGCAAGTAGCCTCATGGACTCTTTGATAACCCGGTCTAGAATCACCAGCTTTGACGCGTCCGCAGGAGCGGGCTCCCGGCCCCCCAGCACGGTTTCCAATTCGTTGAGAACACTTTCAAGTATTTCGGGATGACGTTCCAACAGAAACATAGTCCATGTGAGAGTCATAGCAGTCGTTTCGTGTCCGGCGATGAACAGCACCATCGCTTCGGCGATGAGTTCGGCATCCGACAACGGTTGATCGTCGTCGTCGCGTGCGGCCATCAGCAATGCCATTGCATCGCGCTGTTCGCCGCCCAAGCGTCGCTTTTCCTCGATGAGTTTTTCAAACTCGTGTGTAATCCGCTCGCACAAGTGCAAGGCGCGTCGGAATGGCATTCCAGGCAAGTTGATCGGTGCCAGAATGATCTTGGGCGCGGAGAAGACATCCACGAACTCGGCTGCCATCGCACCCAATTCGGGAACCCCTTCTTTAACGTCGAGGCCATACAAACTCTTGACGGCAACGCACAACGCCAGTTCGCGGCATAACACGTCCAGATTCGCTATCTCTCCAACTGGCCATGTCGCCAACCGCTGCCGCGTCGCTTCCACAATACCGGGAGCATAGCCATCCAAAGCTGACTTTTGAAAGGCAGGTTGCATCAATTTGCGATGTCGCTTGTGCATCTGGCCATTGATGCACACTAAGGCATTGCGCAGCTTGCTCATTGCGCTCCCCTCGGGACCACGAAATAGGTCTTCGTCATGCTGGAAAATGCCAGGAGCGTTCAGGATCTCTCGATTGCGTTCCGCTCCATAGACGCAAACAATTGCAGGACTGCCTTTGACTACTGCAGCAACATCGCCGTGCTTGCGCAGTTTCATCACGACGCCCACTGGATCCTCGAGGAAGTCATAGAACCGTTTG
>JAYTVM010000110.1:0-7346 GCA_043743995.1 Pirellula sp. | reverse complement strand
CCCACTTTGAGCCGCGACGCGCTAGTAGCGTGCGGGCTAGAAGGCTCGTAATCACTTGCAAATCCGGCCCTCATGCTAGCGCATTGAGGCTCAAAATTTCCAGAGTGAACCCATTGTGGTAGGGCAATTCGTGCCTGTATGGTAAAATCTGGTCCGAATGAGACCACCTGTGACAACAATTGATCTTCCGACTGCTTCCGTTTTTTTCAACATGAACTGGGTTCCAACACTTTTTTCGCATCCCGTTTTCTTGGTTGGAATCGGGGGTGCCATCGGGAGCAACTTGCGGTATGGCGTCGGTTGTTGGCTCGGCCATTTTGCTACCTCGCCGTATCAATTCCCGATCGCTACGACAACGATCAACGTGCTTGGATCCTTGATCTTGGGGGGGATAGCAGGCAGCGTTACCGATCGGACTCAAGCGATCTACTTGCTGATGGGGGTCGGTTTCTGCGGAGGTTTTACTACTTTTTCGACTTTCTCGTTGGAACTTGTCGAGCAATTGCAACGAGGGAAAATCGGACTCGCACTCTTGGAATGCGTATTGAATGTGGTCCTAGGCGTCACGGCCCTCTACCTGGGCCTTTGGGCCTGCCAGAGCAGAGCCTAACGCCTCCCATCCCTCATTTCATCTTGATCGCATTGGCGATGATGATCTCTCTCAACTGCGAAGGGAGCAGACCTTTTTTTCGGTAGTCGGTTTCCCAAACCTTGTTTGGCAGGCTCAGCATCCAGTAAAACGTAACGTCCCATTGCCGACTGCTGTCCGGTTTCTTCGGGTCTCCAAAAGACATGTCGATAATGGCTCTTTTGGGCAACCAGCCCTTGCCTGTATTAAACCACTCCATTTTTGTTGTTTTTGTCGAACGCGGTGGATCTCGAAGTACGTTCAGGATAGGCATGCCCCCAACCTTTTCGTGAAAAAGCACTTCGGTAAACACTTCGTATTGTGGTGTGATTCTGTATTTGACTAGGACTCCATCTGGCAGCGATTCCTCTTCGGTTTTTCCAAATCTTTCAAAGGCTCGCATGAGACTGTCTGACCGCAGGTAGTACACGCTCTTTTTGGAAAAATTGCTACTACCAAAAAAAGGAACTTCAAGCGGATTGCAACGCTCGGCAGGGGAAACTGTGTCTTGATCTTGCTGAAGATTTGCAAGATCGACCCCCTTGAGAGGCCTTAGGCTACCGTGTGAAGTCGGAAATACTTGTCCGTCGAAAACAAACAACATATGACCACCTTCCACAACGCCGGGATCCCGGCTATTGAATTGTGGCAAGAACTCGAATCGTTGCTTTTTCTCTTTGTCACTGATGCAATGAATGTACCACTCATCTCGAAAAAAGCACAAGTCCGGATCGGGATAGTTTTGAACGTATTCGACAAGCATCGCACACGAGTACTCTGGAAACTTATTCCGGTTTGCCAGATAAGACTCCAACTCCGGTTTTCTGACGACCTGCTGGGCGTCGGATGATCCGCACAAGATCACAGCAATGATCATGCCCGTAAGTCTAAAATCAATTTTGATCGCCTTAGCGATGCCTGTCTTTTGATTGAAATTGTTGAAGTTCTCATGATCTATCAATTGCGTTTCACCGTGTTTTTTGTCCAAAGATCTCCATCGATCATGGATGACAATCATCGCCGGTAAGGTCGTCGTAATCGATCCAATACACCGTCCAAAATCTTTATCGGCGTCGGACGTGGGACGGGTGTCATCGAGGATTCGATGGTTTACGTCGGGATCCATGATTGGGCACATTCCAATTCAGCGAGGTTTTAAGAAAATACAAATTGCGCTGACAGATTACAGGAGACAGAATACAGGAGACCGCCATTTGTTGTATCTTGGATTTCTGTGCTACGCAATGTTTTCATGTCGAAAAAACGACACTTCACCGCGAACGCCACAAGAAAATGGGCGATATAGGCAACGGATCGAGACCTCGCGGTGCCAAACGCAAGCGGATGAACAAACTAGTCGCGTTTGTCGCTTCTGGAAATGGACTGTATCCAACGCCCATCGCGAATATCGTTCTTCGACTGCTTCGAAGGGATCGCGGTTGAAGTACGCTGATGGCCTCTTGTCCGATAGTCATAGACTTGTGTTGAAATTGGTGTCACCAACGCTTCTTTGGAATCCGTTGCACGATTCTCGTCGGATCTGGTTTCATGGAGTTTTAGTGATGCAGCGGAATCGTTGACCGGTTTCCTAATTGGCAAGTTGCCGTCTAGCCCTTTCGACGTTTCGACAGATGTTCTAGGTACCAGCAAATGACGTTGGAATGCAGGTGGCAAATCGATCGATTCGATTTTGCTTTTATCGATCAATTCGTTTTTGGTCCGAGCCGGCGAAATGGAGTCCGTGTGCCCCGCTAGGCTAGTGTGTCCCGCCAGGCTAACTGGCGAATGGTTAGGTTTTTCAGAATCGGTTTGGCCTTTGGCGACCTCCTTATTCGTTGGAATGCCAGGCAACATTTTGATGGTTGGGTCCGAAATGGTCGTTCCACCTTCGCGTCCTTCAAAACGCGAGATGAGACTCAGTCGACGGGGTGCCCCACCGACCTCCCCCCATGGAATCCAAACACTGTACGAAGGCCCCATAGATGTCTTGCTCATATGCGTCTTGAACTGATCTGCGGTGAAGACAAATTTTCGCAAGGGCTTTTGATCGGACGGAGCGTTAGCATCGGCGTCGAAGACATACACGGCAAAACTGCCGTCTACTTCCACAGGGTCCGTTTTCTCCTTGCCGTAGAAATAAACTCGACCACCAAATCCTCGCACACCTGGTTGGTTGGGTTGATGCAGAACCGAATCGGTCCATACAGGCAGGATACGATCTGGAACCGTTTTGGTTGTATCTTTTTGCCAGGACCATGCCACCGTGGACGCTTTGGGTGCAAACTGACAGCCAGCGTTTAATAGAAGCGGTGCCGTGCAGAGTACGCCAAGCGTGCAAACACTCAATTTTGAGACGGATTTCGATACCAGCATCAGCGAACTCCAGTTGCAAGCGTATTCGGTTGTCCACGCGAGATTTGGTTTCGCGAGTCATTTCCGCCAGCTTGAAAGTGGGCAGGCTCAACAGACGATAGAATCGATTCCATTGAGCGGAGCTGGCCTCGGGCTGGGTCATTCATCAATGCCGGCCCAACAGATGGCATCTCCTTCGAAGGACGCAACTGTGAGCCCCTTGGGTCGATATCGGGGTAGACAACATCCAAGTCATCTTGCTTGATCATTTCCATAGCCATGTCAGATCGTGGGTAGACATCGCCATGAATTTCAAAGATATCCGCTTCGCACCAACTTATCCTTGCAAATTCCGCTTGCTTGAGACGCTCCATGTCACCTTGAGAACGGACAACGTGAGGCGTCAAGATGATGATGAGTTCTGTACGCAACGTCTGATTGAAGTCGTAGCTAAATAAATGTTTCAAGATAGGTAGATTTCCCAACCAAGGAACTTGGCGATGCTGCGTATTCGTGCTTCGGGAGATCAAGCCGCCAAGGATGATCGTCTCTCCATCGGCCGCGCTCACGGTCGCTTGGGCCGTAATGGTATCGATACGCGGTGAACGGATGACCGTACCGTTATTGGAGGTCGAAACCGGAATGCCTTCGCTCTCGGGTCCGACTTTGGATTTTTCTGCGTCGATCTCCATGACGACATTTCCCTCCGGACTGATGCGAGGTGTCACGCCTATGATCAGGCCAACGTTGACATCGATGAGACCATTGGTTGTCCCGAATTGAGTGACATTCGAATTGGAAATACGAGGTACGCGTTGCCCCACTTGGATAAAGGCCTGCTGGTTGTCGAGCGTCAAGACTTGCGGTCGGCTTAAGACTTCCAGACGTTTCGAGTCTTGCAGCGCACGCAACAGAAAACTGACGTTTTCGCTGCTTGCCGATAAGACCAGACCGCCAAAACCTAAATCTTGATTGCTGCGTCCGACTGAAAAATTCGAGATTCCTTGCCCGGCAACTCGAGGAGAATTAAAAAGAGCCCTGTCGGAACCACTGTTGCCGAGCGGCGTGCCCGAGTTGAAATTGAAGCCTGGGGTATTGCTTGAATTGGCTCCGAGTAAACTGCGATCGAAGAGGATCGCATCTTGAAGCCCCAATTCAACGCCGAACTCGTCGGTATTGCTGAGCGTTATTTCTGCAATCATGACTTGGATCATGACCTGAGGCGGTTGCTGGTCGAGTTGCTCGATCAAGCGACTGATTTCTTCGTAGTAGCGGGGCGTAGCGCTGAGAATCAATTTGTTCTGCACCGGTTCCGGCACTACCACGACTTCCCGATCGATCTGCTCGAACGGATTGTTTGCTCCTGGAGCCGCAATCTCAACTTGTCGTTTGCTTCGAAGGAACTCATTGATGGCAAGGGCGACGTCTACCGCTGGGGAATTTTTGAGCTGGTAGACGGTGCTCTTGCGTTGCATCTTGTCCCCTTCATCCAGTCTCAAAATCAACGCTTCGACAATTCTCAGATCCCCCTCCGAGCCGACAACGATGACGTTGTTTCCACGTGTATCGACCGTGAACCGAAGGGGCATGAGCGCCGTCTCGTCGGGTGCACTGGAGAGTTGTGGCGAGGTTGGCGTCCCAGCCCCTTGGGCCGGTAGCAAAGCGCGAAGCGTCTCCACCAAGGCAGCCGCGTCGCCGTTTTTGACAGGGAAGATCTTGATCTTGGCAACCATCCCAGGTGTATCGAGTTGTTCTATTAACTGAGCAATCAAAGGCAACGTAGCTGGTGGGCAAGAAACCAACAGCGTGTTATTGCGTTCGTTTACGGTGATCTGGTTTGTCCCCAAGGTGCCGCTGGTGGCTACGGTCCGCCCGTCTTTGTCAAGGAGTTGAATGCTGGCTCCAGGTCCAGTGGTTGAGGTTGTGAGCGCTTGCTGAAGCGATTTCGCGATGTCGGCAGCCAAACTATGTCGCAATGGAAAAATGCGTGCTTGCTGCATCAACGAGCCTTTCGGAACGTCCAGCTGGGAGATGAGCCGACGGATTTCCAGAAGGTCGCGCGGTGGTGCATGCACGACTATTGCATTGGTTCGATTGTCCACCATGGACTGAATGACTGGGGCCAGTCCGTCGCGATTGAGAAAGAAAGCTCGCAGTTGGGTTTGCAGCTCAGTTGCCGAAGCGTGCTGCAATTGAATCACTTCGAATTGCGCGTCTGGCGAAGCTGGCTGATCTAGTCTTGTGATCAGATCCTTGGTTGCAGCTACGGCTTCTCCCCAACCGATCAGTAAAAGCGAGTTCGGCTTTCCAAGCGGGGTCACTGACACCCTGCCTTGTACCGAGCCGACCAATTTGTCTTGAATGGCAGTGACTAATTTTGCAATTGCGGCCGATCCAGCGTGTTGCAATGGGACGACCTCTATCTCCGGTCGCGTTAAGCGGCTGGCTTCATCCAATCGCTTGATTATTTCGGTTAAGTCCGATAGCTGTTGATCGCGTCCTCGCAAGATAATGGCATCGATCTCTGGCAACATCTCGATTTGGACCCCTTCGAATTGCGGTAGGGGCAAGCTGGTCGGGGCTTTGGGCTTGGCTGTGTTGTCTGGTGTCCCAGGAATTAGTTGCAGCGGCGCTGGCGCCACCCCTTGTTGCATCGACGCGAATCGCATCGGGTTGTTCTTGGTTGAGGAGGCCAGACTCGAGAATTTTGTTAGCGAAGCTTGCCCATTGTCATGCAATGGTAGGATTCGGATCGCTTCTTCGGGCCGAAGCATGGCAAACGTGGTAACCAGATTGGCAATGTCGTTTGTTAGGGCTTCGGGGCCCTCGATTCGCAAGCGGTTCTCGGCGGCGCGGAACTCGAACGTTGCTCGCCCGGAATTCAATTGCAATTCGTGTTTGCTTGCATTCGCAGGATCAACGCGTACGTACTTTTGAAAAAGACTCGTGAGCGATTCATGGACGTACGCCGCTCGCGATGGCGGGACATCGACATCCCGTCGAATAACCATGTAGAGGGACTGGCTTGCCGGTGCCGGTCCAGTTGGCGTTTGGGCCGGAGCGAATGGTGTCGCTATCACGAAAAGGAGCATCGCACAAGCAATCTCGCGGGTTGAACTCATGCGCATCGATGCAACCTTACTACCTTTTCACGGGCGCTCTATCTCTTATTTCAGACACAATGAATCGACGAAAAGTACACCGACGCATTCACGCAGACGCATAATCGGACGGGCAAACCGGACCATATGGGAAAAATTGCATTGGGGTCAAGTTCAATGCACTAAATGCGATCGAAGACCTCCGGCGGTACTCCGATTGGCAGAACCCGAACCTCTCCCAAGAATGCGGCCGCCCCAAGTGCTCCGAACCCTGGCTTTTTGGCCACAAAAGTCAAGGTAATATCGGCCCGAAACGTCGGATCGGACGGCTCTCCTGTTTCCGCATCGAGCCCGGTGGGAATATCAATCGCGACACGTTGCAATGTAGCCTCGTTGACCAGTCGTAGTACGTCTGCCATGAGAGCTCGCGGTTTGCCAGTCGCGCCGGTTCCTAACAGCGCATCAACGACGATAAGGTTGCTTCCAAAGACAGATCGCAATTGACGCCAGGCTTGTTCCATTTCCGGCAGAGATAGCCGCTCCCCGATCCAGCCGATACGTATCTTCGTGCGTTCGACAATTCTGAAGTTAGCATCGGCATCCTGCGAAAGTTTGCTCCTTTCAGCGATCATCCAGAGACTTATTTGATGCCCCATCGCATGCAGATGTATTGCTATCACAAGGCCGTCTCCGCCGTTATTGCCCGGCCCACACAACACGACCACACCGCTACTAAATCGATTCAGTCGCGCGTTGATGAAATCCGCGCAGCCTCGACCGGCGTTCTCCATCAAGACGAGACTGCTCATCCCAAAGTCCCGCACCGCAACGGCATCCACCTGTCGAATTTGAGCGACTGACAGCACACCGGGTGGCTTGGTGAAGGAAGGATCAGCGAACATAGAAACAGTTTTCGTTACAACCCATGAAACCGACGAGGCAATCTGGCGAGACATCCTACGAGAAGCCAGCCTTCCAACGAATAATTTAACCACACAGCCCAGAGCTGGGCTGTTTAAAATTCGGGGTTGACACGATTTTTTGTGTATCCATTTCAAGCGGTAATACTTCCTCTTCTATTCCGATAGGGATAGCCTCAAGCAGCTTGGTATCCCGATAGGGATTACAGAGGGTAGCAGCTTGGTATCCCGATAGGGATTACAGACAGTAGCCGGGGGTCGCCGCGAAGCGGCGCACCCCCGGAGGAACGAAACGACATGCGAATGACCCTGACAGGGTCAAAGATTCTGCGATCCCTTCAGGAT
>JAYTVM010000109.1:0-2263 GCA_043743995.1 Pirellula sp. | reverse complement strand
GCGATCGGCAACCTTGATTCGTCAATTCGAAAGTGTGCGTCAATCATCGTTTGGCCGCCAAAGGTTACGGACAGCCGATTGTGCTTGGCGACTCTTTTTCCAGACTTGACCATGCCTGCTGGCAATGCCATCCCGTCGCTAACCATTTTCACGGATGTCCATTCTCCCTGGACACGCTGAATCGTTTCCCCGGGCACATAGGCGAATTGTTCGGCATTTGCTTCGATCGATGCGTCATGTTGAATGGCAGCTGGAGTTCCGCCCGTCACGTTTGGCGGGCGAGTTGCGTCAGATCGAACAAGTCTCTCGAACGCTTGTCCAGTACCTGCAACCGTCGCAAACCTAGTTGGACGCGCTTTGCCGTACATATCCAAACAAATCTCAAGTCGCGAGTCTACAAAACGGAATATTCCATAATTGGTGTTGCCTGCTTCCGGACCTTCGACGAATTGTATGTCGATCGTAGAAATCTTCGGCTCAACGTCGATGATGAAAGTCCCTTCGTAGATCGAACCGGCAGACTCGGAACGGAAGCGATCACCGTCGATCAAGATTCTCGATGCATGCAGCATATCTGGGGATACGGAATTGCCAGAAACTTCTAGGCTCTCAAATTCCCAAGTGCCTTCGAGGCTGCGCAAAGCTTCTATGTGAGCTGACAATTTAGGCCAACTCGAAAAACCAGTTTGTTTTGCAACAGCCAGTTGAGCATCCGCCAACCGCCAATCCCGCTGCTTGACTTCAGCAACCGACAACAATTCGGCAGTTGGTACATGCGTTTGAATGCAAGTGATGGCTTCCCTGCTACCCTGTCGAAGTTCAACGAGCAATCGCTTAGCTTGTGCACGCAGGTGATCGAGGTTGGGACGAGATACGAGTTTCTTCGCCATATCATTCTCCTTTATTGACTGGACCCGCTGCAGACAGAGAAGAATGAAATAACACGTGGAGTGCTACATTTCTTGGCGAGGTTAAACCCTTCCCGCGGATCTGGAGGCGAGCCATTTCACCCACCAGTATTCTAGCAACTTTGATTTTGGTTTGCAAATAACTTGCTCGTTCGAAACCATGATCACCTATCAAGCGAGCCTTTGGACATCTCAGTTAGACAGTATTTCACGCCGACCTAGCCGACCTAGGGTAAAAGAAGTATGGAAGTCCTGCACGGCTTGCAACTGCGCGAACCTTCAAAGTATAGCAGAGGTCTTTGCTCCAACTGCCGATGTGGCTCGACTGAGAAAGGCGCTAGCCGTCGGTTCCAGTCAATACCGGCCGCTAGCGCATTGCCACTCAGTAGGAGATCAACAATGGCCAACAAGTCACTTTTCGCGAGTCTAACCAGCCGATTGCCGCGAGCCAACGCAGTCAACGAAGCAGGTGGCCGCGCGTACAAGCTCGAGCCGAAGCACGCGCTGGCGCAAGTTGCAGCTACCGGTACGTTCGGAAATGCGTTCTACAGCACGGCTGAAACTCAGCTCGCTGAAGTATTGAAGTTGATCGACGAGGTCGACGACAACCAGTTCTTGGCGAAGCTGGCGCTGTACGCTCGTGAAAAGGCGTTCATGAAGGACATGCCGGCAGCGTTGCTAGTCGCGCTGTCGGTTCGTGATAGCGAGCTGATGCACCGAGTATTCGATCGCGTGGTCGATAACGGTCGCGTTCTGCGAACTGTGTTCCAGATGATTCGATCTGGCCAGTTCAAGAACAAGAGCGGAAAGGGCCGCGTTGGTTTGTCTAGCTCCGTACAGCGAGCGTTCCAGCGTTGGTTGAACACCGCTTCGGTCGGAAAACTGCTGAGCGCGTCGATCGGTAACGATCCGAGCTTGCGGGATATTCTGCGAATGGCTCGGCCGACGCCGACGGATAACGCTCGACGAGCGATGTTCGGTTGGTTGACTGATAAGTCGATCGACAAGTGGTCTCCGGCAACGGAAACGGACTTGCCGGCCGAAGTTCAGTCGCTGATCGCTTACCGAAACTCGGAAAGCGAAGAAGCACAAGCGTTGATCGCTGGTGGAATCGACAATGTCCGATGGGATTTGTTGTCGAATGCTGCCAAAGGACCGACCGTTTGGGCGACTTTGGCTCGCAAGATGGGACCGCAAGCATTGCGTATGAACTTGAACACACTGTTGCGACACGGGGTTTTCAACGTAGCTTCGTCTCTCCGAGATGAAGAAGCCGGAGATGTCCGCCTCGGAGATGCGGACCTACGTATGGTGGACTACGTTGCCGGCCGAATCGCTGACGAGTCGGAGATTCG
>JAYTVM010000108.1:0-7365 GCA_043743995.1 Pirellula sp. | reverse complement strand
AGACTCGTATTTTCCTACCCCCATTTTCCTACCCGTTCCTCTCGCAGCGTTAGAAGAAGAATGGAATGAGTTGGTCGTCCGATGGCTCCCAAGCTTTGTCAAGCTTCTTTGATGCATTCTGTTCGTAAAAAAGTCGCGATCAATGACGCTCGGAGTCATTTTTCACTTTGGACTTAAAAGGTCGAATAAGCATTCCACTGATCGACCGCCAGCTTTCTTCTGACGCATCGTCACTCAAACCAAGCTGGATCTCGCCCGGATTAGTTCGCAATCGAAAGGTTTTGAAAAGGCGATCCCAAAGCGAAAGCACACTGCCGTAGTTGGAATTGGTCTCTTCCATCCGCATCGAATGGTGAACCCAATGCATCCAAGGAGTCACGATAATTGGCCTTAACATGCCATCCGTTGTCCGAGCGATACGCACATTGCTATGGTGAAAGAGAATGACCGGCAGCAGGATAAGCTCGTAGATCAAGAGCATTGGTAGTGATACGCCCAGCGCGGGCAGAATTATAAGCCGGGCAGTACCGGAGAGCACAATCTCTCCGGTGTGGAATCGCACGGCAGTCGTGGCGTCCATCTCTCGATCGGCGTGATGAACCCCATGGAATCGCCATAAAAAAGGGATAGTGTGGTTGAGACGATGCCACAAATACATCCACAGATCTATCAAGACCAAGCCGATCAAGAATCGCACCCAAGTCGGTGTTTCATTCGGCATGTGATGCAATAGCCCGATTGAGTTTTTACTCGACCACTGCGTAGCAACTAGCAGGGCTGCACCGAAGACAACGTAACCAACAATCGCGTTGATAGCGCCTAGCAAAACGTTTGCTGCACCGTGGCTGACTCTTTTAGGGCGTCCGGCAAACATCGGGGCGATAGATTCTGTTACCCACAAGGCGACCAACGTCGCGACGACGATAGCGTTCTTGGTCGGTAGCACCCAAGACCAATCTTGACCCTCGAATTCCATTCTTCCAAGCCACGTAAAGTAGGAAAAGTAAATTTTCCCATATTGTAACGCATTGAATTGCAATGAGGTGACTTGGCGGACGGCTTCTCGGCTGATGTTTTCGTCAGCACGAGCTGCATTCGTGTGGGTGCTTCAAAAAGTACATCTCGCGTTTTGCAAACCGCAACCCAACCAAAAATTCATGCTTACTTCATTATCCAATACCTTTTCGAGTATCTACGTTAAGAGTGTTTGAAGATGGCGTGAACATCTTGTCTGAGCTATAGACCACCCTCCAAGAGTTCGTACAAATTGCTCTCGTGGAAAGCGATTGTTTTGTTCGTCCCAGTTCTTTTGGAGCACCTCATGGTTATGCAGATACGGGTTAGTAGCGCGGGTAGACGCAAAGCGTTTACTCTTGTCGAGCTCTTGGTAGTGATCGCGATTATTGGAATACTTGTTGGTTTACTCCTACCGGCCGTGCAGGCCGCTCGCGAAGCAGCGAGACGGATGCAGTGCGCCAACAACATGAAGCAAATCGGGCTCGCCTTTTTGAATCACGAGTCAGCGTTCGCATACTTGCCAAAAGGCCCCTATGACGGAGACCCAAGTTTATCAGGTATGGTTTACAACGAACCAGTTGGCGCTTACGAAAGCGGAACGACCTGCTGCAATGCTGCTCATCCAAACGGTTGGAGCCATTGGTTCAAGATTCTGCCGTACATTGAAGCGACCAACGTTTGGAACTTGGCAAAATTTGACTTGCCGCCGATTCATCCTACGAGAACTGCAAACTACAACGGCGAAGATAGTGTTGCGCTTTCTTTGATCCCTACTTACTATTGCCCATCGCGTCGCCCGGCGGGTTACTATCAATCTTCACCGACAAGCTTTGCGTCTGGAAGATGCGATTACGCTGGAAGTGCAGGTTTTTATCAAGGCGAAGTGCATGAAAACTGGGGAGACATTCCTGCCGCACCGCTCGGTTTGGCACCGCGCCGTAACGAGCGTACACCTGAAAATTTCGGAAACACCGGCGGACGAAAAGGAGCAATTGTTTGGTCTGCTCAAGGCGCGAAACGCCGTCTAGCTGACTTTACCGATGGTACATCCAGTAGTATCGTCGCAGCCGAAAAGCATTTGCCGCCAACCCGGTGGGGTTCGGACGGTGGAGACAACGAACGCTGGAACAATGCGGGCTGGGATGAGTGCGTTATCCGCTATCACTTCCCGCCTAAGTCCGATTTTGACAAGAGTCTACCTGCGACTGGGACACTCGGTAATTTCAATGGCTCGGGCACCGTTTGGCGTCGCTATTTTGGTTCTTCGCATCCAGGTGGATTGAATGCCGTTTATGGCGATGGATCTGTTCACTTCGCGCCGTTTTCGGTCGACGCGATAGTTTGGATGAACCTCTGCGTGATCGATGACGGCAATACGGTCAACTCGGAACTATAGACAGGTTTTGGACCTTTGCGAATATTGAATTGTAGAGGGCAGCATATATGTCCTGCCCTCTTTTTTCAGGCCATAACTCATTTGGAATGGATGAAATTGCGATGTACCGACTTGGGGTTTTGTTTTTGAGCTTTGGACTGTTTTACGGCTGCGATGTTGGGCGTCAAGGCATTGTCGTTTCAACTGCTCCTTTAACGGAGTCGCAAAAAACTGCAATTGCAATCGCAGATGCAGAAGCATGCAATTGCGGTCGCTCTGCTGATTTACAGTCCGAGCAGCCTAACGACTGATTGATCATGGACTTGGAATTTCTTTTTCATTTTTGACTTCGGGAGATTGTTTATGACAAAGTTGTGCACCAGAGTTTGTTTGTTGATCGGTTTGGTTTTGACGGGTTGTGGAGGCAATGGCGAAATCAAGGTTTCCGATGGAAAGCTCACTGCCGAACAGAAAGAGCAAATCAAGAGGACCGATAAAGAGGTCGCTGACGAAGAGAGTCAGGGAGCGAAAAGGCGATAGCTCCTGAGGCTTTGGTTGCGGTGCCAGCAAAACTCCCCCAGTGGGTTGGCAGGTATTCTTTAGGTTCCATTTTGACAGTAGGAAAGAAGTCCATGAAATCGAAATCAGTCTGGATCATGCTAGGAATTGTTACGTTTTTCGGTTGCGACAGTCCCAAACTGTCAATCGTTGTTCCCGCAACATCTCTAGCGGCTGAATCGTTACCTAACATAGCGCACCCCGAATATGTTAACTGGAGTCAATTCGCTGAGAAATCATTTGTTGTGCGAAAGAGAACGATCTCGAATTCAGGTGGAGCAGTGGTTGTTACCACAAAGATGTGGCTCGACAAGAAGGATTCGAATGCCGTTTCAGTTGGCAGCCAAGTGACAGTAGAACGACCCAATGAACCCGCTGTGGAAAACGGAGACGATTTCGTCAAATACCCTGCGACGTTTGGTCTGCCAATAGGCATGGACGAGAAAAAGTTTTATTTGCCTTCTGCCAAAGCAAAAGAGACGGGCAAGGAAGTGGTTACGGTAGGCGAAAAGTCCGTGGAAGCAACCGTTTATGAGTGGGAAGAAAGCAACGAGACCGGCCCCATGACTGTCAAACTATGGCGCAGCGAAGCAATGCCGGGCAAGATCGTTCGACAAGAATTCTTTACGAAGAGCACTGAGACCAAAACCTTGGAAGAAGTGATCGACTTTGAACTGCGCTAAAATCTCGGTAGCTCTCATTCGAGTTGCGGGAGCTTGCTACGGTTTCGAGTATGGATATGAGCCAGGGGCGGGAAGTATATCGATGAAGCGTGATAGCTGCTTTCGCAAATCGTCGAACTTGAGTGGCTTAGTCAGATGAGCTGATGCACCGAGTTGCTTCATTCGAATCTTTAGCCGTTTATCGTGTCCCCCAGTGATTGCGATTACTGGGAGGTACTTCGTCCGCTCGTACTCTCGAAGTGCCTCGAGAACTTCGTCTCCCTTTGTAAAGGGCATGTCGAAGTCAAGCAGAATCGCGTCAACTTTTTGTATTCGCGCCTGGTGGATTCCATCATCACCGTTGAAGGCTCTGACAACAGCAACACCGTGCGCTTCCAGCCGATACTTGAGTGCAGCAGAAAAGTCGCAATCGTCCTCTACATGCAAGACAACAGGAGGCGAACTGCCTTCAGCAAAATTGGTAGTGGCCATTTCGTCAAGATGAGGATGGTCCATTTGGTGATGATTCAAGCGAGTGTGTCCTTTGGAAGAACAGGAAAAGATTTGCATCAAGAAAAGGAATAGCCGGAACGATTACGCTGAGCAAGTGGTCATGATCTGCCGCTCATACCTCGGTTTGGGCAAGCCAAGATGCGGTGACAACTTAGAAAATAGCGTCTCAAACGGAATGGGCTTTTCAAGAAAACTATCCGCACCGAGCGAGAGCAATTCCTGCTTTTGGTTGCCTCCACGAAAACCGGTCAAGACAACCACCGGGATATGTTTTGTTGACTCGCAGGCTTTTAAACTCTCTAAAACGTACCGTCCGTCGCCACCTGGCATACCAAGGTCCAGAATGATGGCCGACACAGGATTTGTAAAAGCTTGCTTAATTCCACTACATCCGGTGAACGCTTGCACTACGGAAACGCCATGGAATTCTAGCCGCATCTTCAACGCATTAGATAAATCCGCATCATCGTCGACATGCAATACCCAAGGCCGATTTAATACGTCCGGTGGTTGTAAGGCAGTATTAAAATCAACCTGATTTTGCAAGCGATCCAAGCAAATGGTCGACGGTTCTAGCAACTTTTCATCGACGTCAAGCATCGCAAAAATCGTTTCCAGTGTCGGATTAGTATCGCTTCGCGACTGATTTAGCGAAGTTTGTAAGCTGCTTTCATCGCTCCGGTTCGCACCGGCGGCACTTCCATTAGTAACACAATTTGGTTGTGCCAATCGAACCCAAGTACTCGAAGCATTTGGAACCATCTTTTCGCTAATTAGAATTTCGAGTTCATTCCAAGCGTTACCGCTTTTATGAATGTAGTTAGCCCCCAATTGTCGACAACGGTCGATTGTTTGTAGATCCCTACGACCGGTTAAGATGGCAATCGATGTGGAAGCGATTGAACGAATGCCACTCAGCATTTCACAAACAGCCAACCCGTTACCGCCTTGCATATCAACATCTAAGCAAATGAGATCTGGTCCGAGTCTTTCGGCCAATTGCAGCGCGCGAAAGCCATCGTTGGCGACCACCGCCTTCATGCCTAGTCGTCGGCAACGCAGTGCTAGTGCTTGGCACAGGTCATCATCATCGTCAGCGATCAGAATCGTTTTTTCGATCATTTCAGGTTCTGCATTTATTGAGGAAGTTTTAGAAAGAATGGAAAGGGACACAACTCGATTATCAATTAGGAACTGAGCAACGGTTCAACAGATCCTTGACATACTTCTTTCAGCGAGACTTCAATAGCGGCCAGTAAGTCACACCAGTTGTAGGGTTTCGCAATAAAGAATCTTGCTCCGGCGTCTAATGCCTTCCGTTTGTCGACGACACTTGCCGAAACCATCACGACCGGAATAGGACTTGTATCCGATCTCGACTTAAGTGAAATCAATGCAGACAACCCATCCGTGCGAGGCATCCGCAAGTCCATGACGATCGCATCCGGTTTTTGCAGATCGATCCTATCCAACGCATCCTTACCGTCTTCAGCAGATATGACAGAGTAACCTGCAAATTGCAATCGCATCATCGTAGCGCATCGAATTTCATAGTCGTCGTCCACAACTAAAACTGACTTGGAGTTAAACACAGGTCACTTGCCGATCGGCGACGATTTCGCTAACCATGTCGATAGCCATATCACCTTCGGTGGTGGCCTGGTATGTTCCTAGATATTCGTAGTGGAACTCCGGAAGCGAACCACGCGGGCGATTGCGATTGATAATCCCCCAAGTTGCTTCCGCTCGATCAATAAACGCTTGTAGTTCAAGTTCATCCGTGGTGAGTACAAATAAGAATGTACGATTGGGACCTTGGAAAAGTAGATCGCTAGAGCGACATAATGAGTTCAGGAATTCGTCAGAATCGTCCAACCCATTTTGATTTTCGTCAATACTTGCATGAGCCCTGACCAGGGTGATTAGCGACGGACATGCTGGTGATTTTTGAATTAGGTGAAGGAAGCGAGTTGTCACGTAAGCAGGATCGTTAATAGGAACGGTAAAATAGAATTTACTGCCACGACCAGGAGTACTCTCAACAGAAAGTTGTCCAAAATTCAGTTCGACTAAGTCCTTTGCGATCGCTAATCCAAGACCGAAGCCCTTGCAACTGGACTGAGTCGTTGTACCAAGTTGACGGAATCGTTCGAAAATTTGCTGTAAGCAGTCCGACTCGATGCCTATTCCATTGTCCTCAATCGCAAATGTGATATCCGAACTACCAACAACTTGGTAAACGGATAGTCGTACACTTCCAGGATTGCCACAGAACTTTAATGCATTGATGCCGAGATTGGCTATGACACGGCCAATCTTTTCGGCATCACAAAAGAGAGTTGGTAGCTCTTCCGCGATCTCCCACGTCAGTGTTACACCCTTGACCTGCGCCCTACGTTCCAGTGTTGTTTCTACATGGCCAAGAATATCGTTGACGCTACAGGGTTTTCGCCATACACCGATCAACCCGGATTCTAATTTGCTCGAGTCGAGCATATCGTCAACCATCGTGTTCAAATCTTCTACGCGGTTCTCGATGATAGCAAGCATACGAACTTGTTCGCTGTTGACCTCCCCTACAAATCCCTCACTGATTAGCGACGAATACTCTTTAATAACGGTCAGTGGCGTTCGGAACTCGTGAGATACGTTGTCAACAAAATCATGGGCTTGCTTGTAAAGTACTTCAAGCTTGCAGTTCTTTGCAGCCAATAGCTCTCGAGATGCGCTGATTTCTCTGAGCAGGTTTTGGCTTTCTAATACTTGCTCATGCCTTTGTATTGAGTGGCGAATCGCTCGGCCTAACACATCACCAGAAATCCCGTCTTTGGGAATGTAGTCTTGGGCACCCGCTCCGAGCAATTGTTTTGCTAGTTCGACGTCATCGATAGCGGTAAGGACGATGATCGGTGTGTTCGTAATAGTACTGCGAAGCCGAGGAATGGTTTCGTGTGCCGTGCTATCTGGCAAGGAAAGGTCTGATAAAATCACATCGAAGGCCTGATTTCGGCAAATTGCAAATGCGGCCGCTAAGGTTGAGACGTGATTCACGGAATTGTTGATGGACGCAAGTTTCAACGCGCGTTGCACTAATTTGGCACACAGCGCATCGTCCTCAACCAAAAGGATATGAATTCGTTTGTTAGGCGAGCGGCAGTCTTAAATCTACCTGAAACTGGTCTTGGAGATAATTGACGAATGTGCCAAGTTGCTGAGATTCCGATATTCAACACAGGGAGC
>JAYTVM010000107.1:0-28564 GCA_043743995.1 Pirellula sp. | reverse complement strand
GCACGAGGGATCCGGGGCATAGCAATTCTCCTTTTCCGTCAGAATACCAAACCACCGCCCCAAGTCAATAGGTACCAGGCACCTAATTGTTGGATTTTTGGTCAATAGGGGTCAATAGGTGCCAGGCACTTATTGCGTTTTAAATAGGTGCCAGGCACTTATTGCGTTTTAGGCACTTATTGCGTTTTTGTAGGGGTCAATAGATGCCAGGCACTTATTGCATTTTTGTGAGATGGCGAATTCTGCTCAAAACGGTTAGGCTTGTTGTTCCTTCGATCTTTCCTACCCTCGAGTGCGATACGACGGAAATGCTTCCACACCAACCACGGAATCCCTTCCAACTTTCACTTTGCCTGCTATTTCTCATCCTACTTCCAATATGCTTCCTCGGCTGCTTTTCCAGTAAGGATAAAGCTTGGAACGAACGAGAAGCACTCAAAAACCGTTGCCTTGCCATACTTGAAAACGGAGCCGAAAACGACAAAGGGGGGAAAATGCTCGCCGAAGCAACGGAAGGCTTTCGGAAACTCACGGAGGAACTTCCTACGGAACGTCTCGGAACTCAAAATCTCTGTCTCACTCTCCTACTCCGTTTGAAGAAAACCGATGCCGCGGAATCGCCCGCCGAATTTGAGTCGCTTCAAAATGAATTCGAATCCGTAGCCAAGTCACTTAAGAGTCTCGCACCCAATGAGCCTGACGCGGACGTTTTTGTCGGCCGATTTCATCAAATCAAAAACGACCGTGATCGAGCGATCGAAAGCCTTCGTCTCGCATGTCGCAAACCCAAAGCTACCGCAGATACCCATTTCCAGCTTTTTCAACTCCTACAAATGGATGCCAAGCCAGAATATGCTGAGGAAATGCAGGCTTCAATCCGGGCAGCAGCAGTGCTGTCTCCCAGCAACCTTGTACTTGCCGTGGCGTTGCTGGATTCGCTCGTCAAATCCAAAGACTTAAGTTTCAAGACCGAGGTCGAACGCTGTCGCGAATTGTTTCGACCACTGATTTCAAGGACGACCAGTCGCATCCCGTCCCTATTGGATGCCGGATCCGTGGCGGTGGAAAAAGGAGACTGGAAAGTCGCACAAACTCAGATGGCCTTCCTTCGCAATGTAATGCTTGCGGAACTAGCCTATCAAAACGATCTGCACCAGTTGAATCCCCACGAACTTGAGTTTGTACAACTTGACTTTAGCGATCCACTGAAAAAACAAAAACCGGCTCCGAGTCGAATCGGTTCTTCAAAATGGGAACTCGTGCCCAAAGACCTCCTCGCTTTCGCCTCCAAAGAGCTCACTGCCATTGCAGCCGAAGATATGGATTTGGATGGCCATCGCGATCTTGTTTGTGCATCAGGCAAGCAAATCGAAATTTGGAAAACAGATGGGCAAACGTCCTCGAAAAAGCTGATGACGGCCCTTATCGACGTGACATGCGAAGGTATTGTACTAGTCGATTTGGATCACGACTACCAAGTAAGGAAGGACGCGTTACCACCCTCCGCACTACCAACCACGGCACCGCCCGAGGCTGCTGCTTCAAAGCCAACCCATCCGCTCTTGGCCAAGTTTTTAGATACGGATGTCGATGTTGTCGTATACGGGGAAGAGGGGATCCGACTCTATCGCAATGATCTTGATGCTTCTACAGCTGTGAGATCCTTGACGGAAATGCCACAAGCGGATTCCTTCGTTGATTTGCGAGGAATTAGGACGGTTGCCGCAATCGACTTCGACCACGATTCGGATATCGACTTGATCGTGTCTTCGGAGAATGGGATCTCTCTTTGGTCCAACCGAGGCGATTGGACCTTTGCCGACTTCACCCCCTTTTCTGACATACCGAATGGGGCGAAAAAAGTCGATTCGATTTTGGCAATGGATCTCGATCGCAATGTGCTCAACGACTTTATGCTATGCTCCGAGGACTTGGATCGACCCCTATTTCTTTCTAACAACCTGCACGGGCGATACCATCCGTCCGCTATGGATTGGAAGTCCAACACGATAGGTTCGTGTCGCGCAATCGAAGCCATCGATGTAAATAGTGATGCATGTTGGGATCTCGTCATGTGCGGCAAGCAAGGTACGAAGTTGGCAACCATGAAATCACTGGGCAGGCATAGCTGGGTGCCGGATCAAGTGACCACCCTGTCTTCGTCACCGATGATTGGACTCTTCGCCAGCGATTTGGACTTGGACGGTTTCGAGGATTGCATTGCCTGGGGAGCCACCGGATTAGAGATTTTTCGTGGTGGACAGGACGGCAAACTCCTGCTGGACAAAGAATCGCTTCGTTTTTCCGAAAAGACTTCGCAGGTCGTGACAATCGACTTCGATCGTGACGGAGACGAAGATCTGGCTTGCCTAACAATGAACGGAGGGGTGCGTCTCATTGAAAACCAAGGCGGTAACTCAAATCAGCATCTTGAGGTCGTTATTAGAGCCGATGAAGACGGAAAACAGCGGCCACGCGAGCGTTGCAATATGCATGGCGTTGGAAGTCTGATTGAACTCAAATCGGGCGGGCGGTACCAAGCTCGCATTGTCCGCGGAACGCAGACCAAATTTGGTCTCGGCAAACAGACCGGTGCAGACATCATGCGTGTGCTTTGGACGAACGGGATCCCGAACAACGTGCTAAGTGTTAGCAACCGCTCGACTGTATTTGACCAACAGAACTTAGGTGGTTCCTGTCCTTTCCTGTACGCTTGGAATGGCGAACGATTTGAGTTTTGCACTGACTGTCTTTGGGCCGCTCCGATTGGGCTTCAATTTGCACAAGGCGTTTCGGCTCCGACCCGCGAATGGGAATACTTAAAAATCGACGGTGATCAAGTCAAACCGCGCGACGGGCGATACGTTCTTCAGATCACCGAAGAACTTTGGGAAGCAGCTTATTTCGATGCCGTTCAACTGCTAGCCGTCGACCATCCAGCCGAGATCGAAATTTTCACGAATGAAAAGGTCGGCCCTCCCGATTTGGCCAAGTTTCGTGTGCACGCCGTTCGCAATCGCTTGCAGCCTCGATCGGTTATCGATCAGCAAGGAAACGATCTTTCGGATTTGACTTCGAAACGAGACCAGAGGTTTACGCGTTGTTGGAACGAAGGTTTTAATCAGGGGCTAGTCGAGCAACATTGGATAGAGATCGATTTGAACGACGACTCGGAAAACGCAGAGGAAGTGATGCTCTTCTTGACCGGCTGGGTTTTTCCCACGTGCACTTCTCTGAATTTGGCCATGACTGAAAACCCGCTTCGTCCTCGACTTAGCCCTCCATCGGTTCAAGTTCCGAACGAGGACGGAAAATGGGTGGAGGTGATTCCATACGCTGGGTTCCCCGGTGGCAAGACCAAGACGATTGCAATCGATCTTTCTGGAAAGTTTAGGTCGAACGATCATCGAGTTCGCATCGTAACCAACATGGAGTTGTGCTGGGATGAAGTCTTTTGGACAGCCGGGGACGGAACAACGAGCCGAGAAAAAACGGAAACTGCGGACTATCGATTGACCCAACTTGAGTTACTGAAGGCCGATTTGCACTTTCGAGGTTTCTCGGAACTGATCCCACAACCGGGGAACGCTCCAAAGCAGTTCGCTTACGAAAAAGTGACTACTCAATCCATCTGGCCACCCATGTCGGGAAATTTCACCCGTTTTGGTGACGTCAAGGAGCTGATCGCAGTCGCAGATGACTTGCAGGTGGTATTAGGAGCCGGGGACGAAATGACGGTCGAGTTTTCTTCCGAAGCACCAACTCTCCCAAATGGCTGGAAACGAGATTTTGTTATCTATAATGTAGGGTGGGACAAGGACGCGGATTTGAACACGATCCACGGTCAATCGGTCGAACCACTCCCGTTTCGAGCCATGACCAAGTATCCTTATGAACCTGATGAATCCTTTCCATCTGAACCAAAACACATTGAGTATTTGAAGCGGTTTCAAACACGCTTACAGTCGCCTAGTTTGTTTTGGAACCAGGTTCGAGAGAATTAGCGTGACTCGATGGTCCCCGCCGAGTCATCAAGGAAATTACGGCGGGGACTGCCTTGTCACTCTCAAAACGCAGGAAAATACAATTGAAACACATTCAATCCCTGGTATTCATCGGGTTACTTGGTTGTTTGCTCCAATTGACTTCACAGCAGTGTTTCTCGCAAGGGATGGAATACCCGCTGGCTGTCGTTGCAGGTCCAGACAAAACCATGTACGTCGCCGATCGGAATCTACCAGGAATTTGGAAAATCCAGGACGGCAAGGCATCCATATATTTCCAAGGCTCCAAAAAGTTTCGAACACCGCTGAATGCCGTACGCTGCTTGGCCATGGACATGAATGGAAAATTGCTCGCTGGAGATTCGTCGACCCGCGAGATCTATCGGTTTGATACTCCAGAAAATCCCGTGCCAATGACCGCTGCTGGTATTGGGATTCCAACCGCCATAGCCATCGATTCTAAGGGCAATCTCTTGGTATCCGACCTGGAGCTTCACTGCATTTTCCAGGTTCCCTCAACCGGTGGAGTCGCCACCGAATGGGTGAAGGTGCCAGCACCGAGAGGAATTGCAGTCGATGCCCAGGATCGCGTTTGGGTCGTGTCTCATTCCAAAGAACCTTTGGTTCGCTTCGCGGCGGACAAAACCAAGGAAGTCATTGTCTCGGAACCGTTGTTTCAATTCGCTCACCAGATCGTTGTCGACGCCAAAGGCGACAGTTATCTTACGGACGGATACGCAAAATCGGTTTGGAAAATTCCGGCAATGGGGAAACCGGAAAAGTTTTTCAGTGGCGAACCGCTTAAAAATCCGGTTGGTTTGACGAAGCAGGGCGAAAAACTGCTCATTGCTGATCCGCACCAAAAAATGATCTATTCTTTGCCATTGCTAGGCGAGAAGACCATTCAATCTGAATTGAAATAATCAATCATGTCGAATTCTCCAAGAAAAGGCTACACGCCCCCGATCGGGAAACGGCTCAAGAAACTGCTTTTTGTTGTCTTTGCATTGTTGTCCTTGCTGGGTGCCAATTCCTTATATTTGGCAACCATCACTTTTCTGGAATGGCAGCGTGGTGAGACGTACCAGAACCAGTTTTACATGGCGATGTTCTTGGGGCATGTGGTGCTGGGACTGATTTTCTTAGTGCCATTTGTGGTTTTTGGTTTGATCCACATGTTGACCGCTCGCAAGCGTAAAAACAAGCGAGCCATTCGAGTCGGTTACGCACTTTTTGCGGTCAGCCTAGTAGTTCTTGGGACAGGATTGCTGCTGGTACGGATCGGCGAGGTCTTCGATCTCAAACATCCCTCGACTCGTGCGGTGGTCTATTGGATTCACGTTATCTGTCCGGCGGTAACGATTTGGCTTTACTGGCTGCACCGTCTAGTGGGGCAAAAGATCAAGTGGAAACTAGGGATTGCTTACGGTGGGATTGCAGTTGCCTCGGTGGCTATCATGGTTTCCATGCACACTCAGGACCCTCGCGAATGGAACAAGATTGGTTCTGTGGAGGGAGTTAAGTATTTTGAACCCTCGCTCGCACGAACCGCGAACGGGGCATTTATTTCGGCCAAGAATCTCGATAACGACGAGTACTGCTTAAAGTGCCATCCGGATGCTTACAAGAGTTGGAACCACAGCGCACACCGCTTTAGTTCGTTTAACAATCCAGCTTATTTAGCCAGCGTGCGTGAGACCCGTGAGGTTTCTCTAAAGCGAGATGGCGATGTTAAGGCTTCTCGGTGGTGTGCAGGGTGTCACGATCCGGTTCCGTTTTTCAGCGGAGCCTTCGACGATCCGAAGTTCGACGACGTTAACCATCCGACATCACAAGCTGGAATCACATGTACGGTTTGCCACGCGGTGACGAACGTCAACTCGACGCGCGGCAACGCAGACTTCACTATCGAAGAACCACTCCACTACCCCTTTGCATTTAGTGAAAATCCAATGCTACAGTGGGTCAACCAACAACTCATTAAGGCCAAGCCAGCGTTTCATAAAAAGACTTTTTTAAAGGATTTCCATAAGACCTCGGAATTCTGTTCGACCTGCCATAAAGTACATTTGCCGTTCGCGTTGAATCAGTACAAGGACTTTTTGCGAGGACAGAATCACTACGACTCGTGGTTGCTGAGCGGAGTCTCGGGCCACGGTGCTCGGAGTTTTTACTATCCTGAAAAATCGCAAAAAGCGTGCGCAGGTTGCCATATGCCGTTGGAGGAGTCAAAGGACTTCGGAGCCAAACAATTTGCTGGATCGAATAGCAAATTCTCGATCCACGATCACACTTTTGCCGCTGGAAATACCGGCTTGCCGGCCCTTCGTGGTTATTTGACCGAGGTGGAAGACAAACACAAAAAGTTCATGGAAGGAACGATGCGAGTCGACATCTTCGCAGTCAAGGAAGATGCGAGCGTGGATGGCAAACTGCTTGGTCCAATTCGGCCTGAGGTTCCGCGATTGAAGCCCGGATCGAACTACCTACTCGAATCGATTGTCCGAACACTCAAGGTCGGCCATGAATTCACCCAAGGCACCGTAGACTCCAACGAAGTTTGGCTCGAAGTCACCTTGAAAAGCGGGGATCGACTCATTGGCCAGAGCGGTGGCATGGATACCAAAGGCGAAGTGGACCCGCGATCGCATTTTTTGAACGTTTTCATGCTGGATAGAAATGGAAATCGTATCAACCGCCGCAATCCACAAGATATCTTTACGCCGCTCTATAACCATCAGATTCCCCCGGGGTCGGGACAGGTTGCCCACTATTCGTTCCGTGTCCCCGAAGACTTAAGTCAACCGATCACGGCTTCGGTCAAATTGCAATATCGCAAGTTCGACTACGAGTACATGGAGATCGTTCATAAGCGGCAAAAACCGAACGACAACCCTATTGCGACGAGCGAATCGAACGACGTGAAGTTGATTTCAGACAGTGCTTCTAGTGGGCCAGAAGTGTACCGGAATACGCTTCCAGTTCTGACACTGGCGTCGGATACGGTCGTGTTTCCAATCGAAGGTTTGGCGGATGAACCCAAGAACGCGGATTCCAAAATCCCAGAATGGCAACGCTGGAACGACTATGGAATCGGCCTGTTCCTCGAGGGGAAATCGGAATTAAAGCAGGCAGAACAAGCCTTTCAAATGGTCGAAACGCTGAAGCGATTCGACGGTCCCGTAAATCTAGCTCGCGTGTACCTGCGCGAAGGCCGAATCGACGAAGCGATCGATGCCGTACAGCGTGCAGCCAAAGCAACCGATCCAATAGCTCCCGAGTGGACGATGGCTTGGTTCAGCGGTTTAGTCAATCGCGAACAAGGCAGGCTGGTCGAGGCGGAAGCAAATTTCCGAAGCATCGTGGACCAAACTACCGAAGAACGAAAATTGCGAGGATTCGATTTCAGTCGCGACATCGAAGTACTAAACACTCTCGGTCGTACCCTGTTTGACCGAGCGGAACAGATGCGATTGGATTCGCAAACCAAAGAACGAGATGTGTTGCTCCGACAAGCGGAAAAGCAATTTCTGCGAGCATTAGTAATCGACTCGGAAAACGCCAATGCTCACTACAACTTGGGCTTGATTTACGGCATGTTAAGTGAAGGTGAATTGGAAAAGAAACACAAGACACTTCATCTTAGATACAAACCGGATGACAATGCTCAAGGTCTTGCAGTGCGCTTGGGACGTGAAAAGTACCCAGCCGCCAACAGTGCCGCTGAACCGTTAGTCATTTATCCACTACATGCAGCACTAGAGTGAGTTTTCGATGAGTATCGGCGAAAATGCGGACGAACGGGAGGAAGACGATTCTGTCATCGGACGCGCATTCATGGGTTCCGCTATCGTTATTGTCTTAATTGGCTTGATTGCAAGCGTCTCTTTCTTTGTATTGACAAGGAAACAGAAAAGCGAAATTGCAATTGTGGATCCTGTTTCATTGCCCGAAGCTCGAGAATTGCCAAAGGTAATTGTCCCAGCTATAGCATGGACCGATATCACCGACACAGCCGGGCTGAACTTCGTTCATTGCAGTGGTGCAACCGGTGAGAAACTGCTACCGGAAACGATGGGGAGCGGTTGCGCATTCCTCGACTTCGATTCGGATGGCGACCAGGACATTCTGTTGGTCAACTCTTGCGATTGGCCAGGCAAACGAGAACCTTCCAAACCCGTCAGTACGCTGGCGCTCTATGCCAATGACGGTCGCGGGGGCTTTGCCGATGTCACTAAGTCGGTTGGTCTCGATGTAACTCTATACGGCATGGGGGCGGCTTGCGGAGACTTTGACAACGATGGCAAAGTAGATTTGTTTATCTCTTGTTTGGGCAAGGACAGGCTGTTTCACAATGAAGGTGGTAAGTTCATTGACGTTACGGAACGTGCTGGTGTCGGCGGTGATGAGAACGCTTGGAGCACCTCGAGCGGTTGGTTCGATTGCGACCAGGACGGCGATCTCGATCTGTTGGTTTGTCATTATGTGGAGTGGACTCGGGCGTTCGATTTGGCGCAAGAATTTCGATTGCTGGGCGGGACCGAACGAGCCTACGGCCGCCCTCAGCCATTTGCAGGAACGTTTCCGTCGTTGTTTCGAAACGATGGCGACGGGAAATTCTCAGATGTTTCCGCCGAAGCTGGATTTCACGTCATCAACCCTGCCACTTCCGTTCCAATCGGCAAATCACTGGGTTTAGCCTTCGAAGATTTCGACGGGGACGGAAAACTGGATTGCGTGATCGCCAATGATACGGTGCAAAACTTTCTCTTTCACAACTTGGGGAACGGCAAGTTTGAAGAGATCGGCGCGATGGCAGGTGTGGCGTTCGATTCGGCTGGGGCGGCTCGCGGCGCGATGGGAATTGATACGGCAGCTTTTCGAAACGATGCTTCGATCGGGGTAGCGATCGGCAATTTCGCAAATGAGATGTCTGCCTTGTACGTCTCCCGATCCAGGAATCTTCAGTTTTACGATGCGGCCGTCGCCAACGGGTTCGGGCCCGCCACACGCTTGGAACTGACCTTTGGTGTGTTGTTCCTCGACTTCGATTTGGATGGCAGACTCGATCTCTTTCAAGCCAACGGCCACCTGGAGGAAGACATTGCAAAAGTCCAAGCAAGCCAGCACTACGAGCAGTCGCCTCAGCTTTTTTGGAATGCAGGGGCACAATACAACACCGAATTCATTAAGTGCCGTGAGCAGGAAACCGGAAGTGGGCTTCAAAAGCCGATGGTGGGTAGAGGCTCGTCTTATGCCGACATAGACGGTGATGGAGATTTGGATTTGTTGATACTCGGCTGCGGACAGAAGCCTCGTCTGCTTCGCAACGATCAGAAAATTAACCATCATTGGCTACGTGTGAAACTGGTAGGCAAGAATTCGAATCGCGATGCCATCGGTTCGCTCGTCGAAGTGCGCATCGGCGACGTGACCCAGTACAGACGGATTAGTCCAACGCGCAGTTACCTCTCACAAGTGGAACTGCCAGTAACATTTGGACTGGGTGCCTCGGTTGCGGTCGATCGAATCGTGATTACCTGGTCAAATGGCAAGCAGCAGATCGTCGCTCAACCACCAGTCGACCAGCTATTGGTCATCGAACAAACAGAGTGAAAGCGATCACGAAGACTCGTCGACTCGATAGCCGTTAGAATCTTTGTCCAAAGTAAGGGAGTATTCTGCAACGACGAGCGGGGTTTGGGTCAACTGAGCCTCTAACACAGCTTCCATGCTCGCTGCACGAACGGAGGGGTCGCTTGGGCTGATCGCATCAATGATGACGACATGGAGAGTCTCGCTACCCGCTTCGATGAGCGTTCGGAGATAGACTTTGACTAGAGGGAATGGGGTTAACGCCATTTCACTGTTGCTGCGGAACAAGTCATAGGGGGCTTTGTCTGAGAAGCCGTAGAGGGCGGAGCAGTTCTTCCCGGTCCGCAATGGCAATACCGTTGGCGCCAATCGCGTTTTACCATGCAATAATACGTAGTTGGGAGTTATGGCAGAGTCGGTCGACATACTGATGGAGTTCATGGTTCTGGTGTCGTTCTAGGGCTTAATAGGGTGACCGGCAGGTCCGTCGACGATCGTGTAAGGGTACCAGAAGCAAGAACAGGAAACTGGAAAAAAACCTTAATTCATAAGGATTTTAGACGCTTCTCGATGATGACTCCAGCGCTTTTTCAATGTTTCATTTTAGGGCTGTGAGCGGCAAAGCGTTAGCCGTCGGTTTTGAAGCTGCACGCTTAGATGTATTTCGGGCCAAAGGCCCAATCATTTACCTAGCCCAGGCCAACGGCCTGGGTGCCACGCAAACACGAGACTAGTTAGGGCTGAAGGCCCGGCAATTTGACAAACGGACGGGCCTTCAGCCCTAACATGATTGCGTTTTGCCTAGTCCCAGGCCGTTGGCCTGGGCTAGGCAAACTACCGGGCCTTCGGCCCTAATCACAATGGTGCAACTTCAAAACTTACGCGTCGGATTGTGCCCCTCGCCTAAACGTTTGGATTTGCAATTGCGATTGGCCAACGTGACAACGTCTGTACGGCTATCGCATCTGCCAGGGTAGGTACAAACACAATGGCTTTTGAAAAGGGGACTTGGTTCAAGCGAACGTCGCCGGCTATCCGCCATTCTTGTTCGTCGCGCCAATCCTGGGAACTAGGCTCATTGGAAACGACTTGGCAAAATTCCAATGCTTGGCCACCCGCCGGTTTGGCAGTTGCTCTATCCGTGTAAACGACTTGCTTGGCACCATTGCTTACAAGCCAATCGCGATCGATCATGATTCCAAAAGGCTCCCAATCCCAGCGTGCTAAATGAGACTGAAATCGTCGCATCGACAGCAACTCGGTAAGGTCTTTGCTAGAAAAGCAGACGGTCTCCGTCTTGCCTCGGCGAAAGTTGTTGGTTGCGATCAACCGTTGTTGTTGAAGGATTCGTTGCAGAGTTCCAAGCACCGACGGTTGCTCTTTCCACGGATTCTGCAGCAACTCATCGTGAAACTGTGCAACAGATTGGTCCGGCCAAGGCCCACGTCTAGCGCGTGTGCAGTGCACCAAATAACTGGTCTTGGTATTCCGCAACAATCGAGTGGGGAAAATGAGCTGGTGGGTGTCTCGTTGGAAATTTTGCAACGACGGTGGAACTTCAAGATCGGTTGAATCTGGAACCACTTGCCGATCGAAGAAAGCATGAGTCCCGGTATTCAACCACCCGATGGCACCGCGGTCTAGCCAATCCATCCGCTTCGGACGTGACGACCGTGCGCGGGACGAGCCTGTGTGGGTCGTCGGGAGCGACAAATAGGTCGATCCGATTGGAATATCCAAACAGGAGAGCCGCCTTTCCAATAGTTTTGCGATCTTTCCGTCTTCGCGAAGCTCGACAACAAAAAGGTGATCGGCCAGAAAAACGGACGCAAGATCGTGTGGCGGCATATCCCCTTGGGTGTTTGGTTCTGCACTAGCCAGCCAGAGAATTCCGCAATCACATGCATGGATCAAGCCTTGCGAGTTCTTTTCGGTTGGATGCTCCTGTCCCCATGAATCGCAGACCTGAATCACTCGAAATGGAATTTGGAATCGCTTGCAAGCATGAATGATGATTTCAGAAAAGGGCGTTTCATTTGCGCATTGAATTCCCCAGCGCTGCCTGTGCGCCAGATGCAAGGCCGACAGCAGCGATCCTTGCCAATCCTTGCTTGCGTATCCGTGTCGGCTGTTGTGTGAAGAAACGATTCCAAGCCATTCGTACGGCACAGGATTACGGCTTGGAATTTCAATCTGAAAAGTTATCGATCCGAGGAGAGCAGGCAGGGAAGCGGACCAAGGGATCGGAAAACGTTCGATTGGAATCGGTCTTTCATGCGATGCTCTCATGCGCTTGGTCAACCCTCGATCGAATGGTCCCTAACTGTTTTTCTGATTGATGACCGCGAATGCAAGCCGCTGCAATTCGACGGCCAAATCCACGTCCACAACGGTTAGTCCGCTACCGGGCGTTCGGACGGTAACCGGCGCGAAATTCAGGATCCCGGTTACGCCAGCGACCTCAAGCCTTTGTGCCACCAATATAGCCGAACTCGCAGGCACAGCAAGAATCGCGAGATCGACTTTCTCTGCTTCCACGACTGACTCAAGATCTTGAAGCGAACGTATCGTGAGGGCGCCTAGCATCGTTCCAACCTTTTCGGGATCGCTGTCAAAGATACCTGCAAGTCGAAAGTTTTGTTGGTTAAACCCACGATAGCCCGCTAAGGCTCTACCCAAGTTTCCGGCCCCAATCATCACAACGTTCCAGGATCGATCGGTACCCAAGATGGCTTGTATGGCTTTGGTAAGACTCGGGATACTATAGCCAATTCCCCTCTGTCCGAACTGGCCGAAGCACGATAGATCGCGTCGAACCTGTGAGTCGTTTAAGCCCAAACGTTTGGCTATCGCACTGCTCTGAATGCGCACTTGACCAGACCGATGTAGCTGCTGCAACTCCCGCAAGTACAATGCCATGCGAGTTACGGTAGCCGCGGAAACAGTGGGCGGGTTGGGCGGGGTGGGAACGTTCTCATTCCTTCGGCCCGAGCCCGGACCATCGTCTTTGCTAGCAGGCTGTTCTGATGCCATTATCGAGACAGCGCTGGCTAACTGGCAGCCCGAAAATACTCCGGGGCAATGGATTGCAAATGCTCGGCGCATTTGTCGACCGCGTAGAGGATCTGTTGGTTGGTATGGGTGGAATTGATGAAGAACCTTAAGCGAGCCGCCGATTCCTCGACTGCCGGATAAAGGATCGGCTGCACATTCACGCCCGAATCAATCATTCGCCTGGACAATTGCAGAGCGTGCAGCGAGTTGCCGGTGATGATGGGGATGACGGCCGTCTCGCCGCTATTACCGGAGTTGAGGCCTCGCTTCTTGGCTTCCGTTAGAAAGAGCCGGGATGCATCTTGAAGGCGGGCAACTCGCATCGGTTCGCGTTTCAGCAATTGGAGAGAGGCAATGGCTGCGGCTGTGTTGCTGGGCGAAAGGCCAACGCTGAAGACAAACCCAGGGGCCGTGTACTTTAGGTACTCAACCAACTCTTTTCGGCCTGCAATATAGCCACCACACGAGCCAAACGACTTGCTCAAAGTACCCATCCAAATGTCCACATCGGTTGGATTGACGCCAAAGTGTTCAGCGATTCCGCGTCCGTGAGCTCCCATCGTCCCAATCGAATGTGCCTCGTCTACCATCAACCAGCATTTGTGCTTTTTGCAAACCTCAATGAACTTAGGTAGGTTAGGGAAGTCTCCATCCATACTGTAGACCCCCTCAACGATGACCAATACTCGCCTATAGCGAGTCCTTAATTCGGTTAATGCCTCGTCCAGTGCGACGAAGTCATTGTGTGGGAATGCACGGCGTCGGCTGCCCGACAGAATGGCACCTTGAACAATGCTGTTGTGCGAGAGCGCATCGTGAAGGATCAAATCTTGCTGGCCCACGACGTGACCGATGACCGTTTCATTGGTGGAGTGACCACCCACTAGCACGATCGAATCTTCGACTCCGATCCAATCGGCGATCAAGCCTTCCAATTGCTGATGGATGTCCTTTTCACCGCTGACCAAACGCGAGGCGGAAACGCTGGTACCGTATTTCCTTACCGAATCAACAACCGCTTGAGTAACGTAGGGATCGCCGCTCATGCCTAAGTAATTGTAGCTTGCGAAACTGATCAGCTGCTTTCCACCGACCGTGGTCGTATCGCGAGTGAGGCCTTGGTGTACGGAGAAATAGGGATTGGGGAGCCCAGTCATTTCAAACTGGTTCATCGTCTGTTTGAGGCGTCGATACTCAGGCATCAAGTCGAAGCGATAGTCCTCCGGTGCAACCTCTCGTTGGGCCGGGCCAACTTGATTTTCGTGCCCGTCCGAAAGAACATCAGGCCGAATGCGGTCTTTCCCAAAGTGCTTTTCGATGGCTTCGGCGATTTCTCGGACCGTTTCAATCTCTTGCAGTACTTCTTCCGGGAAGCGTCCTCCAACTGAGCTTTCCAGGACGTGCGCGATTTGCAATCGTTCCAAGCTGTCGAGCCCCAGGTCCACAACGATGTTGGTATCCAAATCGAGCAGTTTCGCACGCTCTTGTGCGACCGTCTTTACGGCTCTCTTGACCAGTTCGACGATATCAATATCCGGGTCACGTGTTTTCTTGAACGGTGGGGTCGAGCCGAAGTTACCGCGTCGTGCACCGGATCGCGTATGGTCGACGGTCGACGCCGCGATCATCGGAGCTTGTTCCGGCAGATCATCGTCCCACGATAGCCATTGATGGATAACTCGCAGATTCCCCTCTCGGAAGTCGCGGAGGCATGCGTGCCTTTGGATCTTGCCCGACGAAGTTCTAGGCAACGACCCATGCCGCACCAGTACCACTGCATCGGGTGGCAGTTCATGCCCTTGCGTCACGCTGCGGCGAATGGCAAGCACGACTGGATTCCAGTCATCCTCCAGCGAACGCTGAACTTCCACGGTAATGATTAGTCGTTCGCGTGGGCCCGAGTCGTCTGCGAAAGCGGCAGAGGCCGACGACGATATCGATTCGTGGCATTCCTCGACGGTTTGTTCGATATCTTGAGGGTAGCGATTCACACCACGCACTATGATCAAATCCTTAACGCGACCGGCAACGTAGATTTGCCCCTCGCTCCAAAAACCGAGATCGCCTGTCCGCAGATAAGGTCCGTCATTGTCGGCTGTTCGGGCTTGAAAAATATCTTGAGTGACTTCTTCCTTTTCCCAATAACCCAAGCCGACGCTAGGGCTCTGAATCCATATCTCTCCGATCGAGTTCTCAGGTAGCGGTTTTAAAGTGTCGGTGTCAACGATCAAAATCGATTCATTTTTCGTGGCTTGACCGCAACCGACCAAGCTGCGAGCGTCGCGAGCATCTTCGCTCACTTGTGTCACCATACGCGCGTCGAGTCGACGGCTGTCAAAGTGCTTGACGACGGGTGGCGATTGGCGAGGACCGCCTGCGACAATGAGCGTCGTTTCTGCCATTCCGTAACACGGGAAATGCGACGTATTGGAAAACCCAACCCGTTCGAACTTACGGCTGAATTGCTCAAGCGTGCTGGCGCGGACAGGTTCCGCTCCGTTGAAAGCCAATCCCCATGAACTGAGGTTTAGGCCATGCATTTCGTCCTCGGTCACCTTATCGACGCAAAGTTGATAGGCAAAGTTGGGGCCGCCGCTTGTAGTCGCTTGGTACTTTGAAATCGTCTTTAACCACCGGACGGGTCTCTGCATAAAGGACATAGGGCTCATGAGCACCATACTAAGTCCCATCGATACCGGTGAAAGCACCCCGCCGACAAGCCCCATATCGTGATACATTGGTAGCCAGCTAACGCCAACCGTTTTGTTCGTTTCGTCAAAGAGCACCGAGATCATCTCGCAATTGCGAATTAGATTGGCATGCGTCAGCATGACCCCTTTCGGTTGTCCAGTCGAACCCGACGTGTACTGAAGAACGGCCAAGTCGGAAGGCGGAATCGGCAGTTCCGAGAATTGAATTGCTAAGGAACGATCGACGCTATCGGTGGCCAAGAGCTGCATGGACCCCGTCTCTGCTTGCGTCGATTCGTCTTTGAGTATTTGGGTGACGGTATCGGCGGTGGTGAGCGCAAACTGGGCTTGGCAGTCCATCGCAATACCTTGAATACGAGCTCCCTTTCGGCTTCGACGCGGGGGATACGCGGGAACGCTAACGCATCCAGCATAAAGGCAGCCAAAAAAACCGACAACGAACTCGATACCTGGCGGATACAGAAGTAGCCCTCGAGAACCAGGCTGGTTCGTTTCGAGGATTTTGACAGCGACAGCCCGTGCCGCATGGTCCAATTCGGCAAAGGTCATCGACGTATCGTCGTCGGTCTCGCCGTCGGTATAGTAGAAAGCGACTTTGTTTGGCTGAACATTCGCCCAATACCGCAGGACATCGACGAGAGTGGTTTTGGGTGGGTTGAATGGAGCGTGAAAGCGGGTCAGATCCAACACTAGATTATTCCCTTTGGGGTCGACCATAAGTAGTCGCGGGCAAGGAGCTTGGTTCGCGGTTCGCACGTCAAAGCCTGCTGCTCGAAAAAGTGGCTGCGTTAGACGCAAGGGCACGGTAAATTAAACGCTTTGTTCCTACGTTATCGGACGTTCGTTATACCTGCGATTTAGCAAACTCGGTACACCCTATTTTCTTCCTAGCCCCCCTAAACTTCCAAGAGGTTTCCGCTGATCCTGGGAAATCCCGAGAAGTTGGGACCGAAAAGCCCTTGTGATCGCGAAAACAGACCGATATACTCTGCCCCTCACAAATTTCGAAATACCCGGTTTTTCGCAGAAAAAGCGGCATCCGATCCTAGGGTGCTAGCCTCTTGGCTCATTTTTCCCTGCGGGAATCCAAGGAATGAATCATGGTAGCACAACCAAAAACATACGTAGCAAAACCCGGCTCGGTCGAGCAAAACTGGTATCTCGTCGATGCGACGGATTGCATTTTAGGTAGATTGGCGACGGATATTGCCATGATTCTGATGGGAAAGCACCGCCCAGAATACACCGCACACGTTGATACGGGCGAATTTATCGTCGTCATCAATGCCGAAAAAGTGGTTATGACTGGCAATAAGCTCAAAGTGCGTCACTACGCGTGGTACAACGGTTACAACCGCCAGAAAATGGAAAGCTACGCCGAACGTTTGGAACGCAAGCCCACCGATTTGGTTACGATGGCTGTGAAGCGCATGCTTCCGAAAAACGCTCTTGGTAGGCACATGCTTTTCAAGCTCAAAGTTTATGCCGGTAGCGAGCATCCTCACCAAGCACAACAACCCCAGCCCGCTTCGTTTGGCCATCAAGCTAGCTAGCTAATCCGTCCTTCCACATCATTCAGCATAAAGCACGATCCCATGGTTGCAGTAGTTAAGAAAGACAAAGTTAGCGGTGACAGCCTTGGTACGGGCCGTCGCAAATCGTCGGTAGCCCGAGTTCGCGTCAAGAACGGGGCTGGCAAAATCACGGTTAACGATCGAGCCTTCGAAGAGTATTTCGTAAATGAATCGGAACGGCGACTCGTTATGGAAACGCTGGACCACGTCGGGCACCGAGATAAAGTTGATATTTTCGTCAGGGTTAGTGGTGGTGGAACTATCAGCCAAGCAGGCGCAGTCCGAATGGGACTTGCACGAGCGTTGGTGAGTCTCAACGAAGAGAATTTTCCAGCCTTACGTGCTGATGGATTCTTGACCCGCGATTCAAGAATGAAAGAACGAAAGAAATACGGTTTGCGTGGTGCGAGACGCGGAGTTCAGTTCTCCAAGCGATAATCTGCATTCTTCGCCAACAATTCAAAAAACCCGCTGCCAAAAGCAGCGGGTTTTTTCGTAGGTCAGTCGCTCCGCCGACTGACGGTCAGCGCGATTTCAGACCCGAGTATCTTTGACTTCTCTATCACCGCTGACCCGTCAAAAAAACCGTTCGAATCGCCTCGAGTACCTGATCGAGCGAGGGCTGTTCGCTTATCGAGGACTCAAGTCGGCGGAGCGACTTGACTACGGTCACTTTCGAATAGGGTATACTTATTCAGGTGAGTTTAGCCGTTTGGGTATTTAATAAAAGAGGATTCTTCATGCTTAGAAATCGGACTATCGACGGTGTATTATCCTTGGTTATTTGCATCGTATTTTGCAACATAGGCAACACACACTTTCTTTGGCTTGTCCCCCAAGATGAAAGCGGTTCGCAAGTCCATCTCTACTTCAGCGAAGGGCCAAAATCAGACAACCCTAAACTCTTGCAAAAACTGAATGGTTTGAAAGTCGAAGCTTACCGAGGGGACAAGGAATTTGAAACGAGGTCGTTGGGCTTCAATCAAGATCAGAGCTCGCTTATCGCAACCTCCCAGGGCTCGTCAGCGTGGTATCTCAAACACACCTATGGTGTACATGGCACGGACACAAAGAACCTAATCGTCTACTCGGCAGCTAGCGTCACTTGCGAACGCGAGGGCATGGAGGAAAGGGACAGCGTACATCTTCCAATTCAAGGCTTCGTCGTAAGGCCAAAGTTCGATGGTCAGAAGCTTTTGCTCTCAATCGCCAAAGATGGAACACCCGCCAAAGACTTTGACTTTGACCTCTATTCAGCAAACGAGCATCGCCCCCTCAAGTCAAACGACCTCGGCATCGCAACGGTTGAATCGATTGTTCCAGGTGTTTATGCTGTTCGTTGTTTAGAGACGGATGAAACCTCTGGCCAGTACGAAGGTACCGACTACCAAGCCGTTCGACATTACACCACCGTCAGTTTCATCGTTCCCAACTTAGGAGGTGCGGTTTTAGTTCCAGAAGAAAAAGAATCATTGGGTGCATTACCCGAAGCAATCACAAGCTTCGGTGCGACGGTGAACAGCAATGCGATCTACGCATATGGCGGCAACACGGGTGGAGCCCATTCCTACTCCAACGACCAGCAATTCAACAAACTCGTTCGACTCGACCTCAAGAACAATAAGGGATGGGAATCGATCGCCGAGGGAGCACGCGTCCAAGGGAATGCTCTCGTTTCGCATAAGACAAGTGTTATTCTCGTGGGAGGGTTTACCGCTACAAACGCCAAAGGGGAAAAGGGGAATTTGGTTTCGCAATCCGCCGTCCAACAATACGATCTTACCACTGGCAAATGGCTGGACCTGCCGAACCTGCCTGAACCCCGCTCGTCGATGGATGCAACCGTACTCAACGGGTATCTGTATGCGATCGGCGGCTGGAATATGAAAGGAAACTCAGCCGAAACCGAATGGCTTAAGACGGCATGGCGACTTCCGCTCGAAAATATCAAAGGTGGTTGGGAGCCAATTGCCCCACCTCCCTTTCAGCGAAGAGCAATCGCCGTCGCAGCCCACAAGAATCGCGTTTTTGTCATCGGGGGTATGAACGAGAATGGCGGAACAACCACCGAGACTTGCATTTTCGAACCGACGTCGAACACGTGGGAGACAGTGTCGCCAATCGCGGGTGTGCCGCTGACTGGTTTCGGAACTTCCGCCGCCGAAATTGGCGTTCAGCTCATCGTCAGCGCTGCTGACGGATCGATTCAACGCTTCAACGACGAACGACGTGGCTGGGAAATCATCGGACAAATTCCCACAGGCCGTTTTTTCCATCGAATCGTGCCTATCTCAGACAAAGCCCTTGCAATCATCGGTGGCGCCAACATGAGCGTGGGTAAATTCAAGGACACGCCCATTGTTCGACTGGTTGGTCAATAAAGGCAACCGTGGCCAACGCTATGAACGTGTGCAGAAATGATTTGGTTTAACCGCATGCCCAACGGTCCGCGATCGCGGGGCGTTGCCCACGCGGTTAAACCAAAAGACAGCTTCACACGTGCCTACCAACGGCGGTTCGGATGCTGGCAGCATCCGCCACGTTATGCCTTCGCAAACATGCCTGAAATCCGCAGATGGTTGTCGTAGTGTGCGGTCGCCACCAGGTTGCTCTCCACGTGAATATCCATATCCCTGGCCAACGATGGAAGCTTGAATCGGTGAAATTCCTTCTCCTGCGTATCATTGAAGAACAACAAAATACCGCCCGTAGAACCTCCAGATACCCCAACGACCGTTCCGTCCGTCAGCCACTGAACTCGCCATACCAAGCCACCCGTTATCCCATCGCACGCATGTGATTTTTTCAAAACTCCGTCAGACCAATTGAGCCGGAGTACAAGAGGTTCATGCACTGCCCCAAATGGATTCGTAGCCTTGTGCGTCCCCCCAGCGATGAGTTCGCCCAACTGGCCATTCAATGCCATGGCTCGAACCCCCCCAAATTCCGCCGCTTGTCCCTTGTTCTCCGCATACAACGGTGTGGCCTCGATGGATCGTTCCAGTTTGCGATCTCCAAGGTTCCAAATGTGAATCTTTCCGAGCAAATCGCCGGTAACGAGTTGAGTTCCATCCGGGTGAAACAACACGCTGTAGATATGCCGATCGTGTCCAGACAATTCGCAGATCTTTTCGCCGGTGGCCATGCTCCAGAGTCGCACCACCTTGTCGTTGCCTACAGAAGCTAATGTCGTATTGTCCGCGGAGATGGCTACTCCGCGAATCCAACCCACGTGCGCATCGATCTTCCGGAGAATCGACGGTGCATCGCCTCGCACCGACCACCAGATTAGTCTTCCATCGCAGCCACCGGAAACCAATTGCTGTCCATCGCCGCTGTAGCACAATGCATGCACCCAGCTTTCATGTCCCCCTAGAATCTTCTTTTCGCCGCTCGGAACAGTCCATAGCTGCAACGAAGAATCCTCGGAACTGCTCGCAGCCTGCAGGCCATCGGGTGCCATGCGGCATGCGATCAGCGGTCGATCGTGTTTCCACTGGTAAGCCACATGGGTCTTGGTTACGTCGATAACGGAACTCACTTTACGTCAGTACCTTCCAAATAGGTGCAGCGGCTGGATCCGCGATTGGCAAGTCCCGGCCGTCGACAGCGATCGACTGCGATGAGTCCAATCCTACGGCGCGTAGATACGTATGAAACAATGCACCGTGGTCCACCTGTCCGTCGACAACCTCCGTTCCCTCGTCGTTGGTTTTGCCAAAGACCGCGCCTCTGGCCAATTGGCCTCCTGCCATGACAACCGACCAAGCCTTCGACCAGTGATCCCGCCCATAGTACAAGTTGATATTGGGGGTTCGGCCGAATTCACTCAATACCACAACCAAGGTCTTCTCTAGCAAACCCCGATCGGCCAAGTCGGCAACAAAAGTTGCAAACGATTGATCGAATTCCCCCAGTTGTTCAATGTGGAAAATAAAATTCTCGTTGTGCGTGTCGTAGTTGGAGTGGGTAACCTGAACAAAGGAGACACCGTTTTCAAGCAGTCGACGGGCCATCAAGCATTGTCTACCGAAGTCGTGTTTCCCATACCGATCTTGGTCGGCCACCGACTCTTTCGAAATATCGAACACATCTTTGCGATCCATTAGTCGCAAGGCTTGTTCGTAGCTGTGGGTGTATGCGTCGGTGATTGCAGTCCGTCGACGCGAAAGAAATTCCTGATTGAGGTGGCGTCGCATTTCGTGTCGTCTAGCCTCCGACTCGTCGGTAATTGCATCCGGCTTGGTCGTGTTGGGTGGCGGCTTGCTACCTCCCAACGAAATGCTGGAGTACTTAGGGCCGAGGTAAGCGGCTTCGTTCCCTTTGCCACCGCCGCCTCCGGGAGTGACAACAATGTGACCAGGAAGCCCGCGACTCTCGTCGTTGAGCATGCGGGCTGCCACCGCCCCAATTTGTGGATACTCAGCCGCAGCCGACTGACGACGGCCAGTCAACATAAGGTAAGTGCCTTTGCCATGATCGTCCTCTGCGGTATTGACTCCACGCATCAAGCAAAGATGGTGCATTTGCTTGGCCGTGTAGGGCAATAAGTCGCTAATGTGAATGCCGGGCACCGACGTCGGAATGGATCGACATGGACCGCCCGTCTTAGTCCCTGGCTTTGGATCCCAGCTCTCAAGTTGACTAAGTCCCCCATGCATATTGAAAACAACGACTCGCATGTCCTGCGATTTCAATTGTTCCGCCGCAGCGCCGAACGCAAGCGAACCCAAGCCTCCCGCTATCGCACCCCCCGAAGCCACTCCCGAAAGGGACTGTCGTAGGAAGCGGCGGCGGTTAGAGCTGTGCTCACGGGAACCGCAAGCGTAATGTGCAATCGTCATTGGAAAGCTCCAAAAAAGGGGCTATGGGTAAACTCGAAACTCGGAACTCGTCAGCAAACTCCAGACCAACTCTTGAGCGACCGCCGATTTTTTATCACCTGCGTTGCTCAGCATTTCGCTTATCCAGCGTTGCTCCTCGGATGTTGGCTCTCGCGACAAGAGCGATCGAAACAAGAGCGCTGAGGCAACGACTGGATCTGCCTGTTGAACAACCTGCATTGTAACATTGTTGCTACTGGGGGCAGACCATTGGAACACCGAACCTCCGTTCGCCATATACAAAGCTTGGTCTGGCGAAGCGAAGAACTCATCGCTTGTTTGACCGACGCCGGAAGAATAGAGGTTGGCAAAAACATCCATGTGAGGACGAAGTTTGTCTAGGGCTTGCCTGGTGGCTTGAAGTGTCCTGGCTGACCGTTGTTCGGTAGTAGCTTCGGTAGCGAGCGGAGTTTGTTTTTCAAGTTCAGCAGCTTCTGCTGCAATATGGTTTTTTAAAACGTCCGTCGTTTGCAAAACGCTCAAACAAAGCTGCTCGGGTGACAAGGGACGCAACGGTGCTAAGTGGACCGACTTCTGTCGTTCTTCCAAGACGCTTTGCATTGCGACCGAACACGCATCAATGGTCTGCAAAACCAGTTCCGCTTTTTCTGCAACCGACTTCTCGACCTGCTCGACGAGTTGCACTTGCACCAAGTGAGTCTGCTGAGCGCTGGCGAGTTGACTGGTCTGAGACTCTAGCAGTTTGGATTTGCCCTCTAGTTCTGCGGCTATCGAGCTAACGTTTGCATCCATGCTCACGATGGTTGCTTTTGTGGCTTCCATCGCGACTTGAATGGACTGTTTCGCAGCAACGAGTGGTTCGACTGATTGAACAAACGCCAGCGACTGATCCAGTGAATCGAACGTCTTTTGCAGAATAACCCATTGCGTTGTTGTATTCTGTTTTTCTGCTTGAGCCATAGTGAGTTTTATCAAAGCTGAATTCTTGGCCAGGGCGCTGTCCGCGACCTGTAGCTGCAACAACGTTGTCTGCATCGTTTGGGTCGCTAAAGCCAACTTGTGCTGTTCAAGCGACTGCACCACGAGAACATGGTCCTGTTCGCACGCCCGAACCGATTGAGAGGTCGCGATCCACTTTTGAATTCGGGACAAGTCGCTGAGCCGATTCTCCACGAAACTAAGTTCGGATTGGGCTTTCTGCCACTGGAATCGGGCAGCTACAAAACTCGCATCTGCAATATGCAATCTCTGTTCCACAGGTTGCAGCTTCGCAGCAAGTTCGTTAACGCGGCTTCGTTCTGATTCCAAGGCGAGTTTATTGGTGTCGCGGGCAGCCGTCGCGTCGACGAGCCCCTTTTCCAGGGCAGGGATAGCTGTCTTGCTGGCTTCTGCTTTCGCTTTTGTGGTCGTAATCGCTTGCTGCAACTCAGCGTCGTCGGCCACGCCCAGCAATTTGGCTTGCTCCAGTTTTTCGGACGCTTCCTCCAATAGTTTTTGTCTCGAAGACGCATCCGCCAGCAGTTTTTTGGCTTTATCGAATGCAATATTGGTTGCCTCCAGTTTCTTCATCACTTCTTTGAAGGCCGCCTCGACCTTCTCGAGTTCCGCCCATGCCTCAACTCGCTCTTTTTGTACGGCTCTCCAAGCCGATTCTGCATCTGCATAGGCTTTCTTTGTGATTTCCGCTGTCGCGGCAAGCTGGATGAGATCGGCTTCCAAAGTTCGCTTCCGAGAATTCATGGTGCTGTCGAAGTTGAGTTGCAAATCAGGCTTCAAATCCATGATAGAGCCCAATCGTAACGACGCTTCAATCGGCATGTGGGAACTTGCCTTATATGCGTTGCTCAACGCGATCTGCTCAATCACGAAACGCATGTTGAAGCCGGAACCGATTAACGCATCGGTTAATGCATTCAAAAGCTTGGGGTTGGTTGGTGGATTGTCTGGGTGATGCATATCAAGCGGGTGCACCAACCCCTTGCCCATCAGCATGGACCAGAGGCGATTGGCCCAGTTTTCGGCAAATGCTCGATTGGTCGCGGAGAGTTGAGAGACCAAGTTGTTGCGACGGCTAAAATGGGGTGGATTGGGAGCTCCGTCCAAAGAATCCGGCATCGGCTTAGCCTGGTATCGCTGGTCTGGAGCTTCAAACGGATCAAACGATTCCTCGCCTCCGGGCGCGCGCGTCCCAGTTCGAAAGAGAATCCCTTTGTCGAAAACCGATTCGAACGGGGCATCGCGGGCCGCACGTTCGGCATAGATTTGAAGTTTTTGTTCTGCACCCTTGTCGTCCTTGAATTTCGCTTCGACAAACGAGCTTGACGCAACAAAAGCCAACAAACCGTGGTAGTCAATTTGAAGATAGTCATCGACCTGTCGGTGATCATGGCACTGCGCGCACTGCATGTCTCTTCCGAAGAATACGCGACCAATGTCACGTGCAATCGCGTGCGCATCTCCTGCTCGCTCCAAGTAGAATCGTTGTTGAGCCCGCTCGCTCTGGTTCCACCAAATACTTCCAAGCGTTTCCTTTGCGATTTGATCGAGCGGTTTGCGCTCATCCACCACTCTTCGCAAATAGGTCAGCCACTTCGCTCGATCCACATGTTGAAATGGCCGACGTTGCAGCAGCGATTTATCTAGCCAATCCACCATGCGTTCGCCATGAAGCGGATCGTTCAGAAATCGCTGAACCCACCGCGACCATCGATCAGGCTCGGTATCGGCTAAGAATGAGTCCAGTTCTTGCGACGTCGGAATCAACAAACGCAAGTCCAAAGACAATCGTCGCAGCAACAGGCTGTCGGATTCCGCGGTACCGATGAGCAGTTCGAAATCCCGTTCCACCAGATTGTCGATCGAAGCGGCCAGCGGATTGTCGGTCGAAGTGAAAAGCGCACCCTGCCCGTTTGCGGGTGCCATCGAATGCATCAGAGCAAGCATCGCGGCGGCGACGCAAAACGTGTGATGCAACCACAGGTTGTTACCAGATCTCATGGCGGACCAAGTTGCGGGAGGGAATTGCCGACAGCAAAAAAGGCTGGGACAATTGTGGTGGGGTGGGATTGCTTTTTCGTGGCCCGGTCACGCTATGCTCGGGATCGAGTGTCGACGGATCGTCACCGTTCTACCCTTTATCGTTCATTGACGGGGGAAAGTCAATCTTTGACGGGAATACCGGGAGAGCGAGGCTCCTGCCGAGCCAAGGCCAAGTTCGGCAGGAGCCTCACTCGCCTCACTCTCCCACAAGACGACTCGCCAGTTAGATTGTAGACTGCCGCTCGCCTTACGACCCGAAGGAACTACCTGCCGCGAACGGCTTTTTCCAAAACCAAAAAGTTTTCGCCGTTAAATTCCGTCACCCTGGCGGAAACAATCCAAATCACTTTTCGGTCGTCGTCGTGTTGATTGGTAGCGATTCGCTGCAAGCAGAGGTTTTCCAGGCATTTGAAGGATTTAGCGGTTCCGTCCTCGATAAATTGAAATCGTTCCCCCAGCTTCTTGAATCGGCCTTTCACTTCCGTAAGTGGTGTTCCCTCTCTCAAAACAGATTCTTCTTTCGACATTTGAGATAGCGATGGTCGTTCGCTTGCGCCCGCGCTCAACGGGTTATCGCCACCCAGGTTTGCGAAAACGGCCAGCATGCAAGCGGCGAAAATTACCCAGAAAGCAGATGATCGTAAAACTCGCATTTTCCAATGCCTCTTAACGGCCCGTAACGGAAAGTATCGAATCGACACGTTTCGCTTCGACTCATTGACGTCTTGGCAAAACCATCGCATGCAGGGACATCACGCCGCCAACGGTCAGCAAGACGAACCCCAGCCAATTGGGTGGGCACATGTTCTTTTTCGGCGTACCGACCTGCATGTAAACATTCGTTGCTATATTGTCAGCAATTTTCGACCTTTGAGCAAAACGGTGCAGGGCACGCGTACTGTTCTCATTCAAGACAAATGAGTCCACCAAGCGAAACTGTAGTCCGAGTAGGAACAGTATGACGCCGAACATAAAATATCGGTTTCGATCGATGTCCATGGCGATAAAATCTTTTCCTTAGTCGAGGCAGTGCAACCTTTGGGACATCGACGAAAGCCCTTACAGTACTGGAACAAAAGCGTTCGAAATGGATTGTGACGAGGTTAACACTTTTCTGGTTTCCCGCCCCGGCGTTTGCTTGAACTGCTAGCCGAACCAAGCAAATCGCGCAACGGATCAAAATCGCCAGCGCTAAAACCTAAATGCAAATGCTTTTGCCAGCCCTCTGCGTATTTCCACCCGACTTTGCCCAGTGATGCTACTTCTGCACCCAACTCCAACATCGTTTGCAAATACGAGTTCATCCCTTGCGTTGACCGAAGCCAGTGCTGCTGCGACTGATGGCAATCGAGCATCGCCAGTTTTCGATCGATTACTGCATCGATCGCAATCGCCAGTTTCGGAATTACGATTTCACCCATTGGCGTGCGATTTCCGTGTGGCTGCGCGTGATAAATGGCGACATCGCCATCAAAACTTGAGGCTCTAGGATTGCTAGCAAAGTTTGGTATCCCTTTTGCAAACCCTGCGGTCACTGCTAGTCGGCAAGTTTCCATGTGATCTTCCATGTAGTCGACAGCAGCATGCGTGAGGACAATTGTCGGTTTGGCTAGCCGAACGATGGCGGCAGCTTTGGCTAAATTCTCTCGATTGTAAAAAATGTCTAAATCATCGCAAAACGGGGGATAGTAGGTTGCCCCCAACAACTGGGCAGAGCGTTCGGATTCTGCACGACGGATGGCTGCCGTCTCATTTCGATCGGTAACCGCCGAGCCGCCATTTCCGTTTGCGACGTTGCAATAGTGGATTTCCCAACCCAAATCCTTAAGCAGCAAGAGTGTACCGGCTGCAACGAATTCGATATCGTCAGGGTGGGCGAACAGGGCGAGGACGGATGGCATATTTTTAAGAATTGGCGTCGGGGTAGTTGTTTTGTTGGGGGGCTACGACGATGGAAGGCAAATCATGGCAGGTTCGTCGGAAACTTCAATCAAAAAAGTTGTTGTGCTTTTCGCAACGATCAGCCCACAATGATCCCACTTGGCAGAATAAGTACTTTCGAAATCGAGCGATAAGGCGAGAAAAACGATGTCCCAGTGGTTTTATCGAATTCAAGTGGGGAGAGAGCAAGGCCCGTTTGCATCGAGCCGTTTGCTCGAATTGATTCGTAGTGGCGAAATAGATGGCGAAACGGAAGTACGAAAAGATGATTCCGACTGGGTTCCTGCCTGTCAAATCAATGGGCTCTGGCAAGCGGCAGGAAAGCCGAGTGTCGCGTTTAGATGCCCGTTTTGCAATTCGGAAATTGAGCGTCCGCCAACGAAATGCAAAGCCTGCGACAAGCAGGTGACGAAAGCCGTGGGGCAGTTGGTACCTCATGCGCGCCCAATGGGTAATATGGAGAGTTGGACAAAAACTCAGCCACTCCCAGAAAAGCCAAAGGCGCCACCATTACAGTAAGACGCCGCTCCTAGGGGCCGGCAGGTGAGAGATTTCGCCCATGCATCAAAGTCTTCCAAGCTTGACTAATTGGCAAACGTTCAATTGGCTGGATTTAGGTTTCCATTTGGCCGATCGAAAGTATGGTTCAAGTTGATACCGTTCGCCAAATCGCGATTTGATGGAGTCCATTGAAGTGCCGCGTCTCTCAATCATTGTTCCTCACCTTCACGATGATTCTGGTCTCGAACTAACTCTCCTATCGATTCTTGAGAGTCGAGAGAGCGATTTCGAAGTCGTCATAGCTCACGATGGTCGTTACGGCGATCCATACGCGCTCGATCAGGACGAAGCGATTTTGATCGAGTCCGAATCGGGTGCGAGTTTTACGAATCAACTCAACTTGGCCGTCGCTTCCGCCTGTTCGCCGATCATCCAAGTCATCTTGCCGGGCTGCGTGGTCGATGCCCATTGGTGCGATGAAGCCCTTCATCTCATGAACAACAAAAGAGTGTCTGCCGTCTGCTTACCTGTCGGCGATATCGCTTCGAACGAAGTCTACGTCGGCCTTTCCGAGGATGCGTTGCCGCATCGTAGAGTAACGTCATTGGAGCAGCAGGCTGTTGCTCCATTGTTTTGCGGTGGAGTTTTCCGGAAGGGAATTCTTAAAAATTTAGGTGGCTGGTTCGAGCCATGTCAGCGAGAAATTGCGGAAGTCGAGTTTGCTCTGTTGGCCTCAGCCATGGAAATCGAAATTCAAGTCGCTCGCGAAGTAACGATAAAGGCCCCCAAGCGAGTTGCTGCGGGCCAGGAAGCGGGCTACGAAATTGGCCGCGCTTGTGGGCAACTCGCCTGTGCTTACGCAGCCATCGAAGAGAGTGGTGTTGTCATCGATTCTTTGGCCCGACGTTTAGGTCATTTGGCAGGTGGATTGATGAGTCCCAAGACGGTCGCAGAAAGACTGGGTTGGGTCATGGGAATTCGCGATAGATCCCTGGTTCGTTCGATTCAAAGTCGGCTCGAGTTGGCTAGTGCGGCCTTGGAAGCGGGATGTAGAACGATCCCCTTGAATCGAACAAGCCAACCACAGCGCCGCGCAGCATAACTGGGGTCAAGGGTGGCACGCTCTGAGGCTGTGATTTTATTATTGTCGCCTTTCGCTCCGCGAAAGTGTGCTTCCTAAACGCACTTTTGCGGAGCAAAAGACGAGTGCGCCTTTAAAGGCGATTGATTTGCTGGGTGGAAGTCCTAGTCAGGGTAACGTTACCGCCCTGTATCCGACAGTGGTAACTGCGTTTGCGTGA
>JAYTVM010000106.1:0-7425 GCA_043743995.1 Pirellula sp. | reverse complement strand
CCGATTGATACCGAGTATAGCTTCGTTGAAATCGCGATGCCCGATTCGATGCTCGGCAAGAAGCTGATGGACACGGACTTGAAAAAGAAGTACGGACTCTGGGTGATCGGCGTGAAAGACGCCATGACAGGCAAGCTAACGATGTTCCCCGACGGCGATTTCAAATTTGCTAACGACCAAATGATTTTGCTTGTCGGAAAAGAAAAAGATCTCCGTCGATTTCGAGAGCAAACCTAACGCGCTGCCTCTCGAGGAAATGGCCCTTTCGGGCAACGGCAACTCCTAAAAAACAGACATGGTCAACTACGGCGATATCGGGCGCACTCGCTACATGATTGCGAGCTGTTGAGCTTTTTTTTTTTTTCAATTCCCGCATGTCCTTCTGCGCCTGATTCTTTGACCAACGAACACACGCTCGTCTGCTTCTGGCAGCCTGCATTTTCACTTTCTTTGCAGTAAGTTGGCGGATAGCGAGGGTAATTCCAGCTCTGTATAGGTAGCCCCCTTAATTTTTTCGTTGTTTTGCTATCTTTCAAAGGCCCTTTCCATGAGTACTTCGCTTTTCGGCTCGATCCAATACTTGATGCGTAAGCTCTCGTCGGCTAGGTCTCCCAGACTTTTTAAGGCTAAGCAACGAAAACGAAGGAATCTATTGTCGCTTGAGCGTCTCGAACACCGAAGCTTGATGGCTGGCGACTTGGCGGGAGTGGTTTTCAATGACCTTAACGTGAACGGGGTAAACGACAAAACCGACCCAGGACTGTCTGCATGGACGGTCTTTGTCGATACGAACAACGATGGCAAGTTGACCGCTGGCGAACCTACGGCAGTATCCGATGTTAATGGTAAGTATTCGATCGTCGGGATAACAGCGGGCAATGCGAACATTTATGAAGTAGTGCAAGCGGGTTTCAAGCCAACACCTGGTTTCACAGACCACTTTCTAGTCAACATTCGCGACAACAGGGTTGTTAAACAAGATTTCCCAAATGTCACAGCCCCCATCACGACTGGCCAAATCGTTGGGACAACGTTCGATGATCCCAATCAGAACGGCATCAAAGAACCTGGCGAGCATGGGCTTGCGGGTTGGACCATGTTCGTCGATACCAACAGCGATGGGTTGCTGACGGCAGGTGAAATTTCGGCCACTACAAACGCCGATGGAGATTTTGTTCTCAGCAATGTCCCATCGGGAAATGCGACCGTTTACGAGATTCCGCAAGCTGGTTTCGCGCCCGTGTCGCCTGGCCTCTTTCCGCTCGACACTGCCATCAAGTTTAAACAAGTCTCTGTCGTTGCTGGTGGATCGGTTCGAGCCGACTTCCCTAATGCGGTAACATCCGTCGGTACGATTCAAGGAAGCGTTTGGAATGACGCAAACGGGGATGGTGTCCATCAAGCAACAGAAGCTGCTCTCGTTGGACGGCCTGTGTTCGTGGATGTCAACAGCAACGGCTTGCAAGATGCTGGAGAACCAGTACGAAGCTCGGATGCGACTGGTGCCTATTCGTTCGTGAATATTCGTTCGGGCAGCTATAGTGTTGTGGAAACACTACTCCTCGGATACATCGCTTCGATCGGCCGTCCTTCTACCGCAGGGGTTTTTGTTTCCTCGGGTGGCACGAGCACCCTCGACTTCTACAATCTCATACCAACGTCAACCAGTTCGATACACGGCAATGTCTGGAATGATGTGAATTCCGACGGAGTGCTGACGGCACCAGAACCTGGCATCGAGGGCTGGAAAGTCTATGTCGATCTCAATGCGAACAACCTTTTGGATACGACGGATGCTCAAGCGACCACCGACGCTTCTGGAAACTATGGCATCTCCGGGCTCCCCTACGGTTCGACCTCGATTCGACTAGTGACGCATCCGGGCTACACGTCTACAACCCCTGCGACGATTAGCACTCTAATTCTCAACGGCGATAATCGCGTCGGAGTCAACTTCGGAAATCATGAACCGCTCGACTTCTCGATTAGCGGCATTGTGTTTAATGATGCGAACAAGGATGGTGTACGAGATCCTAGCGAAGTCGGTGTAAGTGGCGTGATGGTATTCCTCGATGCAAATAGCAATGGAATTCTTGACGCAGGTGAACCATCCACTGCCTCGTCCGTCGATTTGTTCTACACTCCGACTACCAATGAGCTAGGAACGTATTCGTTCACGCATTTGGCTCGCGGCACCTACCACGTGGTTGAAGTGGTTCCGGCATTGTTGTCGGGAACTCCCGATGCGGTTTGCACCAATATTGTAACGATCGGACCGAACAGCCCTGCCGATGTTAATTTCGCAGATCAATATCGCCTGAGTGAAATCCATGGCATTGTCTACGACGATACCAATGCCAATCATCTGTTGGATGCGAATGAGTACGCACATCCTGGCGTTCCTGTTTTCATCGACGTGAATCGTGATGATGTCTACGAAGTTGGAGAGCCTCGAACAATAACTGGCCCCGACGGTTCCTATGCGTTCACAGGCCTAACAACGGGAGCGTACATTGTTCGTGAAGACAGCGGTTCTCTCACTGGCCCACATACCTACCCAACCACCGGCGGGGGAATTCTCTGGCCAGCCGGAGTTAGCCATCCCTCGATCGGCAACGTAACGCCGACTAGCATTACCACCTCATTGGAAAATGGTCAAACTTACTTGCAAACGGTGTCTCTGACTTTGCCAGGCACAGGTACGATTACCAATTTGGTCGACGTGTTCTTGTTGTTTGATGACACCGGTAGCTTCGTCTCTAATAGTCCAATCGTTCGGGCTGCGTTCCCAACGATCATCAATTCCTTGCAAACGTCGCTGCCAGGTATCGACTTGGGCTTTGGTGTTGGGCGATTTGAGGAGTATGGAAGCTTTGCTGCGGAATTCGCAACCGGTCGACCTTTCATCCTCAATCAACCTATCGTTGCCTCTAGTACTCCTGGTTCGTCGGCAGCGATCCAATCCGCTTTGGATCGAGTGGCACCCGGCTACGGTGGCGACCAACCTGAAACCGATATCGAAGCACTCTATCAACTTGTTACTGGAGCAGGCTTTGATGGAAACTCAAACGGCTCGGTCCTAGATAGCGGTCGAGCAGGCCTTGCATCGACGCAAACGAATCCAGGAATCAGTGGCGACGTACCTAGCTTTGCATCGTTCGCGGTTGACACTGCCAATGGCGGAATTGCACCGTCAGGAAATGTGGGCGGTGGCGGATTCCGCGCCGGAGCATTACCGATCGTACTTCTGGCGACCGATACCGGGTTCGCTTACCAGCCCAAGGGGGAAACCAGCATTGTCGGGACCGGCGGCGTAACACTGCCGTTGACCTCGTTGACACAGACATCGCGACCAACCACTCCATTCAGCTCTGGTGCAGGCATCCAAGAAACCGTTACGGGGCTCAACGCACTTGGGGCATTGGTGATTGGACTGGGAACCAACCCGTTGGCGACCATCGATCCACGGCAGGGATTGGAAGCCTTATCTACCTTGACCGGCGCCGTGAATCGCTCGACAGCTACGATTGCCAATGGAACTCCGGATGCGATTGCACCTGGAGATCCACTCTACTTTCAAATCGGAGCTGGATTTGGCACAACGGTCGCTGACGGTGTCATCAACGCGATACAAAACGCCGTGACCAATGTCGCGATGGACATCACCATTCGGGCTTCAGACCCACGCATTCACATCATCAATCACACAGGAACACTGACCGGAATTGGCGCCGGTCAAACGGCCTCGTTTGACCTGGAATTTACTGGCGATGGCAAACCGCACCGCTTTGATATCGAATTTGTTCGAGCCGGAACCAATGTGGTTCTCGGTTCGATCCCCGTTGTGCTCGGAACACCTGTGGTTGGCGAAGGCTACAGCTACGACGACTTGGAAGACGGCGAAATCCATCAGTCTTCACACTTCGGAAACTACGTCGCCAATGTCGCTCCGAGCTTTGTTGGCGGCTCGAACGTTACCGTGGCAGAAGACGCTGGAAGGCAAACCGTCACTTCTTGGGCAACCAACATCAGCCCCGGTCCAGCCATAGAATCGCGCCAAACCATTGACTTCATCGTCACCAACGACAATCCATCCCTCTTCAGTGCACCACCAGCCATCGCATCGGATGGAACGCTGACCTTTACGCCAGCTCCAAATGCGAACGGCAACGCACTGGTTATCGTACAAGCACATGACAACGGCGGCGTTGGACTCAGCGGAGCAGACACGAGCGTTGCTCAGAAGTTCGTCATCGCTGTGACTGCGGTAAACGATGCTCCTGTTGCTGCCAACGACACCTACAACGCAAATTCCAACAGCATCATGAATGTCGTTGCCACGAGCGGGTTGCTTGTAAACGACTTCGACATCGATAGCACGACGATAACAGCGCAACTCGCGGTTGGCCCAACGAACGGAACGGTTACGATTCTCTCCGATGGCTCGTTTTCCTACACCCCCAACCTGGGATTCGCTGGTTTCGATAGTTTTACCTACACGGCCAACGATGGCTCGCTGGCTTCAAACCTGGCAACCGTCTTGATCAAGGTTACCGGCGTGAATAGTGCACCAGTAGCCGTCAACGACAGCTACAGCGTGGCAGAAGACAACGTCTTGACGCAGTTGTTGCCTGGGGTCCTAGGAAACGACACCGATTTGGATGGCGATATTTTGACCTCGGCCCTTCTGACCACTACAGCCCATGGAACCTTGATTTTCAACCCAAATGGCTCTTTTGTCTACACGCCAGCCCTGAACTTCAATGGTGCCGATAGCTTCACGTACAAGGCAAACGACGGGCGCGTTGATTCGAATGTTGCAACTGTCGCCATCAACGTTACTGCGGTCAATGACGCACCGATAGCCGTAGGTGAAAGCTTTAGTGCAACCGAAGACACAGCGCTGAATGTTTCAGCTCCAGGAGTCTTGACCAACGACACGGACGTTGATGGCGATACCTTGCAAGCGTTGATTGTCACTGGTCCGACTCACGGTACCCTATCTCTGGGACTGGCCGGCTCGATCACCTACACGCCAGCTCTCAACTTCAACGGGGCGGACAGCTTTACTTACAAAGCCACGGATGGCTTGCTCAATTCGGGTGTTGTAACGGTGGCCATTTCGGTAGCCGCAGTCAACGACGTTCCAGTCGCTAACAACGATAGTTTCTCGACGAACCAAAACACAGCGATCAATGTAGCTGCACGTGGTGTCTTGTTGAATGATACCGATGCAGATGGCGACGCGCTAACGGCTGCTGTTGCGACCGGACCTACGAACGGGACTCTGACATTGAATGCAGACGGATCGTTCCGATACGCGCCCAATCTTAATTTTACGGGAACGGATACGTTTACCTATCGTGCTTCCGATGCCGTATCCTTTGGGGTCGCAACAGTGAGTGTGACAGTAATTCCTGTGTTACCGCCAACTAAGTTCTTCGTTGCCGATGCGACCTCGGGTTCTACGTTCAAGTATGCGGCTGACGGAACAGCGATCTCCAACTTTGCTTTGGACCGAGCTGGGAACAAGCCACGTGGTATAGCGTCGAACAGCACGGGAACAACACAATGGGTCATTGACACGAGCGATACGGTATTTGTCTACAACAACTCGGGAGCTTTGCTCGGTTCGTGGCAACCGCAGAATGTAGGCAAGCCAGAAGGAATCACCGTTTGGGGCAACGACCTATGGTTAGTCGATCCAACCCAAGACAAAGTATTCAAGTTTGTAGGCGGTGCATTGCTGCGAACAGGAAGGATTAATGCGACTTCGAGCTTTGCTCTCAACAGCGGAAACTTGAATTCAACCGATATCGTAACGGATGGTGCTCACCTGTGGGTCGTCAACGATATCGTTGGTGTAGACAAAGTCTTCCGATATACGACCGGCGGCGTGCTCGAAGGAAGCTGGGCACTGTCAAGCACCGATCCAAGCCCATCCGGCATCACCTTGGATCCAAACAACCTCAATCACGTTTGGGTTGTCGATGCTAGTACGCGTCGAGTGTACCAATACGATGGCGGAACCGCGTTGTTGACGGGAAGCAAAGAGCCAAGCATTTCTTTTGCACTCTCAGCTACCGACACCAACCCACAAGGAATTGCGGATCCACTCGATTCGGCTGGATCGACGAGTTCAAGATCGGGATGCGTGACACACAATTTTTTGTTGCCGAACGACGTCAATGACGACGGCGAAGTTTCCCCACTCGATGCGTTGGCTGTGATTAACCATCTCAATCGCGGGGCAGACGATACCTCATCGGTCGAAGTGCGGTTCAATGACGTGGATGATGACTCGCTCGTCACGCCGCTCGATGCACTGGTGTTGATCAATGCGTTAAACGCCAAAGCTTCCAATTCAACGCAGCCGATCGTCCAGTCCTCTGCGATCAAAGACAGCGTAACAGGGGTAAGAGTACGTGCGGAATTGGATATCGAAGGCGGCGAAACGGAACTACAGATCCGACTTGACAATGCACCGACGTCGACCTCATTTCCCGTGACTTTGAATGAAATCGCGTTGGGGCAAATCATGACGGACAGCCGTGGCCGTGGGACTCTGGTTCTTGGTCAGGGGGACGACAACGGCCAGCACTTGCCAATACCTCAGGGCTTTACAACCCTGTCGCCAGACATGGAGTTGATCATTGGCGACTTGATTCATGGCAGGTTGTCGCAAGTCGCTAAAGTGGAAGCGGCTGTATCTTCGGTACCGAATTCGAATCTAAGGTTGTTCGCGAAATTCGATGTGGTCGCAGGTGCGATTCGTTCGGTGGAATATGAGCAAGAAATTGAAAGCGGAGTGTCGAAACGCAAGCTCGTTGCTTCCATCGAAAAAGCAACACCGAATACGTCGTTCGATGTGAGCGTCGCCGGGATCGTCGTTGGAAAGATCACAACGGACTCTAAGGGCAAGGGCTCCTTGCGGCTTTCCTCGATTCCAAAGGATTCCAGCGAAGTGCTTTTCCCCAACTCCTTCCCAACCGTCGGAACATCGACCGTGGTTGCGATTGGATCGGTAAGTGCAACGTTGAAATAAAACAGCCAACGTGAATCTAAACGTGAAGCCGAACGAGCTCGATGGCGTGAATCTCATTCCATTTCTCTCTCCGCGACGGATTTTGCATCCAGCGAAATGGCATTCTCGATTCTCTTGGACGTTTGGACGTTGCGAAAAATTTTTCGACACGGCCTCATTTACCCTTGGCGTGCTTCGTTGTTCAGTTTCCTTTTTCGGATTTGGTAACGTTGTAGTTGTTTTTCTTGCATTTGTTCTTAACTTTGGGTACCATCGACTCGCTTCAACGGAGGATAGAGCTCTGGTGGGAACCAACTCGAGCGCCGTTGAAGTCGAGAAGCAAGCCAGGGGTTGCTAAGGTAGCCCCTGACTTCGTTTTCTGATGGTTTGCTTTTCGCGTT
>JAYTVM010000105.1:0-28710 GCA_043743995.1 Pirellula sp. | reverse complement strand
GGAGCAAAGCCCCGAAATCGCTTGGTTGCTTTTCCCAGACGATAGCCGTGGCAGCCTGGATGATCCGACCGGCCTTTTCGTCGGTGTTGTTGGGCATGAAGTAGCTGAGCAAACGATTTCGCAGCGATTTTGATTTTCCGACATAGATAAGACGTCCTGTGGCGTCCAACATCCCGTAGACCCCCGGTAGCTTTGGGACATTCCTTGACACCAGCCCGCGCAACGCGATCGTGCTTTCCGACTCGATGCGACTGAGTGTTGTCCGGGGAAACGGCATCAGTGGATCCTCGCCGAAGTCCACAAATGATTCATGCCAGTTTGCGTCCATGCTCACCTCCTGAAAACCCAATCTGCCAACAGCGGGTCGCGCAATGCTGCTGCCTGCCTTTAACGAAACCCCGTCTCGGTACTACCGGTATTATGTCGGTTCCGTCTGAATACTCCAATACCACTGAATTTAGCGTAACAAACGCAAAGCAGGTGCCCTCTACAGTTTTTGTTTCATTCAGGCTACAACATTGGGTTCAAAAAAACAAATCTAGCATTCCAAAAAGTCATTCGAACCGAGTCCTCCCATATGAAAATCATTTGTAATCGCGAGAAACTGCTAAATGCATTTCAAATCGCCGCCGGGATCGCTCCGACCCGCAGCCCAAAAGAAGTCCTAAACAATATCAAAATTGACGCCACCGAGAGCCGAGTTGTCTTGATGGCGACCGATTTGGAGGCCGGGATTCGCCTGGAGGTCGAAGACGTTCAAGTTCTCGCTCCGGGCCGGGCTTTGCTCAATGTCCAGCGAGTCGGCAATATCCTCCGCGAATCCAGCGACGAAACCTTGACGATTGAGTCCGCCGAGAACTCGCTTGATTTCATTGGCAGCCATTCGGAATTCCATCTGCCACGTGCCAATCCGGACGAGTTCCCAAGCGTGGTTGAGTTCGCCGAGGATAGCTATTTTGAATTGCCCGCCCGTCTTTTCAAGGAGCTAGTCAAACGGACCATCTTTGCGACCGATAACGAAAGCACTCGCTACCAGTTGGGTGGGGTACTATTCGAAATGGATGGCGAACAAATCACCACGGTTGCGACCGACGGTCGGCGTTTGGCTAGCATGCACGGCAAAGGGACTTCCATCGGCGGTTTCAAAAACTCCGGCATGTCGACCATCGTTCCGACAAAAACGTTGACACTCATGGATCGCTCTATCAGCGACAAAGACGAAATGGTCCACGTTGCCGCACGCAGCAACGATATTCTTATCCGAACAAATCGTTGCACCATCTACTCCCGACTTGTCGAAGGCCGATATCCGAATTGGAGACAGGTCATTCCAAGTCGCGAAGGCAAAACACGCATCGAAGGCTTGGTAGGACCCTTTCTCACCGCGATTCGCCAAGCGTCGATCGTCGCTGACCCTGAGAGCCGCGGTGTCGAATTTGTATTCGGAAACGGATCTCTCGTCGTTGCCGCTCGCACCGCCGATATCGGCCAGTCCCGAATCGAAATGCCCATCGCCTACACGGGTGAAGAAGTCAAGATTACGATGGACTATCGATTCGTTTTAGACTTCTTTAAAGCTCTCGATTTGGAAAAGAATTTTGCCATTGAAGTTAGGAGCAATGCAGAACCGGCAATGTTCTCGACAGACGATGGCTATACCTACGTGGTCATGCCGATGGCTCGCACCTAGGATTCGTCATTGTCGGATTCGTCAATGTCGGATTCGTTTATTGTCGCCATTCGCTCCGCGAAAGTGCGCCGCGGCTTCCCTCTTTCGCAGAGCGAAAGGCGACACTTTTTCCTTTCCTCTCAACAATACCATTCGGATTCAAAAATGACGATTTCGGCGTTCATGGAAAAGCACTATCGGCATTTCAATGCACGCGAAACGCTCGCTGCCGCCAAGGCTTACAAAAAATTCGTAGACGACGAGCAGGGGACAATGATGGTCTCGTTGGCCGGCGCGATGAGTACTGCCGAGATGGGCATTTCACTGGCGGAAATGATTCGCAAGGGAAAGATTCACGCGATCTCGTGCACGGCTGCAAACCTCGAGGAGGACCTGTTCAATCTGTTTGCTCACGACGATTACAAAGTAATCGAAAACTGGCGAGCTTTGAGTGTCGAGGACGAAGTTGCACTGAGAGATGCTGGGTACAACCGCGTCACTGATACTTGCATTCCTGAAACGGTCATGAAACACATGCAGAGCCGTTTGGTGAAATACTGGACCAAAGCCGCCGCAGAAGGCAAAAGCTATTTTCCATACGAGTATATGTTCATGCTGCTCGAAGAGCCTGAACTCAAATCGCACTATAAAATACCAGTGGAACATTCCTGGATGATCGCGGCCAAGGAAGCCGGTATTCCCATCTTTTCGCCAGGAATCGAAGACAGTACGCTCGGAAATATGTTTACCGCCCGGGTCATGGATGGCACAGTCGCTTCGCATCATGCTCTCAAAAGTGGGACGCATCAATTGCAGCGACTGGCGGAGTGGTATCGGACGTTCAGTAAGGATCGGGGCGTAGGCTTCTTTCAAATTGGTGGCGGAATCGCTGGCGATTTCGCGATCTGCGTTGTTCCAATGCTCATTCAAGATTTGGACGAAAAGGAGACTCGACGCTGGGCTTATTATGCTCAAATCAGCGACTCGGAAACCAGCTATGGCGGCTATAGCGGCGCGGTTCCAAATGAAAAAATCACTTGGAACAAGTTGACGTCAGACACTCCCAAGTTCATGATCCATAGCGATGCAACTATCGTAGCACCACTTATTTTCGCCTATGTTTTAGGGCAATGACTGTGACGCCAACGTCGGTCCAACTATGGGAGCGAATCCATGCCGCTGGACTCGCAACTCCCGACGAATGCCGCAACTGGGCAATCGCAATCTCCAAGTCCGCGCCGCCGGAGTGCTTGCTCGACGCAAGTAAATTGGCCGCAGAACTCATTCGCCTTGGGAAAATCACTTCATTTCAAGCAAATGTTTTGTTCGGCGAACTACCCATTCCGCTAGCGATTGGACCCTATCGTATCTCCGAGTCCTTGGAGTCGCGACTCGGTTCGAACTGGTTGCAAGCAACCGACTCCAGTCGCCCAAAACACACTTCGCTTTGGTGTTTTCTACTGACCCAACAGAATTTAGAGCGTCCTGATCTTCAAAACTGGCCTCCGAGTCTTCCTCTTGCGGAAAAGCAAGTCGCCGTCACCCACCCATCCCTCGACAAATGGCTTTTTTCTGGAATCGACAAGACGAGTTTCGTCAGCTTCTGCGACGCTCTCGAGGGAGAATCGTTGACTTCCTTGCTTATCAATCGACCGTTAAGTTGGTCTGAGTCAGCCGGTATGGTTGAACAAATTGCATCGGGCCTCCAAAAACTGCACGACTCTGGATTGGTGCACGGGTGCATTTGTGCGGATGCCATTTGGTGTGTCGACGATGGGGTGTTTGTTCTGCGTCGCGATCCGATTTTCCCACCCGCAAACCCGTATACCGCTAGCTCGAACTCCGTTCTAACTAGCTCGCGCGATGCTCTCCTAGCCATCGCCGCGCCAGAACTAACCCTTCCCAACGCAGTTCATTCCTTCCAAACAGATTTGTATGCGTTGGGCTGTGCTTGGTACCGTTCGCTAACACGTAGTTCACCCTTCGGCAATGAACTCAACGATACTCCCCAGTCTTGGGCTCTGGCCCATACGGCCCAAGCAGTCAAACCGCTGAAGGCGACCGAATTGCCCGAGCCCCTGCAACGATGCTTAACGCATCTGCTGGCGAAAAACCCAGCCTCTCGCTTTGCAACGGCTTCGAAGTTGACCAAGGCAATCGAGTTTGCCTTGGTGGAATCGGAAAAACAACCCAGTCCAATAACAAAACCCAACGAAGCGATCGTCGAAAAGTCAGCTACGGAAAAGCCAGCTACCGTTTCAAAAGTGCCCCCTTCTGCAAAACCGAGTGCTGTCAAGTCCTCGGATTCCGTCCCATCAACCCGGTCGAAGCCAGCTCCCGTTCCTGTTTCAATAACGTCGAAAGAGTCCGTCGAGGTTTTGCCTGTCGTACAAGTCGCGGCCCAACCGCCAAAGGAATCACTGCCAAAGGAATCACTGCCCGAGATGGCACCAACCCATGCAGAATCTACCGGCGACGAAATCCCTGCTTCTCCCGTTCCCAAAACACAATCGTCCACTGTCGCCACCGAAAAGAAAAAGCCATCCGCTCCCAAGAAGAGTAAGGGAAAAAAGAAATCGAAAAAGAAGAAGAAGCCGGTATGGGTATTGCCCACCATGATTGGAGGTGCCTGCTTGGTATTCGGCCTCATCATCACGTTGCTCGTTCGAAATAGCGGTTCGCCCGTCGCAGTCCCGGCGAAGGGAAATCTGGCATCCTCGAATCCTTCTGTCGAGAATAGCAATGTCGCGACGGTTCCGGTGAATGGTCAATCGGCCTCGATTCTCAACAACAGCGACATTCCGAAGATGCCAACGGAGTCGGTAAGCGAGTATTTTGCCGTCGAGTCGGACGATGGAAAGTTGCTTTGGGCACCCCCTCAGGCCGGTTCTCCCTATTCACTAGAAATGTTCCCAGCTGGCGTTGAAGCCATGGTGTTCGTCTCGGCCAATATGTGGCATCGACGCGGAAACGCCAGCGATCTCTGCAAATGGTGGACCGAATCTCAAACGGACTTGATTCAATTCCTATCGAAGCTTCCATTGTTGAATGACGATCGCATTGGCTCGGTTGGCATTGGACTGTATCCGAGCAAGAAACCCGGCGTACCACAGGCTGCCTTTCGGATCTCGTTTTCGCAACCTGTTTCCATTGACTCCGTCCTAGCTGCCTGCCCAGGTTTTTCGTTGCAACTGATTGATCCGAAAAGCAAGAGCAAGACTGGACTATGGAGCAATGAATCGGCATCCAACGCAATCGGGATAGCCATGGATGGCATGCAAACCGACGGGGCCACAATGATCAAACGAGTGTTGGTCGGCCCGGAAGCGTTGATTGCAACGTTGCCCGAACTGAACGGTGGACCAGCCCCACTTCGCCGACAATTAGAGACCCTGCTTAAGACCACGGATAGCCGCGCAGACTTGACGCTGCTGTTTGCTCCAAGTTTTCTATTTGGTGACGGTCGCGAACTTCTTTCTACCTCACCGAAAGTACAAGAGGTCCTCCGCGCATCGATTGACGAGTCGATGCAAGCTGTCGCATTCACAACCACGGTCAATTCTCGCTGGTACATGGAATTGCGAATGCTAAGCTCCGAAATTCGCGACGCTGGCAAGTTTGAAGCGACGCTGAAAGCCAGCTTGTTAAGCGTCCCAGACGATTTTGAAAAAGTCTTAGCATCTGGCACAGGATTGCATCCTTATTGGCGAGCATTAGGGATCCGCTATCCGCAGATGATGCGTGCTCTGAACCGTTATGGACGTTTTGGATTGGAGGACGGTCAAGTTGTTGCAAATGCTTATCTTCCAATCGATGCCCTAAACAATCTTGTGATTGCGAGCTGGATGGCACTACAGAATTTTCCGAACGAGGCAGGGCCAATCGTCACGACATCCCGACCACCAGCAACAAAGCCGCTAGCCAAATCGATGGACGAAATCTTGGAATCGAAGATTACGATTGGGTTTGAACAGGAGTCGTTGGAAGCTGCCCTGCAATTGATCTCCGGTGAGTTGAGTGACTCCGTATTGGCAGGATCACCACTATCCATGTCGATCAACGGAGCTGCATTTCAAAAAGAAGGCATCACTCGCAATCAATCGATTAGATCCTTCAAGCACGATGGCGTAGCACTTCGAATCGTACTGATGGATCTTGTCCGTCGCGCCAATCCTGTTACCACGGTTCAGTCGCCGATGGAACGCAATCAGAAAGTGGTTTGGCTGGTTCTGGATGATCCGGATCGACCTGGGCAAAAAAAGATCGAATTGACGACCCGAACTTGGTCGGAAGCCAACAAGGTTTCGCTACCCAAGGAATTTGTTGCGGAGTAGGTCGCGCTCGCACAATCCTTACAACCGTATTCTCTTAACATCAAATTGCCGGACGGTTGCTGCAAAGTATTGGAAAGGATTTGCCACCGACTAGTCTGAGATCTATGAGCACCTTATCGAACCCAATCGTAAGAATGGCCGGTTTCAGCTTGGCAACTGTTTCGTCGTTTTGCGTTGCCTGGGCACAATCGGATGGGCCTTCGAACACAAAACCGACGGCCAGTCAAGGAATTGTAGCATCGTCGTGCGTCAGTCCGGTGCTACCCATTAAACGAGCCGTAAAACCGGCCAAGCCAGTTGCGATGGATTGGACAACTTTGCCATCTACGTACACGCACGATCAACAGGGGCAGCGGGTGGATCAATATGCATTGGAGGTTGCACCGCAATCGACGGAACAGCCTGATTTTGTGCGCAGCGGCTATCGGCATACTCGCAGTACCTTGCAAGCGGGCTTTAGTTCCGATAACTACCACGTGACCGAACAATGGGGCCAACCGGTTCGACCCTACGGAGAGTGGCGATATCCGAATCGACCGTTTAGTGTTCCCTATGGGCAATGGGGCCCACAGTTGCCTCAGGTCGTAGTAGGCGGGAATCAGAATCAATGGAATGCATTTGGACCAACGGGCCATCCTCATGGAGGGCCAGGAAACGGAAACGGAGATGTTGGGTCAGGCATGAATGGCCCAGGTTGGATTGGGCCAAATCAACAGGGTGGCATGCCAGGTATGAGCGGTGGGCCAATGCAGCAACCACCGATAGGCAACGGCTGGGGGAACGGACCAGGTTGGGGCCAAGGTGTTGGTGGATTGGGAACAGGGGGATTCGGCGTTGGTCCAGGAAACGTATTACCTGCTGGGCAAGACGAATACTATCCAGAAGCGCCCATCTACCATCCGATGTCAGGTGGTGGTTTCCAGTCTCCGTATCGCAATTAAGTCGAGACGAAAAACTGGCGGCTAGGTGTTTTCATTGGTGACAAGAATTCGCCACCCCTTTGCAATTGGGTATCCTTATGCTAAACTCCAAGTCGTTTCTATCGCTCACGCACCTATAGCTCAATTGGATAGAGCATCGGTCTACGGAACCGAAGGTTTCTGGTTCGAACCCAGATAGGTGTATTCTAGAGTTCATCAACGATTTCCAAAGTCGGAACGCACTTTCTCTGCGTTACCGCCCCTAAGGCGTGCGACCCTTCAAAACTGTAGCGACTACTGAAAAACTGTCCTAATCAGACAGTACACCCGGTAGAGGCGACATTCGAACGGGAGTTTTCACTATGGCTCGACCAAAGGCATCAATGCCTAGCCTTAGATATCACATTTCAGGACAAGCCGTCGTATCAATCCACGGACGAGATTTCTACCTTGGTAAGCACGGAACCGCCGGCTCAGCCGCCAAATATGCTGTTCTGATCGGATTGTACCAGAGTGGCGGACTAAAGCTTCCTGACGATTTCGATGAAAGCGTACATGAGAAACGTTCACTACCACGCAAATTGATCGAGCAGACCAACCGTCAAGGAGAACCTCATGCACTCGGACATCGCCACCTATAATCAAAGCTTGGATGACTGCTACCAAGAGATATGCCAACTTCTGGCCAGTGAAATCGACCGAGGACTACCAACGGCTGAGAGCAAGATTTGGCACGCGCATCCCGTGTGGTTTCTAGATGGCAATCCCATCGTGGGATACAGCAAACAGAAGCCGGGAATTCGGCTGATGTTCTGGAGCGGAGCGGATTTTCAAACGCCAGGCCTCGAAGTGATCGGGAAGAAATTCAAAGACGCATCGGTCTTCTTTAATGACCTAACGGAGATCAAGACAACAATTCTTCGGCGATGGCTGAAGGAGTCCAAACTGATCCAGTGGGACTACAAAAACATCGTCAAGAGTAAAGGCAAACTCGTAAAGATTGAATAAGACTTCGATGGCTTGCGACTTTTTCGCCGTTGCTCATACTTTTTACTGCTATTCCATCGCCATCTAACTGGGAGACCAACCTATGTCCGCAACAACAATTACACCTTATCTCTTTTTCTCAGGACGATGCGATGAGGCTCTTAAATTCTACGAACAGGCACTCGGTGCAAAGACTGAATTTATCATGCGATTTAACGAAAGCCCCGATCCGGTTCCACCGGGAATGCTCCAGCCTGGATTTGAAGCGAAGATCATGCACTGTTCATTCACGATTGACGGCGTGCGATTAATGGCAGGCGATGGTTGCGACGACAAGGGGAAGATGGAAGGAATTCAGCTGGCCCTCTCCGTCGCCACTGAAGCCGAAGCCCACAATGCCTTTGACGCGCTTGCAAATGGTGGCTCCATCGGAATGCCTCTGACGAAGACGTTTTGGTCCCCCTGTTTCGGCATGATCACGGATAGATTCAACGTCACCTGGATGGTGATGGTGCCAGGAGAACCGGTCGCTTGAAATCGTGTCCCGGCGATTGATGCCAATAGTCCAAAGCTTCCCGAAGGGACGGACAACTTCGCGTCCGGTCGTCTTCATTGGCGGTTGGTCTGGCCCCTGTTGCATTCGGACTCAATCGTCCATTCTCCAACAAACTTCAGTAACCAGAGATGTTCCGCTTGAGGTTCAGGTTTCTCCATTTTTTTTCCAATTTCAGCGCCAAATGTTACGACGAGTTTGGTTCAATGCAACACTAACAATGTCCCAGAGGGACGTGGTTTTTTTAAGTCTCTTATCTAAACCAAACAGGTTCTGTATTGGATCGACCAATCCAAGACTCAGTCCGATCATTGTCTGTCTTTGGGCGAGCGGCAGACAGAAAACTACCAGGCCACGCCACTGTGTGGCACACCCAAAGCGATTAGCGATGGGCGTGGGAAGTGTGGCAAATGACTCTAGCTAGCGATTCACCACGCCCTTCGTACCTCAGAGCGTGCCACACAGATTACAGGTAGATTTCAAACTGCCCCTCGCCTTGCAAACCGTGAAGAAGCGCGTTTTGCCTAAGGCAAAGACATTTTCATGGCGCTTGCGAGTCGAATGCAGGCCCTTCCGAAACTGAATGTTCGCATGTATCTCAACGTTGACCGCCCTTACGGCCTTACAGGGACGCGACGCAATCCAGCATTTTGATCGCGAAATTTCAGCAGCGATTCCGGGAGACACAGTGGCCTGAAAACATTCGTCTTCCGGAAGTCTTTTATGACCCGCGACCGCTCGCGGCCGAAGAAGTGGGTAAGTCCGCCTACCTACATGCCAAGTTGGCGGTTGGATCAGAAACAACATGCAGGCAGAAGTCTGAACATCGCAGTGGCGGAGGATTTTTCAAGAGATCGCTCTCGTTATTTTGTTTCGGCCATGTCACGGGCGTGGTACGAGCTTCGCACGAAAGGACCTGAGGCTACTTTCTTGAACCCCATCGATTTCGCAATCCCATGCAAATCCTCAAATTCATCGGGTGGGACATAACGAACGACTGGCAAGTATTTTGGACCTGGCTGCAAGTATTGGCCAAGCGTCAGAAAATCGCATTGGTAGCTTCTGAGATCTGCAAGGCACTCGAGCAACTCATCTCGCGTTTCTCCTAAACCTAACATCAAGCCACTTTTCGTTTTGATCGAGCTGTTGCCGGTCTTCACATGTTTCAGCAACTCCAGTGTCCAGCGATACTCGCTTTTTGGCCCACGTACCTTGCGATAGAGTCGTGGAACGGTTTCCATGTTGTGATTGAATACTTCCGGGGCCGATTCGATGACTCGATCGAGGCCATGTTTATGGCGTACAAAATCCGGTGTAAGCACTTCCACCGAAGCTCCGGTCTTTTTTCGGACAGCAATGACACATTGATAAAAATGTTCGCCGCCACCGTCCGGCAAGTCATCGCGGGTAACCGAGGTGATGACCACGTGTTTTAAGCCCAAACGCAATGCTGCTTCGGCAACCCGTTCCGGTTCGTCCCCTTCGATCGCATCGGGTTTGCCTCGAGAAACGGCGCAGAATCCACAGGGTCGCGTGCAGACATTGCCGAGGATCATGAAAGTAGCTGTGTTCTGCGAGTAGCATTCCATTCGATTGGGGCATTTTGCATTTTCGCAGACTGTTTCCAATCTCAATTCGTTGAGCAGGCCCGAGGTGAAGTGGTTCGCATTTCCTTTAGGAACTTCTCGCCGTAGCCATGGTGGTAGCCGTCTACTGGGTTCAAATAGAGGCGCAACCGAGCCACAAGCCAAGGAATCCACGCCGGTACCCTCAGGACTCGGCAAAGTGTCGAGGGGCGACAGGACTTTCAAAATCGGTAATTGCATAGGGGGCTTGGGTTGGGCAAGGGTCAAAAAGGCAAGGCCGAAAAACGGTGAAATTGCCGTAGGCTATCGATTTGTCACGTGTTCCTGACAATTGTGGTCGAACACTCCGTTTCGGGCCAGGGACTGTAGGCCGCTCGTCAAATTTTCCCAAAGAAATGAAAGGCTCCTTGGAAAACAGATCCCCAAAATTCCGGCAATCATCTGGCATCAACTGCCTAGAATGACGTACATTAGGGGGACTTGCGCGAAAGCGACAATCTTTAGATTTAGTTACGAGGTTGGTTAGATGATGATTATACGATTTGTGACGAAAGCCATGAAAACGCTTCTTTCCGCGGCCGCGTTAGTTCTGGGGGTGTGTTATTGGAGCTTTGCGAACACAAACGCGGTTTTAGGTTCCGAATGTTGCCCGTTCTGTTCGGCAGCCTCTCAGACTTTGCGGCAAGAGATCTTGTCGATGGATGCCGTCGCGATTGGTAGGCTGGAGACGGATGGACGTGCTGACGTCGATGGGCCGGCAGCTTTCAAAATCGAGAAAGTGCTTTTGGGAGAGAAACTGATCAAGGTGGATCAGGCGATTGAAGCTAGCTATTTCGGGCCAGGAAAGTCGCCCAAGAAATTCTTACTCCTTGGAATCGATCCGACTAAGTTGCTTTGGTCGTCCCCTTTGCCCCTCTCCGCCGATGCTGAAACATACGTCGAAGCGATCCGAAAGCTGCCCGAGTCCCAGGTAGAGAGACTGGAATTCTTCCAAAAGTACTTCGAACACGCTGATTCGCTTTTGGCGAGAGACAGTTACGATGAGTTCGCATTGGCACCTTATTCGGATGTGGTATTGCTCAAGGACAAAATGAATCGAGAGCAATTGTTAAAATGGGTGCAAGACACATCGAAATCGGCGGATCGGAAACGACTCTATTTCACGATGTTGGCCATTTGCGGAAAGCCCGAGGATGCCGACTTATTTGAGTCGATGATTCGCAGCGAAAACCCAGAGGCTAGAGCTGGATTGGATGCGCTGATTGCCGCCTACTTAACCCTCAAGGGTGAAAAGGGGATCGAGCTCATCAAGAAAGAGTTCTTTGACAATCCAAAGAGTCAATACGCCGATATTTATTCCGCCGTAATGGCGTTGCGGTTTCATGGAACCGAAGCAACTATTTTGCCAAAGGAATCCATCACTGGGGCCATGCACCGGTTGCTAGAGCGACCCGACCTCGCCGACCTGGTCATTCCCGATTTGGCCCGTTGGAGCGATTGGAGCCAGGTAGACAAAGTATGCGAACTGTTCGAAAAGGCAACCGATGACAACAACTGGGTTCGCGTTCCGGTGATCAATTATCTAAGAGCTTGTCCCCTCCCCGAAGCCAAAGAGAAGTTGATCAAGTTGGAGAAAATCGACCCGAATTCGGTCAAGCGGGCAAAGACATTCTTTCCAATTCCGTCTCCGGCGGCCCCTAAGAAGCAAGACAGCTCGTCCCTAGTGCCGCTCAAAGGGCTCGAAAGAGCGCTGGTCATGGACGGATACCGAAAATCCATCCGCATCGCTTCGCTTGGTGATTCCTTTTCGGTCTCCCAGCTAGCGCAATCTCACTCGGATCGTGAGAGCGCAAGCCAGATGGTTTCTTCCTTTGCTATGCTTTCGGCAGGTGGCAAACTGAACCTATGGGCTCCGGTCTTCGTATTGGTCATCGCGACAATAATGCTTACGATGGTGATGTGGAACATTGCAACCAATGGCGGGTTTGTCGCTCAAGTGGTTCTAGGTTGGAATCGCTAAAGCCACATTGCGAACACGCGGCCCAATTGTAAACAAACATGATTCAAGCCATCTCCGATTCGCCGATCAACGAAGTGCAGAACGCCCCCGACTCTTCCGAGGAATTCGTCTACAAATCGCTTAGTCGAGCAGCGATGCTCAGCTTAGTATTTGGTTTGTTCGGCCTACTTGCTTGGATTTCAGTGCTTCTTGTTTTTCTTCCAGCTATTGGACTAGTGTTCGGTTTTGTCGCTTTAAACAATCTAAAAAAGTACCCAAATGAGCTGATAGGAACCCCGATTGCTTGGCTTGGACTCGCACTGAGTGTAGCCATCCTGATCGGTTCTCCTGTGCGACACACTTATATCTATTACACCGAGGTTCCCGAGGGGTTCGAACGCGTTTCGTTCTCTGCGCTGAACAGCCGCAAAGGCGAACAAGACTTTCCGACCATGGAGGCGATTGCGTTGAATGGAAAGAAAGTTTTTATTAAGGGCTACATCCATCCAACGTCCATTTCGAGCAATACGTCCAAGACCTTCGTTTTGGTTCCCGACATGGGGACTTGCTGCTTTGGGACTCAACCACCATTGACCCACATGATTCAAGTCCGACTGGTCAACGATGCTTATGCTTATAAGTCCATTCGCCAGCACGCTATCTCCGGCACCTTAGAGGTGCATCCTTATGTCAAACCGGTCGAAGGACTCGAGGGTGTGTTTTACGAATTCGAAGCGGAGCATTTTCAGTAAGGCGACCGACAGACCACCGTGCCAGACTAGCGATTCGTGTTCGTCGGACGAGGTTTCATTTTTGGAAAATCTTCGGTCTCCCTAATAATTGCATCCCGCCCCCGCGACTGCCCTGAAACCAAACCCTTAAGCTCTTGCAGTTTCAATTCAACGGACAATTCATCGGAACGGCCGTCTAATTTTCTCGACTTGAGTCGAGCAAGTTCTTGAAAGGCCTGATCCACTTGGTTCGAGGTCGATTGTATATCGGCTTTTGAATTTGTTTTCGGTTCCGTCGTCCTAGGCTTGCTGATGTACGAACTCGGCTCAACGAGGGGTTGATAGGCGTGGGAAATCTCTTCATCCAAAACGGGCAAGGAATCGGTTGGATCGTTCGCGTTGTGAGTGGAGTCGCTTTCGGCGTTCCATTTCATTCTGGCATTTGGCCGAATCTTTTTGGGCTCATCCTGTACCTTGGTCAAACCAACAATTTCATGCTCTTTTGGTTCGACGGTTACGACTCTTGGTTCGACGGTGACTTTGGGTTCGACCGTGACCGCATTTCCATCAAGTTTGATTGATGAGGGCTCTGGGCTGCAAACCAAATCTGCGTCTCGTCGACCGCGCTCTCGATCAACGCTGCGTCTGCCAAAAATGGGGCTCGCATCGATTGGGGTGACGGCAAAAACAATGCCTAGTCCAAAAACGCAACCCGCAATCATACATAGACCTGTGATCGTGAGCCTACCGGGGCCGATGGGACGGTCACTAACCATTGGGGAATCGAGACGAGTCAGCAAGCTAGTGGAAACAGAGGAGTCCCGCGCGGCCTGCACTTCTGCAAGTTCGCGTTCGGAACTCTCGAGCGTTCCGACTTTGGATTTCACTTCGGAAAGCAGATTAGCATAGGGAGCGCGGCTATCCGCTAACTTCGCCAGCCGAACTTGGGCGGATTTCTTTTGGGCTTCCAGGCGTTGAATGCGACCGTCGACGAGGGAGATATCCGACTCCACCCCTGTGATGGAGGCTTTCAGTTCTTCCGTGAATCGCTTTACAATCGATGATTGGGCAGACTGAGAAGCGACCACGGACGGATGGTTTTCCGTGAATTTTCCGGTCAATTGAGAGCCGCTTAGCTGCGCGTCCACCAAGCCTTCTCGAAGTCGTTTCAAGCCAGGCTGGGAGTTCAAAATGGTTCCCGGAGCAACGATGAATGATGTCGGGTCTTGTGTCGCCCGAACAAGCATGTCGCGGTCTGCTAAAAGTGATTGCTTATTGATCTCTGCTTGCCTAAGATCATTTTTGGCTTGATCCAATTCCGCTCGTGAAGTCGCCGCGCCTGCAATACTGTCCGTCATTCCTCGCAAGTCGGATAGGTCCGAACCGGCTTCGCTTTCGATCTCATGGAGACGGTTGGTTGAAACCGCCAATTCCCGTTTTGCCGAGTCTCTAGCGTAGATTAATTCAGCCAGGACGCCGTCCGCCCTTGCCTTGCGCACCTGTTGTAGTCTCGATTCCAAAGCGTCCGTGAGTGCTTTGCTCATCGCCAACGCTTCGTCGCGCGCATTGGCTTTTACATCCATGTAGATGACCTCCGTCACACCAAACTCGGTTCCTTTGGGTGCGTGAACTGAAATGGAAGACTTTGCAACTTCCTCGACGTGATCTTTCGACGGAAACTCACCCCCGCTTAACCAGCTAAAAAAACCCTTCGGCGGACCAACGGTAATCAAAGCGTCTCGAACCACCTGTTGGCTTTTTGCCATTTCCAGGATTGTCTCTTGAGCGGCTTTCATTTCCGCCTGGCTTTGAAATCGACCAAGACGCATGACGGCACCGGTCGCTTCGTCGCGAACGAGCAACGCCTGCGATGCTAGATACGTATCATGTTTCAAAAAGAACGCATACACCAATCCCATCGCTCCAAAGAGAACCGTCGTAGAAACCCAAAGCGGTGCCCAAACGACAGCGCCCCGAATTAGGCTTCGAACAACAGGGTTGGAAATAAGTGCACTCATGTGGATTACTGCGAACTAGACCTGGGCAAACTTGAAGAACAACGATAGCCGTTGGAAAGATACTTGATGAGTGTTCCTCTTGTCGGATTCCGTGGCATAGGAAGTGCGAAATCCAATTTGGACCGAATGCAATAGTGCAGTCCTGCCGTTTGTTCCATTGCGGAAATTTTTTCTAAAGGTGGAAGAAGCGGGAGGATGCGGGCGGTGGAGTGGTGGAGTGGTGGGAGGCATCGCTGTGAAGCATTTTTGTCAATGAAATGAAACCCGTTTGGAATTATGCCTTACGTCCGGGCTCGGGACTTGTCGATTTGGTAACCCGACACGGAAGTGAGGAACGAAATGCATCCACTCGCTCACGCTTCCGGGTTCCAAAGTTGCCCTGTTTCGGCGAAACCAATTGAATCAACAGCCCTCTCGCCCCGACGGAGGCAACGATGGACGGCATGAAACGTTGCTTCCGCCGGTTTGAAACCGACGGAGAGCCAATGCTGACGCATTCCTCGTAGCTGCCAATTATCGCCCCGCTGGGATGAACCCAGCGGTAGCGAAAGGCAGGGGAGAATGCTTCACAGCGCTGGGTGGAGGGGTGTGTGTGTGTGTGTGCGTGTGGTGGGTGGTGGCGGTGGCGTCTGCAATGATCCATACTTGAACGCGGTCATGCCAGGTGAAGCATGCCCGCTAACGATTCCGAAAAACAAGCAGGAAATTGAATCCATGGGATGATCGCATCGCCGTCCCACTCTCAACCCTCATCCCTCAACTCTCCACCCTCAACTCCTCCACCCTCAACTCCTCCACCCTCAACTCTCCACCCTCCACTCCTCCACCGAGACTCTACTTGACTCCTGACTTCAGCAAACGACGTGAACGGCTTTTCCGAGAACTACGGGATCGCAAGTTACCGAACTTACTCGTAACCTGCCCTGCCAATGTGACGTATCTCACCGGCTTTACCGGCGAAGACGGCTATCTGTTCGCGAATAAAGACACCATCACGATTCTCAGCGATGCACGCTACGAAGAGCAATTGCAGCAAGAATGCCCGCTCGATTCCATTTTCATACGCGGTGCAACGATCACCATGATCGATGCAACCGCCAAATGGTTATCAACCCAGCCGGTGAATGAGGTCTGCGTCGAATCGCAATCGATTACTCTTGCCCAGTGGGAGAAGCTTACTGGGCAAGTGGACAAGATTCGATTCAGCTCCTGTAGCGGTGTCATTGAACAGCTTCGAGAACGCAAAGACGCTTCTGAGATTGAAGCGATCGAAAGAGCCATTTCCATCGCCGAACGATCTTTCGTTTCGGTTCGAGCACTGTTGACGGGGGACATGTCCGAGAAATCCGTAGCGGACCAACTTGAGTTTTCGATTCGCAAACTCGGCGGCACCGGCAGTGCTTTCAAATCCATTGTGGGTGTTGGCCCCAGAGCTGCCCTTCCGCATGGTCGACCATCCGCCAAACGCATTGAAGAAGACGCGTTTGTGTTGATTGACTGGGGCGCGAAAGAGAACCTATACTTGAGCGACATCACTCGTGTGATCATTACCGGAAAAACGACCGCCAAGTTTCAGAAAATTTACCAGACCGTATTGGCCGCGCAAGAAGCTGCAATTCGAGCGATTCGTCCCGGTATCGTCATGAGTGAAGTAGACGCCATCGCTCGCGGAATCATTGAGAAGGCAGGATTCGGAAAAAGATTTACGCATTCGTTGGGCCATTCCTTCGGTCTGCAGATCCATGAATCGGTCCGACTAGCCAAGGGGCAGCAACGACCGCTGGAAGCCGATATGGTTGTGACCGTAGAACCGGGCATTTATTTTCCTGGGGTCGCAGGCGTTCGAATCGAAGATGACGTGCTAGTAACCAAGTCCGGAAATCGCGTTCTGACATCGTTACCCAAACAATGGGATGAGATTCAGCCATGGTAATTGTTCGTGAAGTTGCGTTGGAAGATCTCGACTCGCTATGGGATTTGATCGGGCAAGCCAATGCTGGAATGACCTCTCTGAATATCGATAAAGAGCAGTTGGCGGACCGCATTGAGAGATCGCATTTCGCCTTTCGACGATTGACTCAGCGCGCCGAGGGAGCTCCGTACGTATTTGTGATGGAAGATCTCGACAGTGGCCGTTTGGTAGGCACCTCATGTATATTCTCAAAGATTGGCGGCTTTGAACCGTTCTACGCTTATCGTATTGTCGAGGAGAGGCACTATTGCGAACTTCTAAAGCAAACACAAGTTATCAAGTCTTTGCATTTGATTAAGACACACAATGGGCCAACGGAGATCGGTAGTTTGTTTTTGCGACCAGAGTACCGCGGGCTTGGATGTGGCAAGTTGCTCAGCATGTCCAGATTCGCTTACATTCACGCTCACCCAAAACGGTTCGCATCGCAAACCATCGCGGAGATGCGAGGCTTTCTTGATCCGAATGGAGTTAGTCCATTTTGGGAGGCGATCGGGTCCCATTTCTTTAAGATTGATTTTCCTCGGGCGGACTCTCTATCCATGATCGATAAGCAGTTTATTGAGGACCTCATGCCAAAGTATCCGATCTATTTAGAGCTTTTACCTAAGGACGCAATCGACGTCATCGGCACCGTGCACCCTCAGACCAAGCCGGCTCTTGCGATGCTAGAGTCTCAAGGATTTGTGCGGACCGATCAGATCGACATCTTCGACGGTGGACCGGTTGTCCAATGTGCTACACAATGCATTGCAGCTGTTCAAGCGACAGGCAAGTTTTCGGTCCCGCAAGAGAGCGACCGTAGTGGTTGGCCAGATCAAACCGATGGGCAACGCATTCCGAAAGCCATAGTCACAACTTCGAAATCACCATTCGTTGCAGTTCAGTGCGACGCGACCATCCAAGATGACCGAGTGTCCGTGGATTCTTCCGTCATCAATGCGCTAAAATTGCAATGTGGCGATTCGGTTTACGTCATGAAGCCATAACGAGCGGCCATCGAAGTTGAATTCGTATTAATTCAGGAATACGAGGAATTCTCGATCGTTCTGTTACCGCGGTGACATAATCCAAGCGGTTGCAACTGCAAAGAGCGTACAACCAAAGCAAACGATTTCCCAAAGGCTACCGATCGCTTCGATGGGAAAGAAAACTTGTGTCATGGAACTGCACCTTTTGTTTGAGCATCACCGACGGACGAAAAACTAGCTGGACGTACCGATTTGGGTCGAAACCGTTGTGAAGGTAGACTTCGCGTTCTTACCAATACTTGTGACGGCTGTAAGGCAAACAACGATGATAAGCGATAGCATAACGGCATACTCCACGGCCGTTGGTCCATCTTCACACTTCAAAAATCGCTTCCATTTCATTGCGAAATGTTTCACTGGAATTTCCTCCGACATGATGTGTTGCGATTTGCAATAGAACAAACAGTAGATTCCGAATTCAACGCCATGACTTCGAAGCCTACGGAGCAAGTGGGAATTGCCTTGCAACAAGTGTTCCACATCGGAACTACGATTGAAACCTAGGACACTCACTGAGCCAGTCAAATTCTGAAGTTCAAAAAGTTTAAGGTTTTTCGAAAAAAGAAGAGATTTCGCGATTTCTTGCATCAATTTCTTGGAGTGAAGTGCAGGTCATTCGGATTGTAAGAGACTTCCGATCGCGCCGCTTAGGAAAGTCGAACTCGTTGCCACTCTGCCTACCATCGCCCCATAATCGCATGCAGTCCATCCTGGTCCTTGACCCCTGGCAGGCATCGTTCAAGGTAAGGTGCTTCGCTCGCAAAAATCACGTAAGTGCCTGACAACAAAACCGTCGAATCGCTCCCTTTCTTGCTAATCAAATTAGTCCACGTCAATTCTTCTGAGATTTGTTGAGTGTTGTTGGTGCGGGCTTGTCTGAAAGAGAAACCGTCCAAAAAGTATTGTCCCAATGACGTTTGGTCAGCGGACGGCGAATCTGCAGGGGGGACGAGCGGCTGGGTTTTGTACTCTTTTTGCAAAGCGAGTGCGGCATCCTCCTTGGAGATGGCTTCGCAATTCGCTCTATCTCCAGGAGCCACATTGGAAGCGATGAAGCATGCGTCCTTCGGTCCTACTAACACTACTCTGTTCCACTTGAAATTGGAGTTGTTGAAAATGGCCGGTCCATTCAAAATCGGATCGTGTTCAGAAACTCGCTTGAGAACAGGGAGTTTCTTCAAGGGATGCGTGATGGAAAACTGGGTTTGCGAACGGGGAGGCAAGATGCCGCGATACAGTTGCATTCCATCGACTTCAAATTGCTCGCAATCCGGAAGCGCGGCATAGGAATTTACTGTCATAGGGACAAATTGCGTTTCTCTCCCCATGGTAAGTCCCTGGTTCGAAACGGTTGCAGCAAAGTAACTCTGTCGCGACCATACCATACCATCCCCATTCTCATCGACAAACGAAAGAGATCGCGTGCGAGAGACTGCGCCAAGACCATCTTTGAGAAGCCCGTAACTAAACAAGAAGAAGGTGCATATGGCTGCGGTCAGCGGCATAAAAACGACGAGCCAAACCCGGCGTTTGTGTTGATGGCTCCAAACCATGATGCCTGGTGCCGCAACACCCACGAACAAGACCACGAAAATCAAAAATGGAATCGCCGGCGTTCGCCCAACCGATGGAATAAGCCAATCCCAAAAATCGTCGCCAACACCTTGGGAAAACCGGCTAGTTCGATTGACGGAATCAACCATCACTTGAGATGTTATGGCTTTGTTCTTTTCCTCCCACGCATTGGATTGGTCGCCACGACGACGATGGTCCAAATACACCGTTCCGAAACCATGACGGACAACCATTGGTTTCTTTAGCTCGACCGCAACTTGCAGACTTGAGCCACCATTCTGCGGGCTCGAAACTTGGTTCGGCGAACTTGAATCCATGAGGCCATCGTAGATCCTACTGACAAAAATAATCGGCGAAGCGAGTTTCCAATCGGCGTAGGACTTAGCGAGTTCCGTCAAATCCTTAGACAGCGCATTCGTAGATAGTGCATTGGAGTCATCTAGAAAAGAATAAGGCTGACCCATGGAACCCATCCCCGAACTGAACCAAACGTTTCGACCATCCAAAACCGATTTTCCTGTTGCAAACTGAAAGCTATCCCAAACGGTATTCTCTAGCAGGTCCAAACTTGGAGGTTCAAAGTCCGAAGCCAAGAGAATCTTCGTTTTCGAGCTGGAACTGGAAGTGCTCTTTTGGCTACTGTTGTTGGGCTCTAGGATTTGTCGCGAGATGTCAATCGGTAAATAATTGGCAACGTCGGAAGCGAAACGGACCTTATTGATGACTAGGTGTCCACCTGACAAGACATATTGGTTAAGACACTCACGCCCCGCGGCGTCCAAAAGAGCGAGGTCGTCAAAACCGATAGAAACATGTTCAAGATTACTTAGCAATAGCCAATTGGATGGCATGTTGCGAATATCACCAAACGCACTCGCTTGCTGGACGCCCTCCGCAAAGGATTCCTGGGAAAACCAATTTCCGGTTTGCGACATTTCGGCGAGAGCCTCTTGTCGACGAGAATCATCTTTCGACGACTCGGTGGAAATGAGTATTAGGTTTTTGCACTCTCTGCCACTTGCGCGCCCGTTGTAAACATAAGCTCGCTGTCCCAACAACTTCCGTCCGTTGAGAGTAGCCGTGATGCCAAATTGATTTCTTCGAAAACCTGACAGTCCATGGCCTTCAAGTAGAAAGTTGCCAAGCATTTCGCCCTTTGCTTCGCTCGTTCCATTCTCAATTGGAATGTCAACGCACGTTTTTGCGTCGGTCCCTTCCGAATAGATGGACGATCCCATGATGAGTCGCAACGCCCCATCTCGTTTGAATGTGAGTCCTTTTCGTGGAACGACTCGAACGCGGACAGGACAGTACCCTGGCCGGCCAAACCAATTCGGAAAGGATACGTAGATAGACACGTCACCGGTATCGCCACCGAGACCATGTGTAATAAGATGCTCGCGCTTGAACTGACTGAGATCCAAGTTCTGTGCTCTGCCAGCCATGGAACAAACGACCCATGCCGAGAACAGAAAGAACAAGCGTACTGAGCTTCGGAAGTAATACTTTGCAGGCACGATAGTGTCTAATAGGTTTATCCAATGCTTCCGCAATCCGAAGTTAGATTGGGACTCCACCCACGATTATAGGATTTTTCACCCCAAGCGTGTGGACATCCAACCAATTAATCGATCCAACAAAAAAAGTCGAATTGACAGTCTATGAACTCAGATAAAGTCCCAACCTGGCCTGCATGGGTATTGCGCATCGCCGCGGTTTACAACCTAGTGTGGGGCGCTTGGGTTGTACTATTCCCCAACCACCTGTTCGATCTGACCGGCATCGACCTCCCAAACTACCCCGGAATTTGGCAGTGCGTGGGAATGATCGTTGGGGTTTATGGCATCGGATACTGGATTGCCGCCAGCGACTTTGTCAGGCATTGGCCAATCGTGATGGTCGGCTTCCTTGGGAAAATACTTGGTCCCATCGGATTCCTACAGAGTGCCATCTCGGGGCTTTTACCATGGTCCTGGGGACTGACAATACTATTCAATGATGTTGTGTGGTGGCTACCATTCTCCGCAATGCTATTCATTGCGGTGAAATTCCACAATGCACCCAAGAGTGACGCCCAAGAAAATGACGAATCGGAATTGTCAACGATTGAATCGGTTAGCCGACGCACCATGGTTTCCGATAGCCGAAACTTATGGGAAGTGGGACTGCATCAAAAACTGCTTTTGATTTTCGTTCGACACGCTGGATGCACTTTTTGTCGAGAAACGCTCGTCGAACTCAAAGGCAAATTGCCAGGCTTGGAGTCTCAAAAAATCACGCCAGTAGTCGTTCATTTGGGGACACAAGAAGATGGCCAAAGGATGCTGGATCGCGCAGGACTACAAGGAACGCTCCACGTTTCCAATCCGAACGCGGACCTATATCGTGTCTACGAACTCAAGCGAGGCCAATTGTCGCAACTGCTCGGGCCACGCGTTTGGTGGCGCGGTTTTCAGTCCGCAATCCTCAAAGGGCATGGAACGGGACCACTCGTTGGAGATGGATTCCAATTGGGAGGAGCGTTCCTGGTTGAAAACGGTAGAATCACCAAATCCTTTCCAGCCAAAGACGCCGCAGACAAAGTTCCATTCGAGTGCGTGCTCGAATAACCCAATCCACAATCAGTCCAGTCAACATGCCAAGCTCCACTGAATTAGAACCCCTCAACCTTCAAAACGTCAAAACGCTACTCGCAAATCAAGGGATTGACGAAGGCCCTCCACCAGCGCTTGATGACAAACGGATTTTACAAGCGTCCTTAGGCTTAGCCACCATCTTGCAACAACGTGCCAGCCAGTTGCAAACTCCGCAAGAACGCCGCCAACAAGCCGAACTCGATCGGATGCTTCAGCATCCCGAAGACAAAGCTACGTTGACACAGATTACCGATCAGAGCTTTCGCAGTATGTTGCCCGGTCGCGTTGTCGATCAAATGGTTCACATCCTCGATGTCCAAGGTGTACCGCGATTCTTTAGCGTCTTTGATCAAGCCCTCCTCAAGGGATTCCAGTCCTTTGGTGAGTACTTGCCCGGCGTCGCGGTTCCCATGGTCAAAGAAAAGATGCGCAAAGAAACCGCCAACGTGATTCTGCCCGCGGAACACGACAAGCTTTGCGGTCACCTGCGCGAGCGCTCGCAGGAAGGCTTGCGAATGAATGTCAATTTTCTCGGCGAAGCCATCCTTGGCGAACGCGAATCCAGTCGACGCCTCGACCGTTATCTCGCTGCCTTGCAATTGCCCGAAATCGAGTGCGTCTCGATCAAGATATCAACGCTCTATTCGCAAATCGTCCCGTTAGCCCGCAAACACTCGATTCGAACCGTCTCCGACCGATTGGAATTGCTTTACCGAGCTGCCGCCAAAGAAATGTTTGTTCGGGCGGACGGCCAGAAAATCCCAAAGTTTGTGTATCTCGACATGGAGGAATACCGGGACCTACATTTGACCGCAGAAATCTTCATGCACACACTCTCTCGCTCAGGCATGGAAAACGTTCGCGGCGGGATTGCTCTCCAAGCCTACATTCCAGACTCATCTTTGGTGCAGGAGACCATAACGCAGTGGGCCGTTGATCGGTTTAAAAAGGGTGGTTCGCCGATCACGATAAGGATTGTCAAAGGAGCCAATATGGAGATGGAACGGGTCGAAGCCTCTATTCGCGGTTGGCACCAAGCCCCCTATCGCTCCAAAATCGACACGGACGCAAACTACAAACGAATGGTGCGATACGGATTGCGGCCGGAACACAGCCAAGCGGTCCGTCTCGGTATCGCTTCCCATAACTTGTTTGATCTGGCCTACGGCATGATGCTCGCAGCGTCGCAGGGAAACGTCGATCGCGTTCAGTTCGAAATGCTTGAGGGAATGGCAAATCATCAGCGCCGTGCGATGTTCGAATTGAGCCGCAGCGTTCTCCTTTACGCACCTGCCTGCCAACGCGAAGAGTTTATCAATGCAATCGGCTACCTTGTCCGCCGAATGGACGAAAATACGGGCCCAGACAATTTTTTAAGACACGCTTTCAAAATATCGGCTGGCAGTTCCACTTGGCAGCGACTCGAAAATGGATTTCTCGAATCGGTCGAACGCATCGATACCGTTTCCGTCCAGCCTCGACGTCAGCAAGATCGGCGCATCGCCCCCGTGATGCCCCCCAAACCTGCCAACTGGCAATCACTCGTCAATGAACCAGATACGGATTTCTCCTTGGTGGCCAACGCTCACTGGGCTCAAGCTATCATCGAACAGTGGCAGCCACACTGTGACACTCGTGCGACTATCATTCCATTATCCATCGGCAGCCAGGAGCGGGAGGGCAATGGAAACGTCTACGAATCCCTCGACCCATCTCGCCCTGGAACCATTGCAGCGAAATACAAACAAGCCGACGAATCGCAAATCCGTGCGGCAGTCGATTGTGCTTGCAAGGACCCGTCCGGCTGGGGAACCCTCGAGCCTAGCGAGCGCTATCGTATCTTGCGCAACGTCGCGCAGGAGCTTCGAATCGCCCGAGGCGATTTGATCGGAGCGGCGATCGCAGATGCAGGCAAAACGATACCGGAGAGCGACCCCGAAGTAAGTGAAGCCATCGACTTCGTGGAGTTCTATGCCCGATGCGCACTCGAACTGCAACGGGAATCTCAATTAAAAGCCAAGCCTGCGGGGGTCGTCGTAGTAGTCAGCCCTTGGAACTTTCCAATCGCGATCCCTTGTGGTGGTATTGCCGCGGCCTTAGCTGCGGGTAATACGGCTATTCTGAAACCAGCTTCCGATACGGCTTTGCCCGCCTACGTTTTGTGCCAATGCTTCTGGCGTGCTGGAGTGCCTCGCGAAGCGTTGCAGTTTGTTCCATGTAGCGGTGCGATGGTTGGCCGACATATGCTTAGTAGGCCTGAGATCGCTCGTGTGATCCTAACGGGCGGAACCGAGACTGCCCTGACCATCTTGAATCAAACACCCACGCTCAACCTGTTGGCAGAAACGGGCGGCAAGAACGCGACCATCGTCAGCGGACTCAGCGACCGCGACTTGGCCATCAAGGACATTCTACATAGTGCTTTTTCGCACGCTGGCCAAAAGTGCAGCGCAACCTCTCTGATTTTACTCGAAGAAGAAGTCTTCGAATCGGCTGAATTTCGTGAGCAGTTTGTGGATGCCGTCTCAAGTCTCAGGGTGGGTTCGGCTTGGGACCTGTCAACCAAGATGGGCCCGTTGATTCGGCCCCCCTCCGGCGATTTACTACGAGGACTCAAAGAGTTGGAAACGGGCGAAAGCTGGGCGGTCATGCCAACACAACTCGGTGACAACCCATGTTCCTACTCTCCGGGTGTTAAATGGAATACCACCGCAGGCAACTTCACGCACATGAATGAACTGTTCGGGCCAGTGCTCGGGGTCATGAGATTCCGACGATTGGCCGAAGCGATTCAAATGGTGAATGCGACAGGATTCGGACTCACCAGCGGACTGGAATCGTTAGATGACCGAGAGCAGAAGATTTGGCGAGAATCGATTCGTGCTGGCAATCTCTACATCAATCGCCCGACTACGGGCGCTGTCGTTTTGCGGCAACCGTTCGGTGGGATGGGCAAGAGTGCTTTCGGGCCAGGAGCCAAAGCAGGCGGCCCCAATTACGTTGCAACACTCATGGCGTTTGACGATTTTCAATCCGAGGCAATCGGGCCCGATTCGGGACAGATGCCACAGTCGAGCGTGCTGCTTACTTTCTGGCAAAGACTCGACAGATCGAGTCGATTGCTTTTGGATCTTCCTGGTTCAACCGCATCGCAAATCTCGCAACTTAGATCGGCCATTCTTTCCTACGACCGGTTTGCCATAGAAGAGACTTTGGTCGAGCACGACCATTTCCAATTGGTTGGACAAGACAATCATCGACGCTATTTGCCTGCCTCACCCTTAAGAATCCGACTCCATGTTGACGACACGCCATTCGACATTGCGGCACGCTGCTCTGCGGCCATGGCATCGAACTGCCGGGCTACCGTGAGCCATCCTTCGTCGGTTCATGAATCGACTGTCGCGGCCTTAGAGAAGTTGACTTACGAATGGGCAGGTAGGATTGAATTCTTGGAGGAAAGCGACGAGGAGTTAATCCAGTCCATTGAAAATGGGCAGGTGGCTCGTTTGCGCTTCGCAGCGGCCAGTCGCGTTCCCGAGTCGGTACGACGCTCTGCCAACCGACATCAAGTGTTCGTCGCGGATCAACGCGTTTCCATGCTCGGGCGCATCGAGTTGTTATGGTATGTGATGGAGCAGAGCATTTCGTTCGACTACCACCGGTACGGCAACCTCGGCCCCCGCTCAAGCGAGAAGCGAGCCGATACGCTGTAAAATCTACGGGCCAACGGCCCAGCAAGACATTTCGGACCAACGGCCCAGCAATTTGCCTAGCCCAGGCCAACGGCCTGGGTAACGTGCATATAGGATCGGTGTAGGGCCAAAGGCCCGGCAGTTTACTTCATATCGTTATCAAACTGCCGGGCCTTTGGCCCTACCCTTCCCAGGCCGTTGGCCTGGGCTAGGTAAACGCTTGGCCCGTTGGGCCGAATCCATTCCAAACTATTCCGATTTCAAAATCTGAAGTTCTTTTGGAAGCCGTCGTATTTTCCCTTCGCGATCGATGCACGCAATCACACTGCGGCCAGTTACTACAACGGTCGGTTGCGATTCCGGTGCTCCGTGCTTTACAAGCTTATATGCATGTTCGACTCGCGCTCCATGGCTGTGTCGCAAGGAAGTGATCAATTCAAGTTCGTCATCGAATTGGGCTGGAACTCGGAAGTCAACCTGCATGCTGCGGACCACCAACATCAACCCGGTCAGCTCCAGTTCGCGGTAGGAAATCCCAATCGATCGCAACATCTCTACCCGTCCACGCTCAAAGTAGTTGAGATACTGCGAGTTGTGAACACGACCTTGGCCGTCGGTCTCAAAATACTGGACACGAATAGGTAGTCGATGCGAGTGTCCAGGGCTGGCTTCGTTTGATCTGTGCATTTCTTCGATTCGTTAAGTGTTTTTGCAACTACGCTGCCTTACTACGGATCGACTTACCCGTCGACTTATTTTTTCGGCAATACACGATTGCATTGCCACGTTTGCCGGCGATCTCGGTCGCCCCACAACGGTTAAGCGTATAAGCGATCTGTTGGGCAAACCATCGGGGTTGGCCAAGACACTCAGCCAGCTCCTTGGTATCGAATGTACTTGGCAGTTTCGGGTTTCCAAGCAATCGCCACAGATCTGGGATGCCTTTCAACACGTTGGCTTCGCCAACTTTCGCTAGATGCTGGTCTAGCGTCTTGTATTGCTTGCGGCGGTGGCGTTTGTTGACTCGGTCAAGTCGCTGTTCGATGCACTCTACCGAAAGCACTTCCAATGTCAATTTCGGTCTTGGAAAGACCTGCGTGAAGTGGATCAGTTCGCGAAAAATATCGACCGACACCAATTTTTTTGGGCTCTTTCGGCGGCGGATCAGTGCTCCGCCCTCTCGATCGAAAGTCTCGATCCACTTGCAACGGATGAGGGGTTTAATGATTCTGAGTCGATGCCCGTTTTCCAGAAGTTTTAAGGCTTTGTTCCGAATCGAGCCAAGTCCGGCGTGCTGGATTTCGACCAAAAAACCGTTGGCATCAATGGCATCGATACGAAAACCGTCCACCGTGACCTCGACGGAGTTGGAATCGGCGGCAAAATGGTACTTTAATTGACGGTGGAGCGATGTTTCCATGCCGACGTTATAGCGTTTCTGACTTTGCACGGACAAGATCTATTGTGGCTATTGTCGCCTTTCGCTCTGCGAAAGTGCGCCTCGTAAACGCGCTTTTGCGGAGCAAAAGGCGACACAGCCTCGCTCGTCCACAAAAAACCAACCCTGTTGCACGCGTTAAGTGCGGACGTTAAGACACGTCTCCGAGCTCAATCCGAAGCCGACGCATGATGCGACTCCGCGCTTGGCGGATTGCCGCAGCAGTCATTCCCAATTCGTTCGCCACAACCTCCGTTGGTAATCCATCAACTGCTGTTCGCCAAAACGCTTTCCAACTCGGTTCTTTGAACTCGACTCGCACCAATTCCAGTGCCTTCATGGTCAGCTCTCTAAGCGAATCGGGCGAACTTGGATCGCAATCGGTCAACTCATCAACATCGGCAATCTGATGAAGTTGGAATGCAGCCGTGCTTCCGCCCGAAGGAACCATCTCGGAAGGGTATCTACGGCGGAAATCGATGAGTTTGTTCTTGGCTATTTGCCAAAGCCATCGGCGAAAGCTACCGGTCACGCCGTCAGGCCGCAAACCGGCAATCCCACGCGAAGCGGCTAGGAATGTCTCTTGGGCAATGTCCTCGCTCGTGTGCGAATCGCAGCCCATTCGCTGACACCAACCGATCACCAACGGCGTATAAATGCTGACCAGCCGCGTCCACGCCTCTTGGTCGCGATCCTGAACGCGACCGATTAAGCTTGGGTGGGTTCCGCTGGTCGAACTCATGAAAAACACTTGAAAAGGACGCGGTAAGAAAAATTTCTGTCACACTAGAATCGTCTTCATTGTAACCCAAGAGTAATCAACTTGGGGAAATCAAGGGAAATTGAGATGCGTGGCACGCTCTGAGGCTGTGATTTTTTCGAATCTGAAGAAAGTTCCCATCACGCTCCGCGTGATGCCTCAGAAACCAAAGGTTTTTGAACTGCAAAAATCACGCGGAGCGTGATTGGTACTATAAAATCACAGCCTCTCTGAGGAACGAAGGGCGTGGTGAGACACTAGCTAGAAACATATGCCAAGCTTCCCACGCCCATCGCTAATCGCTATGGGCGTGCCACACGTGCCGCCACACTTGCCGCACGTGCGTTGCTTTTGCTAGCGATGCACAACGCCTCGCGGCCTCCAAGTTTCGGACCATTCAAATACATCAGGTTTCAAGCCATGCCCACGTCACCGCTCGTCAAAACCGAATGCCTCTCCGACGACACTCTCAAGCGTTATTTGGCTGGCTACTTGCCCGAGGATTCCGCAACGCAAGTCGAAGAGCATCTCTCGCAATGTACCGAATGCGAAGACTTAATGCGAGAAATCGATTCGAACGGGAGTAGCGATGATTTGTTGCGACCATTGCAGACCAATTCCCAGTCGCCCATATCCCAGTCGCCCAAATCCTTAGAAAATGTTCCAGCAACAACTCAGCGGCCTTGGTTGCCTTGGATGACCGGTCGTGAAATCGGACCCTACGAATTGATCGAACCGCTCGGGCACGGCGGCATGGGGCTCGTCTATTTGGCACGCCACCGCAAACTCGATCGACTGGTGGCCAT
>JAYTVM010000104.1:0-28796 GCA_043743995.1 Pirellula sp. | reverse complement strand
GCTTGCCAAAGCGTGGGTGAACTGCGAGAAACGATCTCGCTCCCCACGGTCTCCGCGACCGTGGCTACCCTCGGTTATCAACTTGACAAAGCACTAGTCTCGTGTTTGCGTGTCACCCAGGCCGTTGGCCTGGGCTAGGTAAATGATTGGGCCTTTGGCCCGAAACTTCATCGATAATCCAAGCTACGACGATCTCGATAATAACTCATGCAAATAAAAATGGTGCTTGCCAAGTTTTCCGCCATAATTGCCGCCGGTGATTTTTCGTACGCCGCAGGATGGCCCTACCTCGCATGCAGCTTGAATACCCACTCGCATGGCGTGTCCCACGACTTCCGCGGACAGTCCGTCAATGACCAGCTCCAATGCAGCACTTGTTTGATCGAGTACATAGGATTTGGTTTGCTCTCTCAAAGTCGGGCAGAATGCATCGTTGGTTGAGGCGTTTAGCATTTTGTACTTCGAGCCCACTTTGGAACCGCTCCGCGCGACGCCGCCAGGGAAAGGTGTAATGCAATCGCGAAGGCGTTTGATGGCACGAACGGCATAGTCGCAAGCATGCAAAGCTCCATGGATCGTGTCGGCCAAGACGAGGAAGTTTCCTCCGCCGACAGCTGCTTGTCGACAGACGGTATCCTGACAAACGAATTCGCCATCCATGACTGGGATTCGCCAATAGCGTTCTTTCCCAATCTTCTTAGAGATTTGGTGGCCGTCACCGAAATAGCGCAGCTTGGATCCCATTGCGACTCGCTTTTCGCTGTAGAGACCTGCAAAAACGGAAGTACTTGGGCACGTTAGGACACATTGCCCGACGCGCCGGACCAATTGTTTCTCAAGTTCGCCGCCGGAAACGCTAAAAAGCAAGATTGCAACTCCAGGACGACCGTCCGGAGTCTCGTCCGATTCAAGGAATCGCTCCACCCCAGCTTCGACGCCACAGCCGATAACACTCGTCGCGAAGCCCGTCATGGCTTCGGCGGCTCGCCGTGCCCATGACGGCTCGGCCGCCGTAATAATGACGCGTGTGCCTGTCATATCAAAGGCTTCGGCGAACGTATCTTCGATTTCAATCCCATTTATTTGCATCACAAGCTCAAGTTCGTGGTGTTTTGCGAAAATTCTAAGCATGCCGTCTGGCCAACAGGCTTGTGAATCGACCATAATGCTCTGTGATCCAGGCGATGAACAATAAGAAAGATACCACCCACCCTCTGTCAAGCGTAGCTAGGCTCGACAGACGGTGGTCATCTAACACGCCAAGTTTTCGCCTCAACGCAAACTCATCCAAGGCAACTCACTATGGGCCGAATTGAAATTGGTTTTCAATACCCTTGGTATTTATTGCTGTTGTCGCTAATACCTCTCGTTTGGTGGCTTGGGCTAAAGTCCTTGGCTGGTCTTGGTCCCTGGCGGCGATCTATTGCCATTGCACTGCGGACTGCAGTCATGTTGCTGGTCATTTTCGCAGTTGCTGGAATTCAGTGGATATGGTCCAGCGAGAAGCTGACTGTTATTTATCTATTGGACCAAAGCGATTCGATTCCGGTTGCCAAGCGCCAATTGATGTTCGAATACGCCATTCAAAGCGTCAAAGCTCACCGTCATTCCGAACGGCAGGATAGAGCCGGGCTCATCGTTTTTGGTCGTGAGGCCGCCATCGAAATCCCGCCCTTCGACGAGGATTTACCCAATATCAATCGCCCCGAGTCGTTTTTTGGCAAGTCGGATGCAACCAATTTGGAAAGTGCGCTCAAGCTGGCTCAAGCTAGTTTCCTGGAAGACTCCGCGAAACGCATCGTAATCTTGACCGATGGCAACCAAACGTTAGGTTCCGCAGAAGTGACCGCCCAGAGGTTGAGCGATACCGGCATAGGAATTGACGTCGTTCCCGTTCGCTTGGATTCCCAAACGGAGGTTTTGGTTGAGAAGATTGACGTACCTGGATTTGTTCGGCAAGGTCAAACGGTAGACGCGCGCGTTGTTATCAACCGCTACAGCGAGGCTGGAAACGCAAGGGACATTCCTGGTCATTTGCGAGTCGTGCGTCGCATTGGCAACCAATCGGAAGTGTTGGCAGACGGAGACTACACCCTCGATCGAGATATCAACGTAATTCCGATCCCGCACAAGATCGATGAGACCGCCGGTTACACTTACGAAGCCGAGTTTACCACCAACGACCCCGCCAACGACACGATAACCCAAAACAATCGTGCGACTGCGTTTACCTACGCTCGCGGCAAAGGAAAGGTCATGTTGATTGAGGACGGGGTGTCGCCTGGGAATTACCAGAGATTTGTGGACGCGCTACGACGCAATGATATCGATGTCGACGTGCGAGATACTCGCAACCTCTTTTCCAGTTTGGTCGAACTTCAATCCTACGACTCTGTCATCTTAGCCGGCGCGCCGCGTACGAGCGGAGACGACTCGACTCAGATCGTTTCCTTCACCGACGATCAAATCGACATGCTTGTCCAAAGTGCTCAGCAATTCGGAATGGGAATTCTGATGTTAGGTGGTCCTGAAGCATTTGGCGCAGGTGGTTGGACCAACACCAAGCTAGAAAAAGCCATGCCGGTTAATTTTGCCATCAAGAACAGCAAAGTAGAAGCGGTGGGTGCGCTTGCGATGGTGATGCATGCATGCGAAATACCCGAGGGGAACCACTGGCAGAAAATGATTGCCAAGGCGGCCTTAGAAGCCTTGGGGCCAAGTGACTATTGCGGTGTTGTTCAATACGACATGTCAGGTGATAAGTGGCTTTGGGGGACCGGGGCAGCGGGCCTTCTTAAGGTTGGCGAGAACAAGTCCATGATGAAGTCGCGAATGAACGCCATGACTCCAGGTGACATGCCAGACTTCGATTCCGCTCTGAATTTGTCGATGAGAGGACTGAAAACAGTCCCAGCTTCCCTCAAACACATGATCGTGATTAGCGATGGAGACCCAACCCCTGCGTCGGCAGGCATCCTTTCACAATTCTCCAATGCCAAGATAAAGATCTCGACGGTTGCAGTGGGATCTCATGGACCTGCGGGAAGCAACGAACTGAAACGGATCGCCAACAAAACGGGCGGGAATTACTATGTTGTACAGAATGCTTCAGCGCTCCCGAAAATTTTCATGCGAGAGGCTCGACGCGTCGCTCGGCCGTTGGTTTTTGAACCTGAGGGTGGCGTGCAAGTCGTCATTACGCAGCCCCATGAAATTCTTTCAGGCATCACAGGCGAACTGCCCAATATCCGCGGATTTGTGCTCACCGAACGCAAGGACAATCCGTTGGTAGAAGTACCGTTGCGATCCACCAAACCGGCAGAGCCCGATAATGCATCCCTTTTGGCAACTTGGACCTACGGACTTGGACGCACCGCCGTGTTCACAACCGACGCAGGCCATCGATGGGCTGGTGATTGGGTGAATTCACCCTTCTACGACCAGTTCTTCTCTCAAATGGTGCGTTGGACCATGCGTCCCTCCAATGACGACTCCAAATACAACATCGCCACCAACATCAAAGATGGCCGTGTTCAAATCGTCGTAACGGCGATGAATGCCGACGATAAATTCGTGAACTTTTTGGACATGAATGCAATCGCCGTCGGTCCGGACTTAAAGCCCATCAACATTTCGATGAGACAACAGGCGTCCGGTCGATACATTGGAGAGATGACGCCAGAGCAAGCTGGCAGCTACATGCTCAGCATCGTTCCCGGCGGTGGCAAGCCACCGATTACCACGGGCGTGACGATGCCATTCTCCGACGAATATCGTGTTCGGCAAGTCAACATGCAATTGCTGGAGTCTTTGGCGGCTCGCAAGCCGGCAGGTGGTACGGCCGGAAATCTCTCGGCCTCCCTGGAAAAAAACTCGTTGAAGGAAGTGCTGGATGTGGATACCTATCGCAAAGGGCTACCGCCAGCCAAGAGCCTCAAGGATATTTGGCCATTGGCCGTCCTTGTCGGAGCCACGATGTTTTTCGCAGATGTCTTCGTTCGTCGTGTAGCCTTAGATGTAGGCTTGCCCTTAAGGATGCTGGCTGCAAGACTTCGACGACGTCGCGACGATTCGAAAGCCATGGATGCTGAACAAAAGAACCGCCTAGACCGATTGAGAAGCAGCAAAAATATCGTCGGTGACGATCTTCTGAAACAGAGGGCAAGCACCCAATTCGAACCAGACCCAGACGTGCCGGCCTCCGTCACAACTGCCGAGGAGGCCTTTGGGGTTGGGACATCGAAGACCAGTCGTCCTGATGCGTTGCCGAAAAAGCCAAGCATGGGTGTGGAAGAAGAACAGAGTTATACATCTAGATTGCTGGATGCGAAACGTAAAGCCAACAAGAACAATTAGCACTTAACCTAGGAAGCTACATGAGTAACGTCGCAGAATCGATGCAACAGCAAGCAGAAACGTTCCGCCGTCGATACGCAGAAGTTCGCGAACAAATTGGGAGAGTCATCGTCGGTCATGATGAAATCGTGAACGGTGTGCTAACGGCTGTCTTTGTAGGTGGCCATTGCTTGCTGGAGGGGGTCCCTGGACTCGGCAAAACGATGCTGATCAAAACCCTATCGGAGACCCTTTCGCTCGATTTCAATCGTGTGCAATTCACACCTGACCTGATGCCTTCGGACATCCTCGGCACCAACATGATTGTTGAAAATGATGGGCGACGCGAATTTCAGTTCCAGAAAGGCCCCATCTTTACCCAAATTTGCTTGGCGGACGAAATCAACCGGGCTACGCCAAAAACTCAGTCGGCGCTTTTGGAAACCATGCAGGAGGGGACGGTTACTGTCTCAGGCAATCGCTATGAATTGAAGAAACCCTTCTTCGTCCTTGCCACGCAAAACCCCATCGAGCAAGAAGGAACCTATCCGCTTCCAGAAGCCCAGCTCGATCGCTTTTTGTTCAAACTCGTCGTTGGCTATTCGACCCGAGAGGAACTAAACACCATCATCGAACGAACGACGCGAGGGACCATCATCACTCCGGACAAGGTTATGGACGGTGAGGAGATCAAACGTTGGCAGCAGCTCGTTCGGCAGGTGGTTTTGGCCAAGCATGTTCAGGATTACATCGCAAGGCTCGTATTGGCAACGCATCCGGGTGGCAGCTTAGCGCCCGACGTTACAAACCAATACATTCGATGGGGTGCTAGCCCTCGCGGTGCTCAGACCATTGCTCTGGCGTCGAAGGTTCGCGCGCTGTTGGATGGTCGTTACAATGTCAGTTTCGAAGATATTCGCCGTGTGTTCCTGCCGGCCATGCGGCATCGCGTTTTGCTCAACTTTGAGGCCCAAGCCGAAGGGATTGAATGCGATCGAGTACTTCTGGATATTCTTGAAAAGGTGACCGAGCGTGCTGACGATCTCGCGGCAGCATAGGTCCGCGAAGTTGCCTATTTAAGACACATCCCGCTGATCGCCAGGAGCGCTGAGAATCTGGTTGCTAGTGCTTTGTCAAGTTGATAACCGAGGGTAGCCACGGTCGCGGAGACCGTGGGAGCGAGATCATTTCTCGCGGTTCACCCACGCTTTGGCAAGCGTGGCTACCCACGTTTTCCTGTTTGACAAAGCACTAGGCTCCGCCTGGGCAGAGTGCGAGAAATGGTAGATTGCGAGAAATGCGTTGATGCGAGTTTTGTTCCGTTCTCCGTTCTGCGATTTGGCCTTTCAGGTTGGTCGGGGCAGGCATTTCAGGTTGGTCGGGGGCTTGTCCCCCACCAACCTTGTTTTGGCGTACTAACGGTCGGCACTCGCGCATCGACGCGTTCCCCTAGACTTTGCCCGCCGGAGGCGGGCAAAGTCTAGGGGAACGGGAGTTGGGACGCCGAATTTAGTACGCCAAAATGCATCCGTCGGGGGCGAGCCCCGGACGGATGGGAAAGCGATATTTTTGTTCGGAACAAAAAAGACTCGTTATAAATCAGAAAGAAGTATCGAAACTGCTATTTGTAGCAAAGCCCTGGCGGAGTCGCGGAGCCTAGCAACGAGAATAGATCAGGGCGACAATAACAAAAATAGAAATGATTTGAAATGCGTTGTTTGAGTATTGTGTTGGGTTTGGTCTGTGTCGTTTGTGCGCCTTTCCTTGCGAGCGCAAGTGACTGGCCAGAGTTTCGTGGGCCAACGAAAAACGGTTTGAGTGAGAAAACGGATCTGCCTATTCGTTGGAGCGAGACCGAGAATGTACGATGGTTTACGAAAACCAAAGGGTTGGGCTGGTCGTCCCCTGTTACACACGGCGATCGAATCTACTTCACTTCTTCGATCAACACGGAAGAAGATGTCTCCGTGGACGGAGAGTTGCGAGGAAGGCAAAGTTTGCAATTGGTTTGCCTGAATGCAAAGGACGGAAAAGAAGTCTATTCGAAAGCGATTTTCGAGCAACCAAAAGATGCATTGAAAATTCATAACAAAAATTCCCACGCGAGCCCAACTCCCATTATTGAAGGGAATCGGATTTATGTTCATTTTGGCCATCAAGGGACCGCCTGCACCGATCTTGATGGAAATAAGATTTGGGAGAATCGAAAGAATGCCTATCCACCGACGCACGGCAACGGTGGCTCGCCTATCATCGCCGATGGAACGTTGGTTCTTACGTGTGATGGGGGCGATGCACCTTGCACCCTAGCATTGGATCTTGCAACCGGAGCAGAGGTTTGGAGGACGAAACGGGAAGTCGTGGCTGACAAGACTTTCTCTTTTTGTACTCCGCTGTTGATCACAATCAATGGTGCTTCCCAAATCATTTCACCCGGTTCCAATATCGTTCAATCGCTTTCGCCCAACGACGGCAAGGTCTTGTGGTTGGTTCGGTACGATGGCTATTCCGTAGTGCCACGTCCAATAATGAGCGGGGGTACACTTTTTGTTTGCACCGGATTCAACACTCCAAAACTCTTGGCTATCGATCCCAGTGGAAAAGGGGACGTGACAGATACACATGTGAAATGGACTTATGGTACGAGCGTACCATCAACGCCTTCCATCTTGTGCGTCAAAGATCAGATCGTCATGGCGAGCGATAAGGGTATTGCAACGGGAGTCGATATGCAGACGGGCAAGGAAGTTTGGCGAAAGCGACTCGGAGGAGACTACTCCGCATCGCCAACAGCATCGGGCGACAGAGTCTATTTTCAAAGCGAAGCGGGTGAGTCTGTGGTGCTAAAGATCGGCGAGAAACCTGAGGAACTTTCTCGCAATAAATTGCCGGGACGAATCTTCGCATCCTATTCGGTTATCGACCAGGATTTGCTGGTCCGCTCCGAGCAAGGGATTTATCGTATTGGTAAGCCATGAGTCACGCCATGTCTAGCCATCCTCGCCGATGGTTCATTTATAGTTTGATTGGCTTGTTCCTTTTTTTGTGTTTGGCAATCACTCTTGCGGCTATTCTGCTGCTTCGGCGTGGTAGTCTGCCCAGGGTAGGACAGATTACAGGCAGTTCCATGGAGCCTATTCTGCAAGGGCCCCGTTTTTCGTGGACATGCTCGAACTGCTCCGCCTTGCAAGAATTTGCTCTGGACACCTGCAAAAGCAATCAGCCCTTTACTTGCCAATGGTGCAAAAAGATCGACCTGCAGTCCGCAGTCGATTTCAACGAGTTAGACAATGTTTCCGAGAGGATCCGTCCAGGAGACCAAGTTCGATTTGCAACGCTTCGCATGGTTCGAGCAACGCGGGCAGCGGAAATTGCCGGTGGGTTGGTGCACGCGTCAGGTCTTCGGCGGGGTGACGTCATCGTTTTTCAGGAATCGCTTGATACCAAACGAGAGGTAAAGCGTCTCGTCGGCTTTGCTTTCGAGCACCTTACCATCGAGGCAGGTGACTTGTTCGTCAATCACGAACGCTGGTGCAAGACGCTTGAGCAGTCCCTCAGGCAGGCTATTCTCGTAAATGCTTGGGAGAGAACTAGTCCTGACAAGCAAAAGGAACTACCCCACCGATCGAATGGGACTTGGACAATCGATGGAGACGATTTCCAAGGAGTGTTAAGCCGAGGTACGATAGAATCGAGTTCGGAAGAACCCAACCCCAAGCTTTTCTTTGAACCCCAATTGCGACGAGCTCTTAACAACCAAGTTGTCGTAAACGCGCACGATTCCCACGTTGTCATCCCGGTTCAAGATTTCGGATTTGCATTTCAGTTATCACACCTAGAAAACCCTTGGAAAATCGAATGCGAATTGCGATCGCAGGTCAGCCGACCAAAAATAGCAGTCGCATTGGAAGGTCGTACCCTTAGTTTGCAATTCGGCGATCAAATTGCACAGGCCGAGTTAGTTCAACGAGAGGACAAATCGGTTTGGATCGTGGTCGCCATGATCGACGGCAGTCTAATCGCGGGAAGCCAAGAAGAAGAGTGGATGAGAATGAAGCTGCCCACAATGACGGCGGACATTGGTCAAGATAAAGTGGAGGCCATGCCGCCAATTGAGATTACTGCCGTCTCCGGTAGTCTTGCTATCGATCAGCTACTCGTTTTCCGAGATATTTACTATCGGGGAAATGGTGATTCCGACAAACAGTCCTGGGCGTCGGGCGAGGGAATCGTGGTACTAGGAGACAACGTTTCCGCGTCAAGCGATTCACGCGACCGATGGCCCGACGGCTTACCACCGAACTCGGTTAAAGGGCTGCTGATCCAAACGGACAGCCCGATCGAGGTGCTGCTCCGTCAGCGATAAGTGTTGATTTGGTAACCCGACACGTAAGTGAGGGAGGAGACACATTGACTCGCTTACGCTTCGGGTGCCCCGAACGGATGGGCTTGCGATATTGTGAATCGTAGCAACGGTTTCTTGCGACTCGCACGCCCTTCGTAAACTCGGGAACGTGCCACACGGACCTGCAAGCCACACGTGCCTGCTAGCCAAACGGCCCAAACGGCCCCATACTACCGAAGACGTCACTTGTTTTTTGCAGGAACTTTTTGGGTTGATGTTTCTTTTGCGCCTTCCGCTTTCTTGTCGGCTTTCTTTTCCGTTTTCTTTTCCTCGCTTTCGACCTCCGGCTCCATCGTACCTACCTTCGTATTGACCGCCTTCCCAACTTGCTTTTTGAAGGCTTTGCGAAGCAGGATTTCGTGTGGAGTGGTTGCGTTTGCCAAGAAATTCAGTTCCACATTCCCTTTGGCCAAAGCAAAAAACTGCCCAGCGGACATATGAGCCCCACGTGACGATCCCTCCGGGAGCAATTCACGAAGTTCCTTTAGTTCTGCTTGCTTAAACACCTTACGGAATCGGACGGAAACTACGATCTTGTTCGCCTTCCACGCGACCCCCAACTGCTGAACCTTTTTCAAACGTTTGAACGCCTTCGTCAAATCGAGCAAGGCGAATTTCTCTTCGCCTGAGTCGCCGACTCCAAATTGGAACTCAAACTTTTGAAAGTCAATAGACCCAGCGGTCATGAGGTCGTCGGGTTTGCATGTGCCCCCGATCTCCTTTGCGATAACCGTTCGCAACAGAACGCGGAATGCAGGTCCCGCTTTTTCTAAATAGGAATTGATTTTGTCGAGTGCCTTCTTTCCCTCTGCAGGCTGATCTTCTTCCGCTATCTGCCCTAAAGCTTCCGCAGCCTTGGATTCAACCGTCGCACGAAACTTCTTGAGTTCAAGGTTTTTCTTGTAGTTGAAATCGGGAGCTGCTGTCCCCTTTGGCAAGATCACCTCCAATCGAATGCGTATCGCCTTGACGATCAGAATTTTCTCAATTTCGGCAGGCGTCGTTCCGCCTGGCAATGAAAGCTCACTCAGATTGACCCAATCTTCGTCGATGGAAATGGATTCGCTTTTTGCCATGATTGAATACCCAAATGGTGTAATAGGTCGTCAGGTTTGTAGGTCTTTGCCCTAGAGCGCTCTGGGTGGCCCTTGCTTAATCGAACTGATAAGAAAACTCGCCATTCTCAACGCCCACACGTACTTGCGCAATCTTGCTTCCTGCCATCAGGCGTGTCAGCATCTCACGACTGATCGAGGGCAATAAAGTATTTGTCAAAATGGCGTCAATCATACGACCACCGCTTTCCAGTTCGGTGCACCGTTCGACTATCAACTGGACCACCGAGTCGTCGAACACAAACGGGAGCTTATGGTTGGCGGCAATCCGCTTTTCGATTCTTCCCAATTGAAGCCGACAGATATTGGCTACCATTTCATCACTGAGCGGATAGTAGGGGATGGTGACAATTCGGCCAAGCAGGGCCGCTGGGAACACCTTTAGTAATGGCTCTCGCAACGACTTGGCGATCCCCTCTGGGCTCGGCATGAGCTCAGGATCTTTGCATAAATTCATGATCAATTCACTGCCAACATTGGTGGTCAACAGAATGAGTGTATTTTTGAAATCGATCAATCGGCCCTCACCGTCTTCCATAAGTCCTTTGTCGAAGACCTGGAAGAAAATCTCGTGAACGTCGCTGTGTGCCTTTTCGACTTCATCCAACAGAACCACGCTGTAGGGTTTGCGTCGTACGGCTTCGGTCAAAACCCCACCTTCTCCATAACCCACGTACCCTGGAGGGGCACCTTTCAAAGTCGATACGGTATGAGCCTCTTGAAACTCGCTCATGTTGATCGTAACAATATTCTGTTCACCGCCGTAAAGAGATTCCGCTAGCGCCATTGCTGTTTCCGTCTTACCTACACCGGACGGACCAGCCAACATGAAAACGCCGATGGGTTTGTTGGGATTGTCGAGTTTTGCTCGCGAGGTTTCAATCCGCTTGGCGATCATATCCAATGCATGGCGTTGGCCGATCACACGTCGATTGAGTGTGTCGCCAAGCGTAAGCACTGCTTCGATTTCGTTCTTGACCATCCGACCGACCGGAATTCCCGTCCAATCGGCTACCACCGAAGCAACCGCTTGCTCATCCACAGTGGGAAGAATCAAAGGATTGTCCCCCTGGAGATCATCGAGTTTGGCTTGATGTTCTTTGAGCAGTCCTAGCAATTTCTCGCGTTGCTCGTCGGTTAGCTTCAAGGCTGGTTCAGGAATCGGGGCCTGTGTATCGGCTTGTTGTTCCAGTTTGCTTTGCGTTCCTTCGACCTTGCCGCTGCGCTCTCGAAGCTTGGCACGAATCTTCAGAATGTCATCGACGAGTTTCTTTTCGGACTTCCATCGTTCGTCTAGTCCCTCCAGCCGGACTTGCTCCAGAAGCATTTTCTCGCGTGCTTTTTTTTCTCGATCGAAGGTTTCGACTCCGACGACTTTTTCGCGATCGATAATCTCGAGTTCTGTTTTAAGGGCTTCAATTCGGCGTCGACAATCGTCCACCTCGGCCGGAACAGCATGTTGGCTGATCGCCACTCTGGCTGCGGAAGTGTCGAGCAGGCTAACGGATTTGTCTGGCAGTTGCCTGGCTGGAATATAACGATGCGATAATTTTACCGCCGCTTCGATGGCTTCGTCTAGAATCTGTACACGGTGATGTTTTTCGAGGGTTGTGGCCAGGCCTCGCATCATCAAGATGGCTTTCTCCTCCGATGGCTCTTCGACTTGCACCACCTGAAATCGGCGGGTTAACGCTGGATCTTTTTCTATGTGTTTCTTGTATTCGGCCCATGTTGTGGCGGCAACGGTTCGTAAGGTTCCACGAGCAAGAGCAGGTTTCAACAAATTCGCGGCATCCCCTGTGCCGGCGGCCCCGCCCGCTCCAACTAGCGTATGCGCTTCGTCGATGAAAAGGATGATGGGTTTCTGCGATGATTGGACTGCTTCGATGACTTGTTTGAGTCGTTCTTCGAACTCCCCTTTCATGCTAGCGCCAGCTTGTAGGAGTCCGACATCGAGTGCTCGCAACGAAACATCCCTCAGTGAGGGAGGCACGTCCCCGGAAGCGATTCGAAGCGCAAAACCTTCGACCACGGCCGTTTTCCCAACGCCAGCTTCGCCAGTTAAAATGGGATTGTTCTGACGTCGTCGCATGAGAATATCGACAACCTGCCGAATCTCTTCATCGCGGCCAACAATCGGATCGATTTTGCCGGCTCTCGCCTGTTCGGTCAGATCAACCGTGAACCGGTTCAGTGCGTCTTGGCCACTCGATTGTCCCGGCATGGCTCCACTGGCTTCACCAGGAGCCGCGCCACCGCCAACGGAACTACCGTCCTTGTTGAGCATCGATTCCTCAGGGGATGCCGCAACAATGTTTGCGAAGTTCTCAGACAGTTGATCCAATTTGATTTTCTCAAACTCGCGAGAAATGCCCATCAATGTATTTCGCAAAGTTGGCGTCTTCAGGCACCCGACAATGAGATGGCCCGTTCGCACTTGATTTTGCCCAAACATCAGAGTCGCAAAGAGCCAGCCTCGTTCAACCGCTTCGTCCACATGCGCTGATAGGTCCGAAATGCTGGTCGCACCGCGTGGAAGTCGATCCAATGCATCGGTGAAGTCTTTCGCAATCCTAGCGTGCTGCAAGTCAAATTTCTTAATAATCTGATGAAGGTCAGAATCTTGGAGTTGCAGGATTTGGTGGAACCAATGAACGATTTCCACATAAGGATTGCCTCGCAGTTTGCAAAACGTCGTTGCGCTTTCGATGGCTTTGAATCCAATTGCATTGAGCTTTCCAAACAACTTCGAACGGCTAATCTCTGACACAGCTAAACTCCGATGGTTAAAGGTTCGCGTTCCCTACGGCTAGGCTTTTTACGCGAGGGTTTATAGTGACTCTCCGATCGAACCGTCGGATTAACAATCAACTGGTCGGCATCTCGCGTCGGTTGTCGACTGGCTAGCCATGTCGTCCATCCGAGTTGCCCCTGTCGCCCCAATCGTATCTGAGGTACTTCGGTTTTTTTCAACACGAGTTGCACGTCCCAAGACAATTCTAGTCCAACGTATTGATCTACAATCGAACGCAGTCGCTTCATACTTGTACCATTGGGCAACAGTTGCCGAAACGGAGTGAAGTCGAGGGGGCCCAGGACGATGCGAAATCGTTGCTGGCAATCCCGAACGCGAGATCCCAAAGTGATGCTCCTGCCGAGCTCACCGGATTGGGTCGCTCTGCCCAACTTCCAATGGCAGTCTTCCGGCAACTGAATCCAATGGCTAACAAAGGGAATGACTTCGGCTTGCGCCTCGTAGAACGCGCTCAAGATCGATTTCAAGCCCGAACTATGTCGCGTTTGGGAAGCGAGATGTGCCGCGAAAAAAAACTTGGCGTGATCTGGCATCTGGTCGCGATTTCGCAACGATTTCATGCCTAAACCACACAATGAGGCCACATATTCCGTGAATCGATCCGTTTCCGGACGATCGAGATGCACCGTCGGTTGACTTGAGGACCAAGCGCGATAAAAAAAACTTGCCATTCGATGATGAAACAAATCAACGAAAGCAGCGAACGTCGGATCGCGATGGTGTTTCACCCGTTGATCTGCAAAATCGGTAATGTGGGTTGGCATCGGTCCATTTGGCCCAAACACGCCCAGAAAACAGGTCTGCAGTTGCCACTTCCCATCCGAATTGCGATGCTGAAAACTTGCCAGCGAACTCGGAGCAAAATTCAACGAAGGACGTTGGCCTATACGCAATGATTCATTGGTCGGGCGACTGGATTTTCCCGTCGGTGGTTGATCGCGGAAAACGCAATCAAGCATTCGGATCGCGGACAACAACGTGAATCGATAGGGTTCGTTTTGGAGAGTCGCTAATCTCGCTAGAGATTCTGGCGACGTCCGATGTTGATCGGCCATTTCATTACCTCTCCTCTCTCCAGAGTACGCAGCACCGTTTGTGTAAAGGAATTGATCGAAACGTATTTGCTAAAAAAGTCGGACAGGACGGCACCCAGTAAAAATACGCCAGAGCCTTCGAAACGTGACTCATCACAAGTCACCGTGACCTCAAGTCCTCGCCCAAAGGTCAAAGGGCCGCGCTGCGACAATCGCTGAACAATGGGTTTGGCATGGACCGAAACGAGACCCTCCGACTGTCGAACTGCATCGGTCGCATAGGCCTCCTGATAGAGCGACAACATCTCACGAAGTGCCGCTGCTCCCTTTCCGTCTCCATCGACCAGCGACAAATAATTGAGCGATAGATGGCTAATCAATCGCCAGCTTCGTTCCCCGGTGGTTTCCGAAAAGGAGGGTTTCGGCTCGGTGGGTCCCGCGAGGCATCGAATCGAACGGACCGGTGCACCCGATTCGAGAGTAAAATCGGTTGACGACTTACCGACGGGCATCGCAATAGGAAGATCCCTATTGGTGCACATCACTCGCAAATCCAACTGCGATAAGTTCGACGAATAAGGTGCTTGATCCGCATCCACGATCGATAGATAGACCTCGCTTCCAACATAGCTCGTCCTTGGCCCCTTTCTTTTTTGTTTGCTTGAAAGTTGCCGCTGAGTGCGTCGTAAGGCATAATACTTACTGGATGGGTTTTGCGATTCAACGTCATGGTCGTTGATCTCGTAGAACGACCGAAAGCGTTCCATCGCATCGGATTTCTTATCGTAGCCGGCAACGCCTAAAACCGAGTGAATTTCGAAGTCCATCGGGCGTGTTCGATCGGGAACAACATGGTACTCCACGTCAGCATCGTTAACATGAATGCGATCGGCTCGATGCGGAAAGAGGTTGATGGCAGGGGTGCAAAACAAACCAAAGTTGGTCGCATCCACCACATTTTCCAAACGCGGCTGGAGCCTTCGTAACGGGATAATGATATCAACCTGATTGGACTTGCATCGACGAAGATGCCGGTTGAGATCGGTGAGTTCAAAAAAGAGAAAGCGTTGCTGAAACGCAAAATACTCGCTGAACATTCGATAGCCTTGAAAAGACCGACTGACAACTGGCAGCAACGCCTGCGAATCGTCAAAACCCATGGACAAAATCGGCTGCTTTAATGCAACCGTTTCTTCGCTTGCTCCATTTGTCCAGGAAAGCACCACGCCTTGAGCATCCGCAAATATTTGCTCGTAAAGCAACATGGTTCGCGTGTCCCGACCACGTATGTAGACCGGTAGTCGATCGATCGCCATCTCGCTGAACGCAACTCCAGAGGTAGTTTTCAATCGAATCCGCAGGACGGACTTGATATCGCGGAGACTGCCTGGCAGCCGCGTGGCGACGACGTCGCGACTCGTGTAAGCAGCTTCCGAAATAATAAATGGCCATAGTGTGACCGGCTGAGAGGTTCGATATTCGCACGTCGTTTGTTCCCCAGGCCCCATCAAGCTTCGGAGTGACGTTCCGCGTTCGAGCGTAAAGCCATCTTCCAATTTCCCTTGCGCAGGATCGGCTTCAAACTGAACAACCGCCATCGAGGGTGTTGGGCAAAGGTAATGGGGATAAACCATCTCCAACAAGTGGTCCGTAAACTTGGGGAACTCATCGTCCAATTTCAAGTGGACACGTGCCGCCAAAAATGCGAAACCCTCTAGCAAGCGCTCCACGTAAGGATCCGCGCACTCAAAACCATCCAGCCCCAATCGACCTGCGATCTTTGGGAATTCACGCGAGAACTCACCTCCCATCTCTCGAATGTAGAGAAGCTCGCGATTGTAAAATTCCAGAAGTCTAGGATCCATAGTCAAGATGGTACACAGGTGAGTTGCATAAACGAAACCCCAATGGCATTCGATTTAGTGGTTGGATTCAGCAATCGAGACCTTGCCTGTTTCCAGGTCAAGCTCCGTACGCAAAAACATTCGAAGCGGGATAGGTTGAGCCCATAATTCCCCATCGATCTCGAACACCAAGGTTTTGCGACTCATCATTTCATGAGAGAAAAGGGCCTTGACCTCAAGTTTGTTCTTTAGGAGTCGAGGCTCGAAGGCGATGATCGCGTTGCGAACTTGTCGCTCCAGCTTGGAAAGTTCGAGCCCCGAAGCAACGACTCCTGCGATAGCCGGAATTCCAAAATTGAGAACAGAATTCTTTATTTCGGGGGTCGCTTCCAGGCCGACCGCCGCTTCCAGGCACTCGGTGTTAAGCAACCAAGTCAAGTCTCGTAGAACGCATTCTCGAAGCCTCTGCAAGCTTAGGACGCGGGCATCCCGAGACTCGTTGCGCTCGTTCGACGCATCATCCGTGAGCCGATCGAGAAGCGATGGCTGCAGTTTTTCTTTCTGCGTCAACTCAGCCATGCGATTCACTCACGTTGAACTCAATTTTATGAATTTTCGTCAATGCATACTCGTCTGTGTCGGTTGCGAGGATCCGCTGCCCTAGTCCGATGAACGAATTCTCTCCTACTTGATTCCAAAGAGTCTTCCATCCCAAACGAACATGGTCGTCGGATTGCGTTTGGCTGTCGACGTAGCGAGTTGGAATAAATCCCACGGTCTCACCTCCGTTGGCCCATTCAAAGCGAGCGGGCAGCCAAACTAGGTCTCGAAGGTCCGATACTTTCTCAAGTACCATCGAACGAATACGATGAAAGGGAATCCAAAAATACCTGCCGTTGATAATGGTTTCCAGAAACGGGCCAATGCGTGAGTCGGCATCCGCCATCCATTCGAAGGGAAAGGATTCCACGATGGTAGGTTCGTCCGTCGACGTTTTCACGGGAAACAACGACACCGTTCCGGATCCTGTGGGTGCATCCTGCAATGCATTGTCTCGCATCTTGGCTGCTTCGGACTCTTTGCCTCGGCCAAACAACTTGAGGGACTCTAACATCAAGGCCATCCAGGATTCCGGTTCCCCGAAGAGCAACGGCGATCTTTTTCCGGCGAAGACATCGGCTCGCAATGCTTCGCAGTTCAAGGTCTCCTGATAAGTTTGCACCAACGAGAGGGAGTCCGCATTCAGATCGCGGAGAACATTGAGCTGGCCGAGCGCGCGTTCCCACTGACCAAGGATACAAAGTAACTGAAAAAGAAAGATCCGATGCTTGGGCTCGGACGGATTGTCCCGAACCTCGCCTTGCAAGCTCTTTAAGGTAGTTGCGAGATCGGCGTTCCGAAGGGATAACAAGGAAGACATTCTTTACTCATTCCGTTGGTTGAATTCAATCATCGCTTTTTACAAGATCATCCGGTTTCCAGTCCTTGTTGGCTTGTTCATCCCAACCCAATGGTCCGTGAGTCACAAACTCCTTACCGTCAACCGATGTTCGATACTTCATCGCCGCTCGGTTAAACCAAATCCGAACCGATTCCGTTGGCCTATCGTCACCGCTGGCATCAATGTCCCATTGTTTGATCATCGCGTTTTCAATGCGAATTTTCAAATAGGGCTTCATCGGGGATTTGCCATCGCTCTTGGAACTATCGTAACGATTTTGTAGCAGATGTATGTCGACGGTAAAAAAGCCAGAGTCCGTAGTGCCCGTTCGACCCTTCATTGCCCGGTGCATCAAATAGACCGTGGCTGCATCCACGGTCTTTCCGATACTCAATTCCTGTTCGTCCTGCTTGCCGATTTCGATATCCTGTTTGGAATCAGAGGCTTGGACACTCTTGCCAACACCAAAACTGATCGAGTCGGCCACAAACCACTTTTTGTTGTTGTAACCTGGAATTTCGACGTCCCCTGCTACATTATCGATCCGAATGACAATCATTGGATTCCTCCATCCTAAAACACGCCAACTGCAAAACGTCCGACGCAAACAATTGGCGAAGAACGAAAGTACCCTTGAAGGCCCTAACGAGCCACTTCGCTATCGACGATCATCAAGTGGTTTGGATTCGCCTTATCCAGAAACCGAAATGACTATACCTTGTGCTCTTCCGCTGCGCTTGGCAGTACGGCTTCGGTCCAAGGCTTTGATTTGACTTGATCCCATCGGCAATCATGGGCCGAACCAAAGGTTTTTCCATCGGTCGTAGGAAAGTAAACAAAAGCGATCTTGTTGTACCAAATGGCTACATCTTCCGTAGGACGATCATCACCGTCCCCACTCGTGCTCCACGATTTGATAAACACGTTGTCCAACTTGTACGACAAGTAGACGATGTTGAACTGCTCGTTATTGTCTCGAGTGATCGCTTCTACGAATTTGATATCCGCTTCCTTGCAAGACGATCCGCTAATGGCCTTTTTGGCCAAGGCTGCCGAAGCAGTGTCCATACTCTTCGAAATGGTGCATTCCTGCAGTTCGCCAACACCGATGTTGACGTCGGCCGTTCCACTCTTGCCGCTGTCTGCCAATTCTCGCTCAACGCCAAATCCGAAGCTTTCAGCGGTAAAATAACCTACGAAACCATCGATTTGACAATCGCCTGGAATACCCTCAATTTTCACCAAAATCATTGGACACCTCTAACTGTTGAAAGAACAACAAACCCAATACAACACCATTGAATCTACCAAAAAACCACTCAGCTCAGTGTGTGAACAGCAACTTCCTCACCAGAGGAAGCCGCAGAACCTATTAGGCGAGCGGCAGAGTGGAGTATCCCAACCCGAAGTGTAAGCGAGGGACAATTTCGGGCTTCGATCACAACATGGGCCGCAAACCGTGTGCTAGCGCCCTTCGGCTAATCAGCCGCAACGCGCTAGCGTCCCGTTCAGCCCGACTTATGATCGAAGCCCAATTTCGCAGGTCCCTCACTTACGTATCGGGTTATGATGGGTAGTTCTCACATCGCCGCTCGCCTTAGCATACAAAAAAAGTTACGCGCTCGGAAGACGCGACGTCAAACGAAGCGAAACCGTTAATCCCTCTAACTGGTAGTGGGGCTTCAAAAAAAACTTCGATTTGTAGTATCCAGGATTGGTTGGGTCTTCCTCGATGACGACTTTGGCTTCGGCCAACGGCCTGCGGGCTTTGTCGTCTTGCGAGGCTGCAGACGGGTTCGGCTCCACGTACCGATTGATCCAATTTTGTAGCCAGGTTTCCAAGCTCCCTTTATCCTGGTAGCTTCCGATCTTGTCTCGAACCATGCATTTTAAGTAGTGAGCGAATCGGCATGTTGCAAAAAGATAGGGGAGACGAGCCGACAATTGTGCATTGGCACTTGCATCGGGATCGTCATATTCCACGGGCTTTTGCAACGACTGCGCTCCAATAAACGCGGCAAAATCGCTGTTCTTCTTGTGGATGAGCGGCATGAAACCATTCTTGGCCAATTCTCCTTCACGTCGGTCACTGATGGCAATTTCCGTGGGACACTTCATGTCCACGCCACCGTCTTCTGTCGGGAACGTATGCGTTGGCAAGCCTTCAACAGCTCCCCCAGATTCAATACCGCGGATCGACGTGCACCATCCGTAGTCCTTGAACGAACGGGTGATGTTGGTTGCCATGGCATAGGCCGCGTTAGCCCAACAGTATTTCGAATGGTCACTGCCGTCGACGGATTCCTCGAAGTCAAATTCTTCCACGGGATCGGTCTTGGATCCGTATGGCAATCTGGCTAGGTACCTCGGGAGACACAGACCGAGATAGCGTGAATCGTCGGACTCGCGCAGCGATCGCCAAGCGGCGTATTCTGGCGTTCCAAAAATCTTAGTTAAATCGCGACGATCGTTCAGCTCTTGCCAGCTTTCCAGTTGGAACAGACTTGGCGATGCGCCGGTAATCAATGGGGTATGCGACGCCGCACAAACTTGGGCCATTTCTGTTAACAACGCAACGTCTGGCGGGCTATGGTCGAAGTGGTAGTCGCAGACCAAGGAACCATAGGGCTCGCCGCCGAATTGCCCGAACTCCTCTTCGTAGATCTTCTTGAAAATAGGGCTCTGATCCCAAGCCGTTCCCTTAAACTTCTTGACGGTTTTTCCTAGGTCCGCCTTGGAAATGTTGAAAACGCGAATCTTGAGGTTCTCATCGGTCTCCGTGTTGTTGACGAGATAATGCAGCCCTCGCCACGCTCCCTCCAACTGCTGGAATTCAGCCTTGTGAATGATCTCGTTGATTTGCTCTGTCAACTTCTTGTCGAGCGACGCGATGATCGCAGTGATAGACGCAAGCGTGTCGTTGGAGACAACATCCGAGTCCAGAAGGACTTGTTCCGCTAGCGTCTTGACAGCCGATTCGATCGCATTCTTAGCATCGTCCGACTGAGGTCGAAACTCCTTCTTCAGCAACGCGGTGAAATCACCTTCTGCAAACTCGGTCGCGCCTAATGACGTTTGAGACTGTCTTTCCATTTCTGACCTACCTTAGAACTTTCCCGTAAACAACCATTGAATCAAATGAAATCCACAACCTGGAAACTCTCGCCGCCAACAGACCTACAAATCGTTAAGCAAGGCATCCAAGTCGTCTTCGGAACTGCTATCGGTACCAGCAACTGGAGCGGCAGGAGGAGCTGGAGCAACTGGAGCGGGCGCGACAGGTGCTGGTGCGACAGGGGTTGCTGCGACAGGGGTTGCTGCGACTGCCGCCACTGGAGTTGCGGATGCAACGGGCTTAGCTATCTCGGGATTTGGAGTCGACGCAAGGGATCGCAGCACCGTTGGGTCCTTGAGTATATTGCCAATCAACTGCTCTGCACCAGCCTTACCGTCCATGTAGGTCATCAAATTGGCCAACTGGGTGCGTGTTTCCAGCAGCTTCCGAAGCGGCTCCACCTTCTTGGCAATCGCTGCCGGAGAAAAGTCATCCATGCTTTCGAAGGTGATGTCGCACATCAAATTCCCTTCGCCTGTTAACGTGTTCGGAACCGCGAAGGCAACGCGCGGCTTCATCGACTTCAGACGCTCATCGAAGTTGTCAACGTCGATCTCAAGGAACTTGCGATCGGCAACGCCAGGAAGTTTCTCCGACGGATTGCCTGATAGATCGCTCAGCACTCCCATTACGAACGGCAACTGAATCGTCTTTTGAGCACCGTAAACTTCTACATCGTATTCAATTTGAACACGTGGTGCACGATTTCTCGCGATGAACTTTTGAGAGCTTTGCTTTGCCATCCTTTAAACCTCTTTACTTTCGAACCTGCTGGTCACTAAAACTCAATCGTATTGTAACTGAACGACGCCGCTCGATGTTGGAGCCTGTCCGCCAAATGGCACTCACTTTGAGCCGCAACGCGCTAGCGTGCGGGCCGGATGTCAAGTAATCACCCGCAAATCCGGCCCTCATGCTAGCGCACTGAGGCTCAAATTTACAAAGTGAGTGCCATTGGCCTTTTCGCCGCCCACACTTCCTAGGATTAACTTTCACTAATATCCATCGTTTGGATCAACCGGTTTGGAGGCATTGCCGGACCCTCTCGCGCTCGACGACGAAGTTGAGAATGTTGCCTCAACAGGTTCGGGCTCTGGTCCTCCCAGCACCTCTGCTTGTGTCACCCCATCGGGAGATATATCCCGCAGGATATCCATAAAACTCATCGTTGACAATCTCTTGGCCCGTTTCAATAACATGGGTAATGGGCTCGAAGGCTCGTTTCGCTCAAGCCAAGCAATGATTTTGTCTAACCCTTCTATCACATCTTCGCGACGCGTGATGACAAAGGGCCCATTTCCGACCGAGGCGCGATTGCTAGAAACGATCGACGTAGGTTCCGAAATAGATTCGAAATCGACGCTCCCCGTCACCTGGCTAGTAGTCGCCTGACGAGAACCATCAATGTCTTTTCGCATAGCCATCCAGGCTTTGTGAAAACGGGCAATTCCCTTTAGTTCTTTTTCCAGTGATTCAAGATTGGGTCCTGTGGCTGCTCCAAGTCGATCGGAAAACCCTTTCTCAATGGCAGCGATGAATTTGAGACTGTCCTCTACGGCTTGTACCAAATGGCTAAACTCTTTCGAATCGCTGGTCATCACCGCAGCTTCGATTTTCTTTTGAGTTGGAGGCGAATCCATTCCTTCGGGTATCGGAAGCTCTCCTTTCGCAATCGCGCTGTCCGTCAGAGTGAACTTTCCCACGGAACGACTGACAAGGATCGGAGTATGTCGGATTTGTCGAATGAGTCCGCCAGCTTTGCACAGCCCGGCAAGGGAATTGATTCGAATGGTTGGATCGTTGTCATCGTCGGCATCCAATTGCGGATATACCGTGTCCCAATACGGATCGACAAATACAGAAATTAAGTGAAGCACATCTCGAAAAGCGAGGAACCCCCCGATGGCTAGTTCTGCTTGCGCCAGATACGTGGCCGCTCGCAGGTCCTTGGAGCGTCGGAGCACACCCAATGCGGCTGCGCGTACCTCATCCCAATCCGCGGGCGTACCCTCAATTCGAGTGGAACCGAATTCCTGATCCGGAGTACCTTGGGCTGCTTTCTCCATGCGAGAAAAATCGGCGTCGTATTCAAGATCGCACCCACTTGGGGCGTCGGGACTGACCGCAGCCATCAACAGCTCCAAATCGTTGTTCATTACCCAATGTTCCCTTTTCAAAATCAGGTCTGTATCTCAAGGTTCACACGTCTCAAATGTCGGTCAGCATCAACGAGTATTTCGCGAGGAATGCTTCGTAACTCCCAGATTCGATTTTTTTCGGGAGGAATGAAACCATTGTTTCGATAAACCACACGCCGCTCCAAATGTAGAAAACGAGAAGAGACAATTTCTAACGACCCAACACAAATAAGCCCAAAAATCCAACACTTCTTGCTGACCTGGATCTGGTTGCGAGGCTCCGCCTCGCGGCCATCCGTTCGGGGCTTGCCCCCGACGGATGCGTTTTGGCGTACTAGGACGTCCCAACTCCCGATCCCCTCGGCTTTGCCCGCCTCCGGCGGGCAAAGCCGAGGGGATCGGGTCAAGTCGCGGGTGCCGACAGTTAGTACGCCAAAACAAGGTTGGTGGGGGACAAGCCCCCGACCAACCTGAAATGCCAGTTCGCAGAACGGAAATGCCAGTTCGCAGCACGGAACAAAACTCGCATCAACGCATTTTTCGTAAACTGCTATTTGTCCCACAGCCCAAGCAGAGTCTCCAGAGCATTGCATTCCCAGGCGGAGCCGGGGAACGAAAATGTTGAATAGTGACGTTCTGCGAGGAGTGTGAAAAACCTGCATGTGATTTTAGATAGATTGGATTGGTCGAGCGCCCTACTTCCAATCGAAAAAGACAAATACCAAAACAAATTCCGCAAAAACATTAAATTTTTTCGTTTACCAAGACCATCGCATGTCAAAATTCCAGGTCGCATCCGTAAACCGTTCTCGAGAAATAGCGAGCGAAACGGCACTGCCGATCTCAAACAGCCCAAAATCCCCTTTTTGATCGACTGCGTAATGGAGGCCTGGGGTCAGATAGAATATCGCATCGTGATCGATCGATCGGATGGCTCCAGAGGAATTCCTGGCCATCCCGTTCAGCACCGAGAAAGCGCTCAATTCGACCGAAGGAATCCAAGCGTTTCTGTCTGTTTCAAGCCAGACTCGATTAATTCCGGTAGCGAATTTGAGCACCTGCCCGCCGTGTTGTGGGTCTGCACCCAAGGGAAACAAAAACTTGAGTTCACCATGCATCCAGGTGTCGTCTTGAAACTCGTTGCGAAACAAAATACCAGGCTCGAGGGCGACGTGCCCGGTACCCAGTCCGGCGGCTGCGTTTCCCGATGAAAAGTGAGTTCCAAAATACTGAGTGAGCATCCATTGCTTGCCATCCAACAAGACGGTCTTAACGATCAGCTTCATGTCGCCAAGCCCCGCATGGTTCTCGTTGACTTGTGGGTCCGTCGAACGAAAGGGGATCTCAAATGCAGTGGATAGCTTCTTGGAGCCCAACTCCATTCGAATCCTGGCTTCTTGATAATTGATGACCGATTCGCCTTGCGGTGGCCCTTTCACGCTTCCTGTTTTCGCCCAAAAGTATTCAGCACGGTCGGGCAGGTGCATGCGATTTGCCAGCACCGCTCGAATGCGGAAGTTATTGAAGGGTTGAGCTGGGTCGATGTCAAAAAGGGAAAACGCGAGCCTTTCGTGACCAAGCCCCGTTCCGTTCCAAGCGGATCGCCTCCGAAGGGAAACTGATGCAGGAGCGGACTCCAATAAGCCCTCAAAAACGGGAGGGGCTTCCACCACTACCGATGGCCTTTCGACGCCTGGCGGCCTGGTAAGAAATGGCTGAGGCGTCGGGAGAATTTCTTGAGAGATGCTCAATTGCTCTTCGCTTGAGAATTCCGCGCTGGGGCGGTGCGATGTCAACCAATTCGGATCCATGGGATTGGCCATGCCAACGACTGGAGATCCGAGTTGCACCTGGGGCTGCACGATCAGTCGATCCGTTTTTGTCGGATACGCCGTCGGCAATCCCACCTTGACTTGAGCGTTGACGTTGGGGCGGTAAAGGGCCGAATCCGTGGTACCCGGATTGGATTCAAATTGCGATTGCCCTTGCAATTGCCCTTGCAATGGTTCGGAAATCAAAAGAACGAAATAGCCAGTCAGAAACGTAACGGAATAAACCGACGTTTTGATAGACTGCCATTTTGTCGTCCAGACGGTTGCCAAGCTTGTCTCCCAAACGGTAGTTTTACCTAGATTCGTTTTCGTGGCGGACTAGGAGGAAATGGAAGCTGTATCGGCTGGATCGATTGTAGCGGATGAGTGGAAACGGAACCGTTTTTATTAAAATCGATGCCTCGTCGAGCTGAGGTGACGATGTTTACGCAACTTGCAATCCTTGTTACATTGACCGGAAATCTGTAAGTTCGACAGTACGGTCATTTAGGGGTAATAGGAAGCTTGGGGTCTCCAGGCAGAATTCTGAGAGCTACGGTTTATGCAACATCTTCCTGTTCATTGGTATGAGGGGGCATTCTTACGCCCTCATCACTTCCAAGCGTCGGATCGTTATTGGTCGGACTCGCTTCGAGTTGCAGGTCAATTCGATAATCCGCATAACTATGGCTTGGTCTCGATCGACTTTAGTCGCGAGGCGCTTGCCAATCATCAATTCGAACTTCGAAGTCTGCGCGCTCGTATGCGAGATGGAACTCTGATTGATATCCAAATCGGCGATGAACCAGACCGAATCGATCTCTCGAAGCCCATTGCGGCGTCCGCTTCTATCACTAAGAACTTAAAGGATGCGTTCGAGCGAGAATCCGCCATACGAATTTATTTAGGCGTGCCGAAAATGCGACTGGGTAGAACCAATGTTGGTTCGTCCGAGGACGACAAAGCCGCCGAGCTGCGCTACCTCGAATCGGAAGCAAGTCTACAGGACGAAAGTTGGGGCGGGGACGAACAAGAGATTCAACTCCGACGTCTCAACGTTCAACTTTTAGTCTCAACTCAAGACCTGGCCGGTTATGAATTGCTTCCCATCGCTCAAATCAAACGCGCCAGCGAAGGGGAATCGGCCCCTCAACTCGACCCGGTCTTCATTCCTCCGGTGGTCTCGCTTGACGCTTGGGCAGGGCTGAGCCGGGATATCGTTCGCGCTGTCTACGACGTGATCGGTCAGAAGATCGAAGTTTTGAGCCAACAAGTCATCAATCGAGGCATCGGATTGGATAGCCGCGACCCGGGGGACGCAGAACGGATCTTGATGCTGAGTCAGCTCAATTCGGCCTACGGTGCATTGTCGATTGTTGCATTCGATCGAGGTGTTCACCCGCGTGTGGCCTACATCGAGCTCTGTCGTATTGTTGGTCAGCTATCCATCTTCAGCCCCGATCGTCGCATAACCGACCTTCGTCCCTACGATCATGAAAACCTTTATGACATCTTCATGGATATTAAGATTCGCATTGAGTCACTGATCCATGCGGTCCGGGATTACGAAGTTCAGCAACGCTACTTTGTGGGGGTCGGTCACGGAATGCAGGTGACGCTTGACCCCCGTTGGTTCAATTCCGATTGGCAATGGTTTATCGGCGTGGACAAGGGAGAACTGACGCAACGCGAATGCCTGGAACTGCTGTCGGCGGGGCAATTGGATCTAAAACTTGGAAGCAGTCGGCAGGTGGAGTTTCTTTTCAAACAGAGAGCTACCGGAGTGACTTTGACACCTGTCGATCGTCAGATACGTGCGCTGCCGGGTCGAGCCGATTGGGTCTTTTTCGAAGTGCCTCGGCAAGATACGCCTGCATGGAAAGACGTTCAAGAAACCCAAACGCTGGCCATGCGATTGAAGGATTCCCTGATCGCTAACCTCGATCGATTGCAGGGTCAGCAGACCTTGGTCGTAGCTGCGTTCGGACGCAAGATTGCACTCAAATTTGCGCTGTTCGCGGTGCCTGTACAATCATGACTCCTAAGCATTCCCTGGCCGTCGATCCTTTTTTACTCCACTCCCTGGATTTGCTCGATCGCATTTCCTCCGGGGCCGAGCCGAATCCTCAAGAGGAAAGAGTTCGGTTGCGTGCCTACCTCGATCAGGGAGAAGCGATCGTAGGTGCAGGTCGGGACTGGCAGCTATCGAGCTACGCCTTGGTGGCTTGGATCGACGAAATGCTGGTGGAAGCCAGTTGGGCCCATCGGGAGTGGTGGAGCAATAACGTGATGGAACGCGAGATATTCAACACGCGAGAATGTGCAGAACGTTTTTTTGTAAATGCCAAGGAAGCTTCCAGCTTGAATCAACGCGACGCTCTGGAGGTCTATTACGTTTGCGTCATCCTAGGATTTCGAGGATTTTATAGCGAACCCTCGATCGCTCAAATGATTACTGAGACACTCGGCCTCCCCTCGGATTTAAGTGTTTGGGCAAAGCAAGTTTCCATGTCGATTCGCTTGGGTCAAGGACGTCCGACGCTCAAGGAAGCGACTCGTGAAATCAAAGGTGCGCCGCCACTGCCATCCAAAAATCGGGTCGTGTGGCCATGGTTGTTTGCCTCCATTCTGGCGGCCTGGAGCGTCATTTATTTTGTGCTTCATTTGCCTCGTTAAACTGAATCAAAAACGCCAACGATGGAATTGGACCAAATGAGCGACGCAACCGATGACCAGGAGACACCAAACAAGGACGAACTAGGCCCCGAGGAACGTCTTGGGTGCATCGCTCGAATCGTTCCCGTGACGACTCCAGGTTGCGCTACGCTGCTGACTGTCATTTTTCTTCTATCCACCGTCATCACGGTTTGGGTTGTCTTTTGGCTCGACCCGAACAACGTGCCTTGGCGCCAATCCTTTAGCTGGTGGCGAATCCTTGGCATACTTGCGTTGGTCATCGCGATCCCGTGGGTCGTTCATAAGACGATTACCCTCTGGTTAGAGGGGAAGTCCAATGCATATCCCGATCTCGATTACGCGTGGAGGGCGGGAATGCACGCGCTCGCTACCAACGAACTATCGATCAACTCCGTTCCCCTTTTCTTGATCACCGGTTCAAGCGGTGAAGCCCAAGAAAAAGCCATCATGAACGCATCCGGGCTCCGGCTTAGCGTCGAGGGAGTGCCTCAAGGACCAGCTCCGATCCACTGGTATGCCAATTCGGAAGCTATCTATCTTTTTTGCTCGGATTCTTGTTGGACTAGCGCTCTGGCATCGCTCCGTGAAGAAATCGCCATGGAGGCTGCTGCATCCGGACTTAGCGCGGAGTCCCCCTCCGTAACACAAAGCAGCATTGACCTAGCCGATGCCATCGTTCGGTCGCAACCGCAACCGCCAGAACGCGAACCGCAACGCGTCCAGAGTCAAAACATTCGCGGCACGCTCGAACTCAGTGATTTCGTCAATCCAACCCTTGCCAAGACCCCGACTCAACCCGCTCTTTCCAGCCAACCCTCCAAACCTGGCCAAAACTCATTCCGCGGAACGCTAATGTTAGGGGATGACGCGTCGCAAATGGACGGCAGTCCTTCCACTTCACCCACCAATGTCCTTCCAGCCTCAGCGACACCATCACCGTCACGAGTGTTGCAACAAGCTCCTGCGACGCGACAAACACTTCAGAGTTCGATGCCCTTTACGGGTGAAGTCAACACGCTCAGCAGCAAGAAGCCAGTCCTGGTTTCGCACCAATATTCTACCTCCTGCTTGCGGGAACTGCAGTATCTCGGCCAACTGGTTTGCCGAGCGCGTCAGCCGCTTTGCGCCCTCAACGGCGTCCTGTCGCTCATTCAGTTCGAATCGATCCACTCCTCGCAAACCGAACTCGAAGAGTTGCAGCGGGCACTTCGCGGGGATTTGGAAACGATTCGATATGCGTTCCAAGTACGAGTTCCTGTTTCTGCCTTGGTCGTAGGGCTTGAAAAGGAACGCGGCTTCCGCGAATTGATTTCGCGAGTTGGAAAGGAAAGGGCCAGGAGCCAGCGCTTTGGACGTCGATTTGACATGCAAGCCGTCCCAGAAAAAGATCAGCTCGTCGCGTTGGCTACGCATCTGTGCGGCGTCTTTGAGGATTGGTGTTACACACTCTTTCGCGAAGAGCACGCATTGACCCGACCTGGAAATACTCGACTTTACGAATTGCTTTCGAAGGTTCGCTGTGGCTGGAAGGGACGCTTGGGTGATATCCTGTCTGGCGGCTTCGGAAGCGATACAACGAAACGCGGAGAAGGGTCCTCCTCGCTATTCAGTGGCTGCTATTTTGCGGCTACCGGTGACACACCCGATCGTCAAGCTTTTGTTAGAGGTGTGGTCGAAAAAATGGGCGAGGAACAAGAGTTGATCGAATGGACGCCTGAAGCCCTCGGTGCCAACAAACGACAAAACATCTCTGCAAATCTAGGGGTGTTTGTGGCCCTCGGCCTGCTGGCCAGTTTGATCGTCATGTATTTTTTTCTAGGTTGAGCGTCAGACAGAAGACTACCAGGCCAGGCCACCGTGTGGCACGCCCAAAGCGATTAGCGATGGGCGTGGGAAGTGTGGCAAATCACTCTACCTAGCGATTCACTACGCCCTTCGTACCTCAGGGAGGCTGTGATTTTATAGTACCAATCACGCTCCGCGTGATTTTCGCAGTTCAAAAACCTTTGGTTTCATAGGCAACATCACGCGGAGCGTGATGGGTAC
>JAYTVM010000103.1:0-28911 GCA_043743995.1 Pirellula sp. | reverse complement strand
AAGCATCGATGAGTGCACGGTAGTGGGATTCGCCAGAATTCCTAGCACTTCAGGAATTCTGGCGAATTCCACTACTGGTAGTCTTCTGTCTGCCGCTCGCCTAATAACGCGAATCGCCGCGAAATTAGTCGCAAACAAACAAGTCGGTTTGTCTGACATCGAATTTCATGAAATGGAAGAACTTCATTTCCTATTCGCGTTATTGGCGTGATTCGCGGGCAACTCTTGGTTCGGACCCTCAGCACTTCGTCTTGCCGCGACAATCGTCATAGTGCTGCAAGGGTGTATTAAAATGCCTGTATTAAATTGCATGACAGCATCCTTCTTCTAATCAAATGGCCTTATCCGCGAAGTATCCTTTTTGGTGGTTTCTCTTGGAAAAGCGGGCAAATAGCTACCCTGCGGGATTGCTAAAACAGGGATTGTTAGCGCTGGCATAGATTTTGCTAATTAACTTGCCAACAAACCGAACGCGTTGGGCATCAAAAAGCGTCAATTCGTCCACGCTAACAAATTCCTCGATTGATTCTCTTGTTGGAAAACACCTTATGAAACTGCATTACACTTTTCTGATGGTCTCGATCGGATTCTCTTTGGTCCTCACCTTCGGTGCGCCACGTGCTTCCTCGCAGGTTGCTGTGACCGACACGGCAGCGCAAGTTCCACCGAACGCTTTGGTCGTTCCAGTCGTCCCCATAGCGGATGAACCAAAATCGATTGATCCAGCCGAATTGTTGGACAAGCGACTAAGTGTGATCGCTACCATAGCATTCGACGAAGTGTCGCTCAGCGACGTTGCGATCTGGGTTCAGCAGCAAACCAAACTGAACGTCATTCTCGATGTTCGGTCCTTGGCAAACATCGGAGTCCTTCCGAGCGAACCTGTGACAGATGCTTTGAAGGACGAACCCATTTACTTGCTGTTGGACCGATTGGATAGAATCGGAATTGGATGGCGACTCTCAGGTGCGATACTCTACCTGCACGCATCCCGCGATAAATCCACCGTGTACACGGTGCAGTACAACATCGGCGACTTGTTGGATCAGAAATTCAAGCCCGACGAGTTAACGAATGCCATCACCTCGACAGTGGATCCGACGTCATGGAATTCGGATGAAATCGAGGGTGCGGCGGTCCTCTTGGGTGACGTGCTCTTCGTTCGGCAAGTAAGTCGCACGCATCGTCGGGTCGCCGGACTTCTAGCAGCGCTCCGAAAACCAGCCCGCCGCATCCTTGTCGACGACACGCCTCAACACGCGCCTATTCGAATCGCGTTGGATCGTCCAACTTCCGTTCAGTTCAAGGGGAAATCGCTGCTCTCTGTCGTCGACGAAATTGCCAAGGCTTCTCGAACGGACATTCGGCTCGATCGCATCGCTCTCAAAGCCGCAAAGATCTCCGATCGCGTGCCTGTTACGCTAGAGATTCAAGACCAAAGCTTGCGCACGGTCCTCGACCTACTGGTGTCACAGCAGCGATTGTCGTGGCTGCTCCGTGACGGGGTACTTTGGATCACGACGCCCGATGTCGCGGAAAAAGGGGCCAAGATCGCTGTCTACGATGTTCGTGATTTGTGCCGCAATCTTGACGAATGCTCTTCACTCCAAGACGCTATTCAGCAGCAGTCGAACCCGGGCAGTTGGGAGACTGCCAATGGAACTGGGATCATCGCCTTTGCGACGTCGGGCATCATGGTTGTCTATCAAATCGAAGACAGGCTCGATGCTGTTCTGACACTTCTGGAAAACTATCGATTGGCGCTACGAAACTCGAAGCGCCGAATCTCACCGGACGACGATCCCGAATCCATCGAAACCAAGTACTACCGAATGCCTACTTCCGTCGCAGTCGATCTTGAGAAGGTGTTGCCAAGTCTCCTGGCCCCGGAGACTTGGAAGTCGGAACAACAACCCAACGCCAAGGGGAACATCCGTAGAATCCAGTCCTGGGATCAACCAAGCAGCGCTAAGGTCGCAAATCGAAGCGGAGAACCGGACAAGGGTAACCAGGTTACCATCCCGTATTCCGTTCTCGTCATTGAACAAAAGCGTTTGGTGCACGCCGAGATTCCAAAACTTCTTACACGCATCGAACATGGGGATGCCATGACCATGGGCGGAATGGGTGGCATGGGTGGATTCGGAGGTGGAATGTTTTCTGTGTCTACGGAGCTGTTCTCGGTGGAGCGTTAGTTAAATGGATACTTTATCCAGTGTCGCTCCTGCAGGGAGGGCATCCGTCGGCGGAGCGACGGATCTACGTGGGTCTTGTTCGTAGCTTTCCATCGGCGGGCACGAGCAGACCAAATTGCGGTCGCCGTAAACGTTGTCGACGCGTCCGACCGGCGGCCAATACTTGACGCGATAGTCGACCTCTGGATCGGGACAGACCGCTTCTTGACGCGTGTACGCACGAGGCTTGGATTCGCCCAAAATGGCGTCGAGAGTATGGGGAGCATTGTGCAATGGGTTGTTATCGGCAGGCCAAACTCCCGCGCGGACCTTTTCGTATTCTGCATAAATCAAATTCATGGCCCGGCAGAAACGATCGATCTCGTAAAGCGATTCGCTTTCGGTCGGTTCAATCATGAGGGTACCGCCGACCGGAAACGACATCGTCGGCGCATGAAATCCAAAATCGATCAGTCGCTTGGCAATGTCATCCACCGATACGTGCCCATCGGTGTTCATCGGGCGAGTATCGATGATGCACTCGTGCGCTATCAGGCCACGGTTGCCCGTATATAGAATCGGATAGTTCGTCTTAAGTCGATGCGCAATGTAGTTTGCATTGAGGATTGCGACTTGAGTGGCACGTCGCAAACCTGCCGCCCCCATCATGCGAATGTACATCCACGAAATAGGCAAGATACTGCCGCTGCCGAACGGTGCGGAACTCACGATCGGTCCCTTGCGTGACTCGTTGATTCCGTCTTTAGGAAGAAACTGGGCAAGGTGTTCACCCACCCCCACCGGTCCAACGCCAGGGCCGCCACCACCGTGAGGAATGCAAAACGTCTTGTGCAGGTTCAAATGGGAGACATCGCCTCCAAACTTTCCTGGCTTGGCCACACCAACCAGCGCGTTCAAATTGGCACCATCGATGTAGACTTGCCCGCCAGCCGCGTGAATCTTTTCGCAAACGGAGGTCACGCCTGCTTCGAAGACTCCGTGCGTCGATGGATACGTGATCATCACCGCGGCCACCCGACCGGGATAAGCAGCAATCTTGGCATCGAGGTCTGGCAAGTCGACGTTGCCCGAGTTATCACACTTGACCACGACGACTTGCATATTGGCCATTTGCGCACTGGCTGGATTTGTGCCGTGAGCGCTGCTGGGGATCAGGCAGATATTGCGGTTCATGTCACCGCGAGCTTCGTGGTATTGCTTAATGGCCAACAAACCAGCGTATTCTCCTTGTGAGCCCGCGTTGGGTTGGAGCGAAATGGCATCGTAGCCCGTGATCGAACAGAGCATGGACTCGAGCTGATCGATCATTTCGCGATAGCCCTGCGATTGGTCGGCGGGTGCAAAGGGATGGATGGAGCTAAATTCCGGCCAAGTCACCGGCGTCATCTCAGTTGCTGCGTTCAATTTCATAGTGCAGGAACCGAGCGCAATCATGGCGCGATCTAACGCGATGTCCATTTCCGAAAGGCGACGCAGGTAGCGCATCATTTCGGTTTCGCTTCGATACTGCTGAAAGACACTCTGCGTTAGAAAACGGTCTCTTCGGAAACTCTCGGGGGGCAAGTTGGTTACGCCCGAAGCTTCGAGCGATGAGCCACCCAACACCTTAAGGATCGCAACTAGGTCGGCTTCGGTGGTTGTTTCGTCCAATGCGATGCCAATTTGTGTTGCACTGATTTTTCGCAAGTTGTATCCAGCGGCGACCGCAGACTTCAAAATGCGATCCGTTTGGGCGCCGGTGTTGACGGCCAAGGTGTCGAATACATGTTGGCTTTCTAGCGAAAGTCCAAGCTTCTCAATGGATCGCAGCAGCCGCATGGTTAATCCATGAACGCGTCTTGCGATGGCCGTTAGTCCATCTGGTCCGTGATAGGCTGCGTACAAAGTGGCCATGATGGCGAGGAGTGCTTGCGCCGTACAAATGTTCGAGGTGGCTTTTTCGCGACGAATGTGTTGTTCGCGAGTTTGCAACGCCAATCGAAAGGCTGGATTTCCGTGCGAATCGATCGACTCGCCAACGAGGCGGCCTGGAAGAGTTCGCTTGAACGCATCCTTGGTCGCAAGGAAGGCAGCGTGAGGTCCACCAAAACCAAAGGGTACACCGAAGCGCTGCGTGTTACCCACGACTACGTCGGCTCCCAACTCGCCTGGCGATTTCAAGAGCGTCAGTGCCAGTAGATCGGTGGCCATGACCACCATTGCGTTGGCTTGGTGCGCGGCACCGATGAGCGATTGAAAATTGCCGATGGAACCGTCCGTTGCAGGATACTGAACCATCGCTGCAAAAACGTTGCTCCAGTCGGAAACAGTCTTGCGTTGGTCGAAGAGCAGGACCTCGATACCGAGCGGTTCGGCCCGGGTGTGAATGAGTTCAATCGTTTGTGGATGGCAGAGGGAGGAAACCAAAAAACGATTAGCGGATGACTTGCAAGAGCGTTGGCAAAGGGTCATCGCCTCGGCCGCAGCCGTTCCCTCATCGAGCAACGAGGCGCCGGAAATATCCATGCCAGTCAGCTCGCAGACCATGGTTTGAAAATAAAAGAGGACCTCCAAGCGGCCTTGTGAAATCTCAGGTTGGTAAGGCGTGTAGGCGGTATACCAAGCTGGGTTTTCGAGGACGTTTCGCTGAATCACTTTCGGTGTGAATGTGCCATAGTAACCTTGCCCAATGAAGCTTCGTAGTACCTTGTTCTTGCTCGCAATTTGTTTGAGCTGATCAAGTGCCTCTTCCTCAGAAATGCCAGCCAAGAGATCCATTGGAGAATTGTCAGCGATGTTCTCAGGCACGACAGCGAGTGTTAGCTCGTCGAGCGAAGAATAACCCAATTCCGCAAGCATGAACTGGATTTCGTGGTCGCGCGGACCAATGTGTCGGGAAACGAATGGAGAAAGATTCGCAGACGAGGGGTTATTCATGGGGGGGCCAAGACTTTCGAAGGACAAACGGGTTTGGGAGCTGGGAAAGGGGTGACGTTCAAGCCACGGTCCCGTTTCTCAACCTTGTTTGCCCCTCTGTCCTGTTACCTGAGAGATCTCGGCTGGATGCCTTTCCCCTTCGGTGGATTCCATCGCAGCCAATCAAGGCTACTGAATCGCTCTCCAGAGACGATTTTTGTGCTGGCGGTTCTTGTTGCCTGAGCGGTTCAGGGCCACTTTGCGCCTTCGGCGTTTTGAGTCGCAATTTTGCATGCCGCTCAAAATCTCTCCCACCAGATCACCATCGTTCGAATATTGTATTCTGATTCACTAGTCGAATTCAAGCCACACCGGTCGTGAATCAACATTCTTCGCTCAATTTCTTTATGGCGTTGAAACGGGAAATCCGTTACATGAGTCTAAGTCAGAAGAATTTCGAAACTTTTTTCGGTTCAACATGCACCAAATGGCAACAGTCAAACTACCCAATCTAACGCGAGTGCCCGGCTTTCGTCAGTGCCTAGCTGTCATTCTGGTTGTGTTCTTGCCAATCGAAATGCTTAACGTCGGATCTTATGCCTTTGCGCAAGAAAGAACGGAAAGCCTTCTGAGCCGCGCCTTAAAAAACCGCGAAAACTCCAGCGTCAAAGCTGCTGTCGATGAAAACCTAAAGCAAACACTCGGTGAGAGCACTTCCACGGAGGAATTGGCCAGCAAAGTTTTGGGGGGACCGGACGCTTGGCTAAGCCCCAAGGGGTTATCGAGCTCGTTGCAAATTCTGCTCTTGCTAACCATCTTGAGCCTCGCACCCGCCATTCTGCTCATGACGACATGCTACGTCCGCATCATCGTCGTGTTTGGGTTGTTGAAGCAAGCACTCGGTGCGCAACAGTTGCCCCCTAGTCAAGTCATTACGTCGATCTCGTTGTTTATTACGATCTTTGTCATGAGTCCGGTATGGACTCAGGTCTACAACGAAGCGATCGAGCCATACACCAAAGAAGGGAGCCAGATGACGGCTGTCGACGCGTGGGAAAAGGGCGTTGAACCTATTCGCGATTTCATGTCACGACAGATCGACATGGCGGGAAATCATGACGATGTACTGCTGTTCTACAGTCGTTACGCACCAGGTAGCCCGGAACCGAAATACTTCAACGATGTACCATTGCAAGTGCTGCTGCCAGCCTACATGCTGAGCGAACTCAAAACGGCATTCTTGATGGGTTTCAAGATCTACCTGCCGTTTTTGATTTTGGACATCGTTATCGCATCGGTAACGGTTTCGATGGGCATGATGATGTTGCCACCTGCCATGATTTCGATGCCATTCAAGCTGTTGCTGTTTGTTTTAGTCGATGGCTGGCGGCTGGTGGTTCAAATGCTGCTTGACAGCTTCGGAACTTTTCCAGGATGATCCAAACTCTCTAAGGATGGAAATACGATGACACCCAACGAAGCCATTGATTTGGTACGCGATGCGATCCTGATGTCGCTGATTGTAGGAGCACCGCTGCTCCTGGTCGGAATGCTGGTCGGCTTAGCCATCGGATTGATTCAAGCGCTCACGCAAATCCAAGATCAGACCGTGAGCACAGTCCCAAAGCTGGTTGCGATGACGCTAGCCATCATTGTATGCTTACCTTGGTTGACCGATCGTATGCTGGATTATTCTCGGAATGTACTTCGAGAGCTTCCACCGCACCTGTCATCCCGATAACAGGTTTTGCAATGTCAAGCGGCGATTTTGTGGCATCCTTGTTGTATGGTCCGATGTGGACCTTTTTGTGCGTTCTAGGACGTACCGGGCCGCTGCTGGCCATGATGCCTCCGATCCAAGGGTCGTCGATTCCCAACCGAGTCAAAGTGCTCCTCGCTTTGATGATAGCGATGTCGGTAACGCCGTTGGTCATGGCCCATGCGACACCATTGCCGCCCCATCTTGCAGGCATTGTCATCGGCCTAGCCAAAGAGCTTTTGTTGGGCCTCCTCTTTGGAACTGCCGTTTTGATGATTATCACCAGTTTGCAGGTTGGCGGCCAGGTCATCAGTTCGCTCGCAAGTATGGACGTTGCCCAGGCGGCCGATCCAACGACCCAAGAGACGGTAACGGTAGTTAGCCAAATGTTCTCTTGGGTGGCGATGGCTTTGTTCTTGACTTTGGGCGGCCATCGCATCGTTTTGGGGGCTTGCCTGGATAGTTTTACTGTCTATCCAGCGGGTGGCATTATTGCCGAGGAACATTGGCTCATGCACTTGCAGGATTTACTGCGGCACAGTGTGTCCGTAGGCATGCGGGCGGCTGCACCGCCTGCCATCGCGTTGCTGTTAGCCAACTTCGTAACGGCGCTCATTGGCCGCACGCTGCCGCAACTCAATATCATGGCCATCGGATTCAATATCAACGTCACGATCATGATCTTGGTGCTCACAATGTCGATGGCTAGCATCGGCTGGGTCTTCCAAAACGAACTTGTGGAATGGATTGAAATGACGACGGGAATGTTCTCCAGCCCTTCTACGGAAATTTCGTTTGCAAATCGTCCTTTCGAGGTGATGCGTGGCGGATAGTGGCGGTGAAAAGAAACATGAACCAACCGACTACCGGCGACAGAAGGCCCGAGAGGAAGGAAACGTCGTTCGAAGCCCTGACTTGACCTCGGCAGTATTACTGCTCGCCGGGGTCATGCTCCTGGACTTTACCGGTCCACAAGTCTTTCGGATGTTGATCGACGTGATTCAGGAAGAACTCACTAAGCCTCTCGATTGGAAAACCGATTCGCGAACGGCCGTGTTGCAGGTGGTTCGATTGATTGGCACGGGGAGTTTGGCCTTGATACCCTTGATGGGCGGTGTGCTTTGCACGTCGCTGGTTGTTCACCTTGCTCAAGTAGGGCCGCTATGGCTACCGGATAAACTGGGTATCGATTTCACTCGGATCAATCCCATTCAGGGCTTTCAACGATTATTCACGATTGTCAACGCTTCGAAGCTTGGCTTCGGACTCTTTAAGATCGGACTTGTGGCGGGCATTCTTTTGATGGGTGTTTGGTCTCGATGGGATTCCATATTGGCACTGGGCTCTGGAAGTATTGAGACTGTGGGACAATTCGTTTGGACAACCATGATCGACCTGTGTCGGAACGTGGCCGCCGCATTGTTGATTCTATCGGTCATTGACTATGCATTCCAACGCTGGAAATATGAGCAAGACCTTCGGATGACCGACGAAGAGCTGCGGGAAGAAATGAAGATGATGCAAGGTGACCCGCAAATCAAATCGCGGCGGCGTCGCATTCAACGCGACCTTGCGGCCCAACGACTTCATTCGGATGTGCCAAAAGCGGATGTGGTTGTGACGAATCCGACTGAGCTGGCGATTGCACTCCGATACGACCCGCTGACGATGAAAGCACCGGTCGTGGTCGCCAAGGGTGCTAGCCTTGTCGCCGCAAAGATTCGAAAGATTGCATTAGAACATGGCATTCCGATTGTCGAGCGAAAACCGCTAGCCCAAGCCTTATTCAAGCAGGTGGAGGTCGGTCAAGCCATCCCTCTCAGCGAGTACGCGGCGGTGGCCGAAGTTTTGAAATACGTCTACCAAGTCCAAGGCCGATCTATCTCCGATTTGACCAAAGCATTGAAGTAGTCGGCTAACGTTTTTCGAGCTCTAGCCAGCGTTGTATAAACCGCCAGAGCGATGGATACGATTGAAAAATAGATGGCGGATCCGCTTTAGGGTCGCGATGGTCTCGCAGTTCCTTAACCGCGATTTGAGTTCTGCGATCGAACAACTGCTCAATCGTAAATCGTTTGCCATCTTGAAGCGCTCGAGTCAAATCCTCCAAAATAGAATCCGGCGTCTTGCCGCGGATCAAAGCGCATTCGCCCAGACGATAGCCGTGCTCTACCAGTCGGACCGTCCAACGCCAATCTTCAATCATCGGGGCCGTTACATCTCGACCGGAACTCGCATCGCTTGCCTCAACTCTGGGTAGCTGTGCAATGGGCCGGACCGGTTCATCGCTAGGGGGTGGCGTATTTTCCGTTGCGGCGACTGCGACCGAAGGGAGCCCCGTACTCATGGTTTTCGCAATCGGCTTGGTTGGTGTCGGCTCGGTCCTTTCCGGAGACGTAGGCCTTTCCGGAGACTTAGGTGGTGTGGTTGCCGTTGAGATAGCAGCTTTTTCCGCAGCCTGAATGCACTGATGAACATATTGCATCAGCAAAGTAGGTATCTGTTGTGTACCGGCGATGCACCCGCTTCCCGTATCGGAAATAGAAATCGTCATTTTCCCGACCCGTAGTTCCGACAAGCAAAGCAAACCAACATCCAGTGTCTGGTCTAAAAAACCGGATGCATGCGATTTTTTCCAAGTTTTGAGGATGCCAAATTCCGGTAGTCGTTGCAATCGAAGTCCCTGAACAGCCTTGCTCTCGACTCCATAAAGGTGTTGCGACAACAATGTCTTGCTCAAATAGCCGTGCGTCCGTTCCACCGCTTTGAGAATAGTAATGATCAAGTCGTACGCTGGCTTGGTCTCGCTGGGCAGGAGAGGAGTGGGGGGGGCGGGAGTGGAGGAGTTCGGGAGCGGGGGAGTAGTGGAGTGCGGGAGTACTGAAGTGGGGGAGCGGGGGACTAGGGGAAGGCTGGAATTTGGAGTAGGGGAGGGCTCGGGCGCAACGGTTGGTTTTTGTTGAACTTCAATTTCAGTTGTAGTCGTTGGTTTCGACTTTGGCTTTTTGTCTTTTAATTGGCTGTTCGTGATGCCAAGCACTTTGGGCATATTGGGCCAGCCCGTTTTTCCTTGGCATCGGTCGCAGATGCCGCAATTCGACGCCGACGCGTCACCAAAGTATTCTAGAATCGTACGCTGTCGGCAGGATCGGCTTTGCGCATAAGCGACCATACGATCAAGTTTCTCGTAGTCGGCCTTTTTTCGGGCAGCCAGTGTTTCATGATCGATTTTGAGTTCACTGAAGGGGACGTCGCGACGTCGGAAGTGAATGGCACGGCCTCGAAACGGAGGGACATACTCAAAGCAATCCAATTTGCACAGCTCGCGAAGAGTTCGATTCAATGCATCACGATCCATCTGCAATTGCTGCATCAACCACCTCGGGTGAATATAGACCGCTTCCTCGCGTCGGTCGGCGATGGCTTTCTCCACGGCTCGCAGGACGTTGCGTTGGACATTAGCCCCCTTTGGAAGCAAATCGAGCAAGGTAGGCAACTTGGTATCGATCCGAAACATGGCCAATCCCCCCGACATTTCTAGCCGTTCCATGACCGTCGTCCGGCCAAGGATTTGGAGGCACGAATTGATGGCTTCTGTCGTAGCCGGGGCATTGGTAAGTTCACGAATTTCCTCGGCTGTCAATTCGATCGGGTCTTCGGGCCGCTTTACCAGTAGATCGTAGACAGATTCCAAAAGCTCCCGCGGCGGATTGGCGTTCTCGATAAAGAACTCTTGGATGTATCGATCTTGTGGGCTGTAGAGCAATACACATTGAGACGGCAAGCTATCGCGGCCTGCACGGCCTGCTTCTTGATAATAGGCTTCGAGTGTGCCTGGCGTATTGTAGTGAACCACATATCGCAGATCCGACTTGTCGATCCCCATGCCAAAGGCATTGGTGGCGATGATGACTTTCAGTTGCCCACCCATGAACTGCTCTTGAATGAGTTTGCGTTGTTCGGGCATCAGGCCCGCATGGTAAGCGCCGACACTAATTTTCAGTTCTTTTCCGATTTGCTCGACCAGGGCTTCGCAGCGTTTTCGTGTCGCGGCATAGATGATGCCTGTTCCAGGCTGATTCTTAATGAACTCCAAAAGTTGCTTGTCCTTGTCCCGGTCCCCCATGCAAAGCATCGAGCCGAGGTAAAGATTATCGCGGGCAAAGCCCGTGATGAAGTGTTTGGCTACGCGTAACTTGAGCGAGTCCACGATATCTTGGCGGACCTTGGGGGTTGCGGTCGCCGTCAAGGCAACGGTTTGAACGCCACCCAAAGCCTCGCGAAACCGACCGAGTCGTTGGTAGTCTGGACGAAAGTCATGTCCCCATTCGCTGATGCAATGGGCCTCGTCGACTGCAAGAAGCTGGATCGGGGTGGTTCGAATCGCATCCAGAAATCGGGAGTTCCGAAGCCGTTCTGGTGCAACATAAACCATAGAATAGTGCCCACCGGCCACATGTTCGAGCCTTTGATTCTGCTCGGCAGCCGACAACGTGCTATTGATCAACGTAGCGGAGATACCGCGATTCGAGAGCGAGTCCACCTGATCTTTCATCAACGCAATCAGAGGCGATACAACGATCGTCAAGCCGGGTCGGACCAAACTAGGCAATTGGTAGCAAAGGCTTTTTCCGCCTCCAGTAGGCATTACGCACAAGCAATCGTGGCCTGCGATAATGTGGCTAATGACCTCCTGTTGGCCTTTGCGAAAATCCTCAAGGCCAAAGCGATTTAAAGCTGCATGCAAATCAATCTGCCCAAGAGCGGCCATAAATTGTGCAGTCCTCTCGCCTTAGAGCCTGTGGGCTGATAGTTGGTTGGAAATCTCAAATGCAATCTCTAGTGCTTGTTCGTAATTCAAGCGAGGGTCAAGCTGGGTTTGGTAGGCCGATCCTAAGTCCGACTCGGTTAGTCCTCTTGAACCGCCGACGCACTCCGTTACATTTTCCCCGGTGAGTTCCAAATGAGCTCCACCCAACATGGAACCGCAGGCTCGATGAATCGCGAAGGACAGTCGGAGTTCATCCACAATATCATCGAATCGGCGAGTTTTGCGACCATGGGCCGTCGATACGGTATTACCATGCATCGGATCGCAGACCCATAGAACCGATCGATTCGCCTGTTGAATCGCTTCGATTAACGGTGGTAGCGCCGTTTCCACCTTGGCGCGTCCCATGCGATGAATGAGTGTCAGTCTCCCTGGTTTATTGTCCGGATTCAACAGCTGTGTCATCTCGATCAGTTCGTCCTTTTGCATGGACGGACCCACCTTGACCGCAACCGGATTGCGAATCCCTCGGAAGTATTCGACGTGGGCGCCGGAGAGCGCTCGCGTGCGCTCCCCGATCCAAGGCAAATGCGTCCCTAGATTGTAGTACCCGATCCCGCGTACACTCGGACGTGTCAATGCGGTTTCGTAGTCGAGATGCAACGCTTCATGCGAGGTAAAGAAATCGACCCGTTTGAGATCCGAGGAACGGTCTGGGAGAATCGTTTCTACAAACCGAATGGCATTGCCGAGCGATTTCACCAACTCCCGATAGCGTAGGGCCACCTCTCCCTTGGCCTCATCCACGAAGAGCAAGTTCCAATTTTCTGGATGATGCAAATCCGCGAAACCGCCTTCACTCAGAGCCCGAACAAAATTAAGTGTTAACGCGGAACGCTCATAGCCTCGCAACAAAAGCTCTGGGTTGGCTCGGCGAGCTTCCTCATTGAATTCAAATCGATTGACCAAATCGCCTCGATAACAAGGAAGCGATACGCCGTTTTGTGTTTCTGTGTCGCTGGAACGCGGCTTAGCATATTGCCCAGCCATTCTGCCGACCCTCAAAATTCGTTTTCGTGATCCGAATACAATTGCCAAACTCATTTGCAATAGCAACTTGAGCTTGCTCGCAATGGGTTCCGTTTGGCATTGGTCAAAGGTCTCTGCGCAATCGCCACCCTGCAGCAGCCATGCTTCTCCTCGCTGTGCAGCCGCGATCCCGTCGTGCAGATGATCCACCTCCCAACTGGTCACTAGGGGTGGCATCATGCTAATCTGGTTGAGCACAGTGGAAAGCGCGTTCGAATCCGAGTATTCCGGTTGTTGTGATACTGGAAACGACTTCCAAGAGGACGGAGACCAAGGTTGAGACATGGACAAATAGGGAGATTTTAAGGGGGTAGGACTATGGACAATGGTCGACAATCAGCGATTGGAACCGCCAATAGAATAGCCCGATCCCTTGAAATTCAGAGGCCAATTTAAGCCATCAATCGAGAATCCTATCCAAAACACGGGAATCCAGTGTTGTTTCAATGGAATCTTTTAGGCATTGCCCAATATCACGTTCAGAATTCCTATTCTGCTACCGAACCGATAGCATTCTAATTGCCATTTCATCCGCGCCCCGCTGCGACCGACATGGCTGTCAATCTCCAAGAAGTACTATGCGACCTTTTCTGGCTCCACATCGATGCTCAGGCTGCGAGATTCGCAAGCCGCTTTGCTTCTGTTCGCACATTCCCCGGATCGCTCTGGAAACACAAGTGATCATTCTTATGCACACCAGCGAAGAAGTGCTCACGACGAATACGGCTCGGTTAGCCGCAAAGGTTTTGACCAACAGCCAAGTTCGTATTCACGGCCGACGGGACGAGCGGATGTCAACGGACGGCTTAATCGAATCCGGACGAACATCACTGCTGCTCTATCCAAGCCCAATCGCGGTCGAACTTACACCTGAATTCGTCTCTCAAATCGAAACTCCGATCAACTTGATCGTTCCAGATGCCAACTGGAGGCAAACCACCAAATTTGTTCGCCACGAACCTTCGCTGGCGGGTATCCCTCACGTAAAGCTTTTGCAAGGACCACCGTCCGAGTACCGCTTGCGCACGCAACGCGATGTTCAGCATCTTTGTACTTTAGAAGCCATTGCGAGAGCCATTGGAGTTTTGGAATCTACGGCAGCTCAAGCCAGCATGGAAACACTCTTGCGGGTGCTCGTCGAGCGGACACTGTGGTCGCGGGGGCAAATCGCCGCAAGCCAGTGCCACACCGCCGGTATCCCGCCCGAGGCACTTCGAAACTAAGCCATCGCAGTTAAATTCGATTAAGATTAAGATGATTGTTACTCGTACTCGATGAAATGGTACTCAAACTTGAAACGCTAAGTCCAGAAAAACTAAGCCCGAAGGATGGTTATCCATGACACGTCTAAACATTCGACATTTCAAGCAACCGCAATGCAGCCCGGGATTGCTAAAGCTTCTGTTGGCGACGCTATTGTACCTTAACGTTGGCTCAACTCCGGCGTTTACGAATGCCAGTGAAGCACCGCCCAAAGAAACATTTGTGGAACCGATTGCTGCGATTATCTACACGCATTGCTCGAATTGCCATCGGCCAGGTCAGGCTGGGCCATTCTCGTTGCTCAGCTATTCGGATGTGTCGCAGCGAGCGGCGACCATTCAAGCGGTCATTCGGGATAGCTACATGCCTCCATGGAAGCCGATTCATACCGGAATCGATTTTTCAAATGATCGACGATTGAGCGATCAAGAAAAAAAGCAAATCGACGCTTGGATTGCAGCAGGATGCCCCGAGGGAGATTCATCGAAAACCCCAAAGGCACCGGACTTTCCAGAGGGTTGGAGTCTTGGAACACCGGATCTTGTTGTGCAAATGGAAAGCCCATTTCAAATCCCAGCCGATGGACCTGACCTTTATCGATCCTTCGTCTTTCCTGTCGGTCTACCCGAAGACAAATGGATCAAGGCAATTGAGGTGCGTCCAACAGCTCGTGGTGCCGTTCACCACGCTTTGTTCTTCCTGGATATCGATGGTGCGGCCAAAGAACAAAAGAGTGCGGATGGTCAACCTGGTTTCGCTGGCATGAATTTCCTTAAGACGAGAGGCAATGCACTGGAACGCATGCCGGATAGTCTCGCGAGAGGATTAGGTGGATACGTTCCGGGTGCAACGCCAAACCGTCTGCCTGGCGACTTAGCGAGATTCCTACCAAAGGGCAGCGATATTGTCATGCAGACCCACTTTCACCCAACTGGAAAGAAAGAAACGGAGCAATCGAAACTCGGACTTTATTTCGCCGACGTAGCTCCCAAACAGCTATTGGTTCCAGTGCAACTGCCACCACTCTTTGGGATGGGAGCAGGCATCGACATAGACGCGGGAGACGCGAATTATTTGCTTCACGATGAGTACGTTTTGCCGATCGATATCGTGGGATTCGAAATCGGTGGCCACGCGCATTACATCTGCTGCAAAATGTCGATGACTGCAACGCCGCCCGGTGGCGAGTCGATTGAGTTGCTGCGAATCGACGACTGGGATCTCGATTGGCAGGACCAGTACTTGTTCAAAAGCCCTGTCTCACTTGCGAAAGGGACGAAACTAAAGGTTGACATTGTTTACGACAACTCCGCAGCGAATCCGGAGAACCCTTTTTCACCACCGCGTCCCATCAGTTGGGGACGTGAATCGACCGACGAAATGGGGTCCATCACGATGCTTGCAATCGCCAAGCATGAATCGGAACGCGTAATTCTTGAGCAAGATATCACGGCCCGAACGAGAGAGAGCCTTCGGAAACGCATCAGTTCGCAAATGGGGGGCCTCGGCGGCCTCGGTGGACTCCTAGGTCGCGGCGGCCCTTTCAATGGGGGCCCTTTCAATGGGGGCTTGCTCAAGCTGTTGGATCGGAATCGTGACGGCAAATTGCAAAAGAGCGAGATTCCAGAGAAACAACGAGATCGCTTGTTGGACCTCATGGATACCAACAATGACGATGTACTAGATCAAAACGAGTTGGACATCGGCAAGAAATCGATCGAGCAATTCCTCAATGCAGTACCCAGAGAAAAGTAAGGTAGACAATGACACATTCTGTAAACTACTTAATGTCGCACGGCCGAAACCCCAAGCGCTACGTACTCTTCGCACTTTTGATGATTAGTTTAATTCCGGCTTTCGCTCGGACCGCTGATGAAAAGTCCAGTTCGGTGCAAGACCGTGGACTGGTGAAGTTCACCGACGTTGGCGGCAAGTCGTATTCCCTCCGAGCCTCGCCAGAGCATAAGGCATTGGTGTTGATCTTTGTGACCACCGATTGTCCGATTGCCAACAGCTATCAGCCGTTGCTTGCCAGGTTGCACAAAGAGTTTCAGAACCGAGGCTTTGAGTTCCTCTTAATCCACGAAGGACCGGATCAAACGCTAGAGAAGTTGAAGGAACATGCGAAGGATTACGCGGTACCTTTCTCAGTCGTGATGGACGCGGATCATGCGATTGCTCGACAAGTAGGAGCCACAAAAACACCGGAGGTTTTTGTAATCGGACGTGATGGAACACTCGTTTATCAAGGACGCATCGACGATCTTCATCAGGGATTTGGAAAAAAGCGGGCAGCCGCAACGCGGGAAGATTTACGGATCGCGCTGCGTGAACTCGATGCGGGAGAAGACATCCGTGTTCCCAAGACCGAAGCGGTCGGGTGTTCGATTCCGCCGAAATAGGCGTTTCGATGTTGACTAGTTTGCATTGATGCGTTGAAATGTGTCGAGTTTAACCGTTAGCCGTAGGCGTACGTTGATGGTGTCGAGTACGCCTTCGGCTAACTGTTAAACAAATAATTGAACGGGTTTGGCGTTAAGTAAGTCAAGTTCAATGTTCCCAAGTTGTGAAAGCATCGACCAACCAGCATTCCGCTGCGGTGCAACAAATGAATCCTTCGAAACTGAGGCGTTCTATCGCTCACGAAGCCGCCAGGCTTCTCTATCTTCACGAAGAGTCCGAATACTACCGAGCCAAACAGAAGGCGTCGCGACGACTTTGCCAAGGTTGGGTCAAACCCGCGGATTTGCCAACCAATCCCGAGATTCGAGATGCCGTTCAGTCGTTCGCTCGCATGCACGAGGGTCCGGGGCGACTCGATGCGTTGCGAGACATGCGATTGACTGCGTTGCGAGTGATGCGGTTGATCAGCAAATTTCATCCAAGGCTCATTGGTAGCGTTTTGACTGGCCATGTGCGTCAAGGCTCGGATATCGACATTCATGTCTTTTCCGATAGTATCGAAGCGGTTGCAGCCTGCTTTGACGACGAAGGTATCCCTTATGAGATCGAGCGAAAACAGGTCCGCAAGGACGGAATCCAAACGACCTACACACACATTCATGTTCGCGAATGCTATTGCATCGAACTGACTGTCTACCACGACAACTTGCGAAGCCACGGATTCAAAAGCTCCATAACCGGCAAACCGATCGAACGAGCCAGTATGCATGAGCTTGAGGAATTGATCCGGCAAGAGTATCCAGACATCGACACGGAACAAACATTGTCCGAAATGAACGAAACCCCCGATCCCTTTCAAGTCTTTTATAGCCTGTTGCTACCACTTGAAAATGTTAAGCAACATCCGAAGTACCATCCTGAGGGAGACGTTTTGTACCATAGCTTGCAAGTTTATGATTTGGCTTGCGATGCCATGCCGTACGATGAGGAGTTCTTGTTAGCCGCGTTGCTGCACGATGTTGGCAAGGGAATCGATTCCTCTGCGCATGTCGAATCCGGCTTAGAGGCACTCGAGGGCTTAATCACCCAGCGAACTCAATGGCTGATTGCCAATCACATGGAAGCCCATCGGATTTTCGATGGAACGATTGGTTCGCGGGCACATCGACGACTGCGAGAGAACGAGAGTTACGAAGATTTACTTATTCTGTCGGAATGCGACAGGGGCGGTCGCGTCCCGGGGGCAGTAACGACCGAACTCGAGGACGCCGTCGAGTACATCCGTACGTTAGGAGATGAAAGTTGGAGTAGAAATACGTAGGTCAGTCGCTCCGCCGACTGACGGTCAGCGATCATCGCACGCCCCCGCTGTCGCAATTCAAAACACAATAGAGCGGTGGGTCGTGAGCGCTAACTAAGGCGAGCGGCAGACAGAAGACTACCGCGCCCGGCCACAGCGTGAAACGCGTGAAACGGGTGGCACGCCCTGAGGTACGAAGGGCGTGCTCGAAGTGAGATCCATTTTGCTAACGACCATTTTCGTTTATGGGCGTTAAGCACAATACTTTAGGCGACTGTTTTAGGGCTTCCGGATTCCTGCAGCTAGCCGAAAACGATTGAAACAACAAGCCGAACAGCGCGAGGGGTATTTGCGTTGTTTCACGAGCTGCGATCGCTCGCACTTCACACGCCCTTCGTACCTCAGGGACGTGCCACCCCAAGGAACATGTAAATTGGGTGCCACGCCCTGAGGTACGAAGGGCGTGCTTGAAGTGCAAGTCAAAATCCCCCTCCCAAGCCACCTTCAAACGCCAGCAGCCTTTTTCATCGAGGTTTGCCAATAGACTCATAAGTCATTGGGATCGTTGCGTCGATCTCGATTGGAACAGGTCGAATCCCAGCGTACCAGCGAGCACTTGACCAAAGCCAATCCTCCGGCCGTTCGACAAGTCCGCGTCGAACGGGATTCATGTGAATGTAGTCAATCATCTTATGAAGCGTTTTGAGTTCAACTGCGTTTCGGTCGTAGCCACCTCCAGGTTGCCAAAAACGTCGTCGAACTCGGTCGCCTTCGCGAACGGTGATTCGCGGAAGCCATTCAGGTGCATTCGCTTCCAGAAATTGGATGGCCGGGCGAGCGACTGTTTCTTTCATGGATCCGACAACGCGTCCTACGTCGATATTCTCTCGGGGGTTGACAAGCAGATGGATATGTTCAGGCATAATTGCATAGGCCCAAAGATCGAATGGCGATTCTTTTCGAGCCTCGCTCAGCGCGTCAATAAACCATTGTCGAGTCCGATCGCTGTTGAGAAATGGAAATCGTTTGTAGCACGAAAAGGTAAGTTCACGCGCTTGGCCAAGCTCCTCGATCCTTGTACGACGTTTGCGAAAGTAGCTCTTGCCTGTTACAGGATCGATTATTCGCATCGTGTTGCTTCTCCTATCGAGTTGATTCAACAAAGAACAACCGGGTGGCACGCCCTGAGGTACGAAGGGCGTGGTGAATCGCTAGCTAGACTCATTTGCCACACTTCCCACGCCCATCGCTAACGACTAAGTAAACGTAGTAGGGTGGCACGGGTGGCACGCCCTGAGGTACGAAGGGCGTGCCTGAAGTGAGATCCATTCTTGCTGGAAAATATTCTCGTTTATCGGCGATTAAACAGCAAGAGTAGGCGAGCGTTTTTGGGATGTCAAACGCCTGCGGCTAACAGTAAAGGATTGAATCAACAATCTGAACAGCGACGGGCGTATTAGTGTTGCTTGACGGGCTAGGATCCCTGGCACTTCAGCACGCCCTTCGTACCTCAGGGGCGTGCCACCCGAAACACCCAGTTTACAGGTAGATTTCTGTCTGCCGATCGACTAACAACCAAAACCGGGATTTCGCCCTGGCAGCCAGGACTCAAGTCGACGGAGCGACTTGACTTCGTTTCGCCATTCGAAACAAAATCGACGTGCGACCCGCAGGCAAAATTGCGAATACCAAGTACAATTCGTCGAGCCTCTGTCTATTTCCCTTTGGAACCAAAGCCGATGAAAATTGTTCGAATCTTTGCGCATCGAGTCGAGTTGCCCCTGGTTGAGGGAACGTACAAATGGTCTGGAGGCAAATCGGTATCAGTTTTCGACAGCACGATTGTAGGCGTCGAGACGGACGCGGGCTTGATTGGATATGGTGAGGTCTGCCCGTTGGGGCCGTTCTATTTGCCGGCTTACGCCGAAGGGGTACGAGCTGGTTTGCGAGAGCTAGGTCCCCATTTGATCGGCTACAACCCATGCGAACTTGCAAAGCTCAATCATCGTATGGACGCTGCCCTCAAGGGGCATCCGTACGTCAAATCAGGTATCGACATCGCTTGTTGGGATATTCTAGGCCAAGTGGCAGGCTTGCCCGTTTGCGTTTTAATGGGCGGAAGGTTTGGTGAAAGCGTGCGACTCTACCGAGCCATTTCACAAGAGTCAGCGGAGACCATGGCTCGCAAGGTGGCAGGCTATCGATCGGAGGGTTACACGAGGTTTCAGTTGAAAGTGGGTGGCGACCCCGATACCGACATTGAGCGCATCCATGCAGTTCGGGCCATGCTCTCTCCAAACGAGCGTCTGGTTGCGGACGCGAACACCGGTTGGACCCAGCATGAAGCGATTCGAGTTGCCCGAGCCGTCCGCGACGTGGATGTGTATATTGAGCAACCGTGCCTAACCTACGAAGAGTGTTTGGCTGTACGAAGGCACACTGATCATCCCTTTGTGCTCGACGAGAACATCGACTGCCTTGATATGCTCTTGCGTTGCAAAGCCGATTTGGCGATGGACGTAGTGAACTTGAAAATCAGCAAGCTCGGAGGGCTTACCAAAACTAAGCAAGCACGCGATCTTTGCGTTTCGATGGGGATCGCTATGACCTTGGAAGATAGTTGGGGCGGTGACATTACAACCGCAGCCATCGCGCACTTGGCGCATAGCACACCCGAGGAGTATCGTTTTACCAGCACGGACTTCAACAGTTACGTAACGGTCAGCACGGCGACTGGGGCACCTCAGCGCGACCATGGCTTCATGCGAGCTAGTGAATCGCCCGGCCTAGGCGTAGCACCTCGATTCGATGTACTCGGTCCCCGTGTCGTAGACGTCGTCTAGTAAACCAACTCCTGCATACCAACTATTTAAGGAAGTTCAACGTGAGATCGCAACTTGTTCGATTTGCATTGCCAAGCCTAGTGCTCCTTCTTTCGCATTTTGCTTCCGCATCACCTCAAGAAACTTCGGTGCCGCCAAGTGCGAAGCAAGCACCTGCCGACGAGTCCCTCCTTACCATCGATCGCATTTTCGAGGGAAAAGACTTTCAGGAAGAAAAACTAGGGCAACTGACGTGGAGCCAGAAATCATCAAGCTATTTCACATTTAAGCCTACGACTGGCGAAAAGAAAGGCAGAGATCTTGTTCGAGTTGATTGCGAAAGCGGCAATGAAGAGATCATCGCATCGGCTGAGATGCTGATCCCAACGGGCAAGCGAGAGCCTATTGCAATCGATGGCTTCGAGTTTTCGACAGATGAATCGAAGGTCTTGATCTACACCAACAGCCAACGGGTCTGGCGGCGCAACACGCGAGGCGACTATTGGCTTCTGGATCTGGCTAGCCGCGAGCTCAAACAACTCGGTGGCGATGCCGCTCCGGCGACGATGATGTTTGCCAAATTCTCGCCTGACGACAAGCAAGTAGCTTACGTTCGCGAAAACAATCTTTTCGTCCAACAACTTTCCGATCTTCGAATTGTCCCATTGACGACCGATGGCTCCGCTACGTTGATCAATGGCACTTCCGATTGGGTGAACGAAGAGGAACTTGACCTGCGGGATGGCTATCGATGGAGTCCCGATAGCAGCGCCATCGCGTTCTGGCAGTTTGATACGACCGGAGTCCCGGAATTCACGATGATTGACAACACGTCGGCCAAGTATTCGCAAACCATCCGGTTCGCATACCCGAAAGTAGGTGAACGCAATTCCGCTGGCCGCGTCGGGGTTGTCGCCATCGCTGCTCGCAGCGATCCGAAAGTTCAATGGCTTGATGTTGCAGGCGACCCGCGAGAACATTACATCGCAAGAATGGAATGGATGCCAGACAGCCAGCAACTGATCCTGCAGCAGTTCAATCGGTTGCAGAGTGTCAACCGCGTCATGATCGCAAATCCACAAGATGGAAAGACACGGTCCGTGCTTACTGAGACCGAGGACACATGGTTAGAAAACGAAAATCCAGTGCAATGGCTGAAGCCTGGCAAAGAGTTTCTTTGGATTAGCGAGCGGGACGGATGGCGGCACGCCTATCGGGTTGAAGTGGAAAGCGGCAACCTGAAATGCATAACACCAGGTAACTTCGATGTGATCAAGATAGAAGCCGTCGATTCCAAAAATGGTTGGCTCTATTTCGCCGCTTCGCCAGATAACCCAACACAGCGTTATCTTTATCGAGTGCCGTCTGGTGGCGGCGAAGCACAACGACTCACTCCCATGAATCAGGCAGGAACCCACACGTACGATGTCGCGTCGAACCACGAGTTTGCGGTTCACACGTACTCGACCATCAGCCAACCGCCCGTTTCTGATCTGATTCGATTGTCGGATCATAAGTCCATTCGCCAACTGACGAACAATCGCGTTTTGAACGAGAATTTGGCCAAGCTGCGACTGCCAACGACCGAGTTTCTCAAGGTAGACATTGGCCATGACCTGCCGCTAGACGCGTGGTGCATCAAGCCAAAGGACTTTGATCCAAACAACAAGTACCCATTGCTGTTTTATGTTTACGGTGAGCCGCACGGCCAGACAGTGAAGGACGCTTGGCAGGGCCAGCGCGGGTTGTGGCATCTGATATTGGCCCAACGAGGCACCATTGTTGCTAGCGTCGACAACCGAGGAACGATGTCGCCACGCGGAAGAGCTTGGCGCAAGTGTGTTCACCGTCAAATCGGAATTCTCGCATCTCAGGATCAAGCGGCGGCAGCGCGCGTGCTGCTCGATCGTTGGCCGTTTGTGGATCGCACTCGAGTGGGCATTTGGGGTTGGAGCGGCGGCGGCAGCATGAGTCTCAACGCCATTTTCCGGCACCCGGATCTCTACCATACCGCCGTTGCGGTGGCGCCCGTGCCGAATCAATTGCTGTACGACACCATTTATCAAGAGCGGTACATGGGATTGCCAGACGACAACGCAGCCGGCTATCGGGATGGCTCACCGCTGACATTTGCTAAACAGTTGCGAGGGAATTTACTGTTGGTCCACGGTACCGGGGACGATAATTGTCACTACCAGGGAGTTGAGTTATTGATCAACGAATTGATTTCGCAGAACAAGTCCTTTAGTGTAATGCCTTATCCGGGGCGTTCGCATTCGATATCGGAGGGCACGAATACCATTCGGCATTTTTACTCTTTGTTGGCGAGGTATCTGGATGAGCACTTGTTGAAAAAAGGTTCTTGAATGATGTACAGGCTTCGGACGCTAGCAGCGTCCGCCACGTGGTGGACGCTGCTAGCGTCCGACCGACTATTTCCATGTGCTTGCTAGCTTGATTGCAGCAATTTGAATTCCGGCGCGGTAGACTAGTTTACGCATTTGGGCACAATTCGCTCGAACTCCCTCTCATTTCCCACCTGCCATCCTATCCACCATGATCCAACAATTCAGAATGTCTTTTTGTGTTCTCGGAATGGTTTGCCTAGGCTTTGGTTTGGCCGCCGGTCAAGACCGAGCCCTCGACACGTTTCGTGTCCAGCAGATCAGCGATGTCTACTACTCCGAGGGAGCCGCGGCTGGTGACTTGAACAACGACGGGAAAGTCGATTTTGTGTACGGACCGCATTGGTACGAGGGGCCAGACTTCGAGGTCAAGCACGAGATCTATCCGCCCAAGCCGCAGAATCGTGAAGGATACTCCGACCACTTCTTCGCCTGGGTTCACGATTTCGACGGCGACGGATTCCAAGATGTCTTTACCGTTGGTTTCCCTGGCACTCCCGCGTTTGTCTATCAAAATCCAGGGGCATCGAATTCGAACGAACTTTGGAAGAAACACCAAGTCTTTGATTGGGTGTCCAACGAGTCCCCTCAGTTCGTACAACTCGTGGGCGATGATCGGCCAGAACTTGTGTGTTCCCGCGATGGTTTCTTTGGCTACGCTACGATCGACTGGTCTCGACCGTTTGAGCCATGGAAGTTTGTAGCAATCTCCGCCCAGGTCACCGATAAAAAGTTTGGTCATGGGCTCGGAGTTGGCGACGTTAACGGAGATGGCAAGCTGGATGTCATCCACGCCAAGGGTTGGCTTCAACAACCCACGGAGCTCGCTGCCAGCAAACCGTGGCAAGCTCACACGCAGTCTTTTTCGAACGCGTACGGTGGTGCCGAAATGTTCGCTTATGATGTGGATGGCGATGGCGACAGCGACATTATCACCAGCTTAGCCGCTCACGACTTTGGTTTGGCATGGTTTGAGCAAGTGCAGGAGGGGGGTGAACGCAAGTTTACACGCCACGACATTATGGGTTCGAAAGCCAAGGACAATCCGTATGGGTTGGTGTTCAGCGAGTTGCATTCGGTCAACCTGGCGGATGTCGATGGCGATGGACTCAAAGATATTATCACCGGCAAAACTTACTACTCTCATCACAAAGGGAGTCCGATGTGGGACGCGGGTGCGGTGGTCTACTGGTTCAAATTGGTACGAGGTGCAAACGGTGTCGATTGGGTTCCATTCAAGGCAGCCGATGACGCTGGAGTCGGTCGGCAGATCGGGTCGTTGGACCTCAATCAAGATGGACTATTGGACATAACCGTCGGTGGAATGAAAGGTGCACACGCATTGTTTCATCAACGCACCAAGGTCTCAGAAACCGCGTGGCAGGCAGCTCAGCCCGTTCGTCAAATAGTCAAAGCTGTCGCCAGTGATCGCGCCTCCATTTTTGAAGGAGAAAAGCTCAAGGTGCTCGCGGTCTCGGACGGTTCGGCGAGTGAGCAGGGAATGGGGGGCTTTGCCGCAGATCGTTGGAGCAACGATTCACAACTTTGGTGGACCGGCGGCAAGATCGGTTCGACGCTCGATCTGGAACTGCCCGTCGAAATCGCCGGAAAATTCGATGTGCTGATGGCCTTTACCAAAGCCAGGGACTATGGCATCGTCCAGGTAAGCCTCGATGGCGTGAAGCTGGGGGAGCCGATCGATTGCTTCAGTACTCCTAATGTCGTTTCCACCGGGGTCGTCCGAATCGGTCAGAGCGAGCTCAATCCCGGCATGCATAAATTGACGTTTGAAATTGTCGGAAAAAATGCGGCTGCTATCCCAGGCTATATGGTCGGCCTCGATACCGTGCAGCTTGGGACTGCGAGAGGAGAGTCACCGAAATCCAAGAGCGGGAAAACACTCAATCTGGACTTCGAAAAGGGTTCGCTCGAGGATTGGACTGCGACGGGAGATGCATTTGTTGGTCAGCCCATTCGGGGAGATACCGTGGCAGCGCGTCGCAAGGACATGAGGAGTAAGCATCAAGGCGAATACTGGATTGGCACGTTCGAAAAGTCAGGTGACAAAGCGACCGGCATCCTTACATCGGCTCCGTTCGTAGTCGATAGGCCATACGCTTCGTATTTAATCGGTGGCGGCAATGACAATACGGTTCGCGTGGAGCTCATCGACTTGCAAAACGACAAAGTCCTTCATCGCTCCTCTGGCCGAGTGACTGAGAATATGCACCAGGTCGTTGTGGACTTAACACAGCATCAGGGTAAGGAACTCGCTGTTCGACTGGTCGACGAAGGCAAAGGCGGCTGGGGGCATTTGAACTTCGATGGATTCCAACTGCATGCAAGCCAACCGGGTCCTCTTTCTAAGGCTGAGACGCCCGTGGTCATTGACGAGTATCCCTTTGAAGGACTGAGTGCTGACCAGGCAGCCAAGGCGATGAAGTTGCCCGAGGGTTTTCAAGTTGTTGTAGGGGCAGCTGAGCCCGACGTAAAGCAACCTATCGCCATGGCAATCGATGATCGCGGGCGCGTCTGGATTGCAGAGGCATATGAATATCCTAGACGCGCCGAAGAAGGCAAAGGCCGTGACCGCATTCTCATCTTCGAAGACACGGATGGCAACGGAACGCTCGACAAACGCAAGGTCTTTGCCGAAGGCTTGAATTTGGTCAGCGGTATGGAGGTTGGCTTCGGAGGCGTTTGGGTTGGGGCTGCACCGTATTTGCTTTTCATTGCGGATGCCAACGGTGACGACGTGGCGGATGGCCCACCAACGGTTTTGCTAGATGGTTGGGGATATCAAGATACGCACGAAACATTGAACACTTTTATTTGGGGCTCCGATGGCTGGCTTTATGGTTGCCATGGAGTGTTTACCCATTCTCGTGTGGGCAAACCGGGGACAGCCGACACAGATCGGCAAGGCGTCAACGCCGCAATCTGGCGATACCATCCTACTCGCCACACCTTTGAGGTATTTGCGCAGGGCACGAGCAACCCGTGGGGAGTCGATTTCAATGATCGTGGTCAGGCTTTCCTCACGTCGTGCGTTATCCCACACTTGTATCACATCATTCAAGGAGCACGCTACGAACGTCAAGGTGGCTTGCATTTCAATCCGTACACGTACGACGACATCAAAACCATCGCGGACCATCGTCACTATGTTGGTGCTACTCCACACAGCGGGAATGGTAGATCGGACGAAGCCGGCGGTGGACACGCGCATGCGGGAGCCATGATTTATCTCGGCGGAGCTTGGCCCGAGCAATACCGGGATCGCATCTTCATGAATAATATTCACGGACAACGATTGAACGTGGATGTTCTCAAGCCGAACGGTTCAGGTTACATAGGAAGTCACTCACCGGACTTCCTGCTGACCGGCGACAAAGCGTCTCAAATCCTGAATCTGCGTTATGGTCCGGATGGGCAAGCGTGGATGATCGACTGGTATGACATGCAAGCTTGTCACTTGACCGATCCTGGCAAGCACGACCGCACCAACGGTCGAATTTACAAAATTGTCCATGGTGAATTGGCGAAGTTCAGGACGGTGTCTCTGGGGACCGCGACTGATATGGAATTAGTAAAGCACACCTTAAATCGAAACGACTGGTACGTGCGGCATAGCCGACGCGTTCTACAGGAGCGTTCCGCAGTTGGTAAAGTTAGCGACGAGGCCGTTGCAAGCTTGAAGAAGATGGCGAAGGAAGAAGCCGATGAAACGCGGCGGTTGCGGGCTGCTTGGGCGCTTGCCGCCATGGAAAGGCTAGATGCTGCGACTTGCGAAGGAATGTTGCTTGACAAAAACGAATTCGTGCGGGGCTGGGGCGTTCAATTGGGTCTAGAATCCAAACTGGCTGCGAGTGCGATGGATCCGAGCAAACTAGCCAAGTTGGCTCAGAGTGAAAAATCGCCGGTAACTCGACTTTATCTTGCTTCGGCTGCCCAGCGCATTCCACTCGATCAACGTTGGGATCTGGTGCAAAGCCTGCTAACGCATGCGAGCGATGCGAACGATCAAAATCTGCCCTTGATGGTCTGGTATGCTGCAGAGCCGCTGGCCGAACTGGACGCGGAGCGAGCTCTGGCGTTGGGGTTATCTGCCTCGTCAACCATTCCCCTCGTGCGTAACAATATGTTTCGCCGAATCGGTGCGACGAACAACGAGCAATCGCTAGCTACATTGGTCAATGGGTTAGGCAAGGCCGCGACGGAAGAAGTGCAAATCGCATTTCTGGATGCGATACGTATTTCGCTGTCCGGCCGACGGCAAGTGGCGCCACCCAAGGAGTGGGACGCGGTTTATTCGAAGCTTGCGAAAGGATCTACGACGGTTCAACGGCTTTCGCAGGCATTGGGGGTAACCTTTGGCAATGAGACCGCATTGGCCTCCGTTCGAACCATCGTCGAATCGGCAACCGAATCGACCGAAGCAAGAACTGCTGCCATCGCCACCTTGGTGGGAGCCAAGGATCCGAAACTCGCGCCCGTGCTTCAGTCGCTTTTGAAGGATAAAAGCCTTCGTTCGGCGGCCATCGCTGGGCTCGCACAATACTCAGACCCCAAAACGAGCGATCGGATCCTGGCTGTCTACTCAGAACTGGCGCAAAATGAAAAGCGAGGGGCGCTCACAACCCTCGCGTCGCGTAGCGAATATGCTATCGCGATGCTTGAAGCCATCGATGCCAAGAAAGTTGCTGCCAGCGATCTCAGCGCTGATTTGGTTCGCCAGTTGGAGTATCTTAAAAACGATCGAGTCAAATCGTTACTGGAAAAGAACTGGGGAACGGTCCGCGAATCGCCAGCCGAGAAGATCAAGCTTGTCGAAGAATACAAAGCGTTGGTTCAATCCACCAAGGAACCAAAACCTGATTTGTCGCTTGGCCGGGCGGTCTTTGCTAAGACGTGTCAGCAGTGCCACGTGCTATTCGCAACGGGTGGCAATATTGGTCCCGAACTTACGGGTTCCAACCGGGCAAATCTGGATTATTTGCTGAGTAATATCGTCGATCCAAGCGCCGTTATGGCCAAGGAATATCAACCGACGATTCTCAATTGTGACGGACGGATTGTAACGGGCATCGTCAGAGCGGAAGATGCAAATTCGGTCACACTTCAAAAAGTGGATGCGATCGAAGTGGTACCGCTCAATGAGATTGAGGATCGCAAGCTCAGCGAAAAATCCATGATGCCTGAAGACCAGTTGAAGCTATTTAGCAAACATGAAATCCGTTCGTTGATTGCCTATTTGGGTAGCGACCGCCAGATACCGATCTTAGCGACCGCATCCAACGCTCAGGAGTTCTTCAATGGCAAGACTCTGTCGTATTGGCGAGGTGGCGAAAAACTTTGGAGCATGGATGGAAATGAAATCGTCGGAAAGACCTCGGGACTTGCTAAGAATGAGTTCTTGGTGAGTGAATTCTCGGTCGCCGATTTTCATTTGAAGCTCGAAGTGAAACTGGTTGGCAACGCTGGAAACAGCGGCATTCAATTTCGAAGCCAGGAGACCGACAAGGGGATGTTGGGTTATCAAGCGGACGTGGGGCCGGGGTGGTGGGGCAAGTTATACGAGGAGGAGGGCCGAGCACTTCTTTGGGACAAGTCGGGGGAAACGCATGTCAAAAACGGTGATTGGAATCAATACGAAGTGCGGGCCAAGGGATCGAAAATACAAACCTGGATCAATGGTCAATTGTGCGTCGATCTAGATGACCCCAAAGGAGCCAAACGAGGTATCATGGCGTTGCAATTGCATTCCGGAGGTCCGACGGAAGTCCGATTTCGAAATGTGGAAATGAAGGTTCTGGAATGACCGCGAAATACTACCAGGCCACCGTGTGGCACGCCCAAAGCGATTAGGCGATTAGCGTGGGCGTGGGAAGTGTGGCAAATGACTCTCGCGCTTTGTCAAACAGGAAAACGTGGGTAGCCACGCTTGCCAAAGCGTGGGTGAACTGCGAGAAACGATCTCGCTCCCCACGGTCTCCGCGACCGTGGCTA